>JAGAHD010000130.1 GCA_017627255.1 Bacteroidales bacterium | reverse complement strand
GTTGGAGCAGGTGAATACCCGAGAAGAGTATATTAGGCAAGTTGTCGGCAGCGTGGACCATTCGTTGGAAGAGTCATTTAATCAAATGGTTTCAACTATGAACACATATATGGGTGAACTGAGGAGAAAAACGTCTTCAGAACTTGAAACCATTAAAAATGCATACGAACAGCAGCAACAAGCATTTGTCGCAAAATTAAAGGAGCAGCAAGATGCCTTATCGCAAAAAACCGAGGAGATGAACAAGGTCCTTCAAGGCATTCAATCCCTTTCTGACACAAAGACGGCAATCAATACCCTTGCGGAAGTCTCCAGAAACAATGCAAGACAGTTACAGCAGATTACAAGGGCCCTTGAATCGATGGACTTTTCTGAATCTCAACATTTTGCTTCAGGTGGGGAGAACGAGAAAAGGAGACATCATGGAGGAGGACTCTCTTGCATTCTAAATAATTCAGTAAAAATTGCGGCATTGATTGCCTTTATATTGTTCGTGTTTGAGTTTATTACAGGTATCGTGGCAAGATAAATGGTAGAAAAAGGTAATAAGTCTTTCTTCTGGGCCAGCTACGCTGACCTTATGACGAGTTTATTCTTCGTCATGTTGATGCTATTTGTTGTTGCCGTCGTTGAATTAAACAAGAAGAATTCGGAACTCCAGAATACAAATACCGCTATCGAGATCGAGAAAGAGAAGCTCCAGGCCCAGCTGGATAAGGCACAAGAGATAGAGAATGCCACGATGGGACTGGAATCTGAGTATTTCGAATACAAGAGCGAATACAAAAAACACAAATTAACCATAGATGTTAGTTTTCCCACTGGGGAGTCTGATATTGAAAGGTATGTGCCAGAAGCAACGAAAAAGGAGCTTTTGGCTGCTGGACGAAAAGCCAAGTCCTTTATTGATTCTACAACAGTGAATCATCCGGGGATTCAGTATTTGTTGATTATTGAGGGACAAGCATCTCGAGACAACTATTCTCAAAACTACGAATTAAGCTATAAACGTGCATACTCATTGAAGAAGTTCTGGGAGAAAGGTGGAATCAGTTTTTCGGACAAAAACTGCGAAGTGCTCATTTGTGGAAGTGGAGATGGCCGGCAGAGTGGAACCGGTCTTATGCGTGAGACAAACGAGAGGCTCAATCAGCGTTTTTTGATTCACATCCTCCCTAAGCCCGGGGTAATAGAACAAGTAAAAAAACAATAAATACTAGTATTATGGGACAAAACAACACACTGAAAATCGTCTCGGTTTTCGCATTTGTAGCACTTGCTGCTGTTAGCTGCTGGGCTACTCAAGAATCTCTGCATCTTTTGTTGGCTTCCTTTCCGCAGTTTTTGTGCTGGGTGGTCACAATTGCGTTTTTCATCATTGCATCTTTTGGCACGAAACTCATTGTCGACAGTTTGAACCAAAATGTTTATGTTGAAGGTCGCGGAAAGAAACTCATTTTTGGTGTTTTGATTGTCTTGTGTTTTTGGCTAATCTTTAGTATGCCTACAAACACTCATACTTTCTTCTATCGTAGTTCCATTGAAAGCATAACCAGCACGGATATCTCTACTACTAAAGGATATCTTGACCAATTAAAGAACAACACCCTTACTGAGACCAAGATACGCGACAAGCAGACAGAGTTTTCTAATCGAGTTGAGAGTCTTTTAGCTGAACTTGAAGCAGAAATTAAGAATGACGCAAATCCTGGTTTCGGCCCGAATGCCGAGAGGATTCTTAGAGAATTTGCATCATTACTTGATGTTCCTAAGATAGATCCTCTATCTTTAAAAGATCATTCTGTTCAAGCCCGTGCGCAATTAGTCGATGCATATCGTTCGAAGATATATCTATTAAGGGATGCTAAACTTGTAAATATTCGTAATTCAATGATTGCGCCGGATGAAGACACATATAAGGCTCAGGCTTCGACAGACTGGCTAAATCTTGATTTCGCGGAGAATGTTATCAAGAGTGGGGATTTGGACTTAAATGATGCTGCCAGCATAAAGGATGTGAATAACCGCCTTGTTCATGGCTATTCTACTATTAAAACATATAGCAACTATATCGATTTCAACACCGGCGATAAGGAGCAGTATCTTCCTACCGATGAAGAAGGAAATCCGAAACAAGCAGTGACCAAAGTTGAACGGATGTTAAGTGTTTTCGACGTATGGAAAGATTTTCTTAGTGGTAAGTATGCGGGAAGAGGTCTTATCATTTGGGTCCTTCTCTCTATCCTCGTCGATATTGGTGCCTTTGTTTTCTTCGATATTGCATTTAAAAAGGACCAATATACTATTTAACCTTGATGTAGATAATAGATAAAAACGAAATATTATGGCAAAGAAATTTGATCTTGATGGCACTTCCGTAGAGAATGTGACCCCTGAAGCCCCTATGCAAATAGAGTCTCCCACTGTCGAGACGCCTTTTGTTAATGTTGAAGATCCAGAGGATGCTGTTCATGGCTTAAACCAGGAAGAAATCAAAGACCCTAATAGCATCGTCGTCTCCATCGCTGATCAGGCAGTGCCGATTATTGTATTGTTTGGCCCTACTGAGTGTGGAAAAACTATGACACTAATCCGTATGACAAGGTTCTTGCAGAAATACGGTTACCGTGTATCGCCTATTCGCTCTTTCAGGCCATCTGCAGACGCTCATTATGCTCAGATGTGTGAAGGCTACAATGAATTGGTTCATTCCTCAAATGCAGCTGAAGGCACTCAAATGATTAGTTTCATGCTGGTTGAGGTTCTTGATAAGAACGGTCGACGTATTTGCCAAATATTGGAGGCTCCAGGAGAGTATTATTACAACCCCAAAAAACCCGGCAATGACTTTCCCGCCTATGTCCAGACAATCATCCATAGCAACAACCGGAAAATCTGGATTTATATGGTTGAGCCTGACTGGAAAGATCCTTCCGACCGCAGCGGATATGTCTCAAAACTCCAGAAACTTAAGACGATGATGAGGCCGCAGGACAGGGCAATATTCTTATACAACAAGGTTGACAAATCGAACTTTGTTATATCGCCCGGACATGTCAACATGCCTGGGATCAAAAATGATATTGAGAATATGTATCCTGGCATTTTTACTCCTTTTGTCAATCTTAACCCTATTACGAAGTGGTTTAAGCCCTATCTCTGTGACTTGGTTCCATTCTCCAATGGCTCATTTACAAGAGCCTCAAAAGCAGACGGAACGGCTTATCTGACTTACCAACAGGGTGTTGACGAGTATCCTCAGATGCTCTGGAACTATATTATGAAGAGAATTAGGGGTTGATCACTATGCTATCCGAGTTCGTTTTTCACGGCGTACCTCAGGGACATGATTCCTGGGGTACATCCGGTGATAGGTACTATGAATCTTTCTACGGGATTGGAGATTTCTGTAAGGGGGCAAAAGCGGTTTTAATCGTAGAAATACGGAAGGATGCTACTGGTTTTTGCTCCTATTACACTTATGTTCGTCCACAGAATGTGGTAGCTCAAGGAGGGCGTACTGGTTCGTATTTCGGGATGTCTCTTAAGATTGTTGGACAATATTGTACCGATGTGTATTCGTTGTTCCAGCTATTTGATAAGATATATGAGGAGAAAATAGTAGGTTCTATTATCGAAAGAACAGGGAATACGGAACAATACCTAATAGCTAGTTTCTCTGATGCAGGAGCGAACTTAAAAACTATAGCTCAGTTGGCGGATAATCAAGTAAAAAATAACTTCGCCAGCGACTTTGATGATATCGATGCCTTGTTTACAAAACAGCATGCAACTGTATCTGTTTATTGTAATCTGGACGATGTCAATAGCGAATCTTTTTTCAATACGACACGCGTATACGGAAAGGTTTTTGTTTCTCCTGAATATCCTTCTAAAGACGCCATCATTGCCTCTTTATCATCTTCGGATAAAAAGTACCAGACATTAAAGGCGGATTATGAGAAACAAATTGCCGATTTGCAGAAAGAAAATAGCCAAATTCCTCAATTAAAGAACCGAGTAACTACACTTGAATCTGACCATTCTGCAGCGCAGAAGAATCTTCAAGAGTTACAAGCATCAGTTTCATCTTTAAAGAGTTCTAATACTTCACTTGATCAACAATTAAAGAAAGCCCAGCAAGAGTGCGAACAATTAAAACGTACCTCTAATGTCGGACAGGTTGCTGAGCGATTGGAACCTACTTTGAATGAATTGCTTGGAATAATGCGTTCGGTTGAAACCAAATCTGCCAATCCTTTCTCGCAAACGTCAGTCCGTGATAATGAAGAGTATCATCACCACTCCTCGCATCACCACAGGCAACCAGGCAATCAAGGAATCCGCAGGTATATTCCAATCATTGTAGCGGCGATTCTTACAATTCTTCTTCTAGTCTTACTCTGGAAGGGCATCAAGAGCGGACCGCGTATCCGGGCCGTTCAGGAAGAAAAAGCTGCTATAGAGCAGAAATACAATAACCTCAATCAAAAATATGCAGCACTGAGTGGTGAGGTGGAATCCCTACGCAGCCATAACGATAATGCGTTTGCTGTATTGACTAAGAGCGATAAGTATCCGAATGTTTCTTTTGAAATCTTGGATGAGTCTAACAATCGAATCTATGGTCCATTGCAACTTGGGAAACACTACACTGTTAGGTGCTTAGGTGTTGAGCAGAGCGGAGAATGGAAGGCCGATGGGCTCAACGTGAAGGATAAGAAAAAGAATCCTGCGAATCTTGAGGTCACAAAGGCTGATAAAGCAATCTTATCGTACTATATAAACAAAGATAAAGCATTAAGTATTGAATACAAAGTAACTCCATGAGAACTATGCGAAAGTATTTTGCTACAACTATATGTGCCGTTCTGGTCGTTCTTACCTTTGTTTCTTGTGGAGGGAAGAAAAAGAAGGTCAGTATTCCCTATGTTAATTACGATAATAGCATTATCAATAGCACGGGGACTATTGATGTACCCTTTAAGCTAGAATCAGGAGTCAAATATGTCCAGGTGAAAATCAATGGACTTAGCACAGATATGATCTTTGACACCGGATGTTCGATGACTCTCATCTCTATGTTAGAAGCCCAGCAACTCATAAAAAGGGGCCTTCTCACTGCTTCAGATTTCCAAGGAACAGCCCAATCGAGTATTGCTGACGGCAGTGTTGTCGAAGATGCCATATTTAACATTAGGACTCTTGAACTGACAGATGGACAGCAAACAATCGTGTGTAGAAATGTTCTTACACAGGTCTCGTCCAATGCAGAAGCACCAGTTTTATTGGGAAATGGCGTATTAGATCGGGTGGCCTCATATACAATTGATAATGAAGCAAGAGTTATAAAGTTCAAGCTTAAGTAAGGTGTGCGTCTTGGGACAAAATCCGTTCACAATCTATTAGTATACAGAACTATGGACTCGAAGAATAACGACATCACTTTGACCATTGCAGTCTTATTGTTAGTAATTATTGCATGGATAAGCAGGGGAAACTTAGCTAACCATTGTAAGGGAAGAGACGGAGTGGAAACGAGTGTGAATGAATTAGAGACCGTCAAGAGATGTGCTGTGCGAGGTGATTCCTCTATTTGGTGTCTTGCCATCTATTATCCGTTTATTGACTCCGTTGTTTTTAGAAGCCACGATCTACTGATATCAGATAAAGATTCTTCTCTCCAGCTTGTGAAAAATGTAATTAACACTATTGAAGCTGACAATCAGATAGTGTATACCGAGGTTAGTTTCTTTAAATGGATCAGGACGCAGTTATCAACTAGAGATGAAAAGATACTTGAA
Organism: Bacteroidales bacterium; assembly: GCA_017627255.1. Classification (GTDB taxonomy): domain Bacteria; phylum Bacteroidota; class Bacteroidia; order Bacteroidales; family UBA932; genus Cryptobacteroides. The sequence continues at coordinate 25,141 of JAGAHD010000130.1, read as the reverse complement.
ACGTTGCCTGACAAAGAGGACTACATGCTCTCTGATGTTGAATCAGGGAATGGATAATGGATTTGAATGGAATTTGCATTTCAATCTATTCTGCTTTGCGAAATAATAGTTTAGTTAGTTTAGTTTACTTTTTTACCCAATTCAAAATGGCATATTATAGTTCAGGAGGAAACGACTCCTCAAGATTCTTGTCAACACTGATAGTGATTGGCATTATTGGCCTTGTCTCATTGTGCTCAAATCTTAAGGAGAACTCTCAGAAATCTTTAATCAAGAGAGCAAGAAATGCTACTACTGAGTATTCTCAAGAAGAGATGTATGAAGCGTATCTGAAGAAGTATCCGAATGGAAAATATGCCAATGAAGCGACTTCTTTTATCGTTAATTACTATGGGGACCAACCTCTGCAGAAGTCATCGTCTCTATATTCTTCTACAATCAGTAATTTGTCACATCTTGAGTCTGTGAGGGATAATTTCCCGGGGACAGTTTTAGAGCGAAGGATGGACTCTCTGATTAATGCCAAGGTCAACATAGAGTATCAAAAGGCTTTAAACAGCGAAACGATAGAGGGTTGGAGGCTATACAAGACTCTTGTTTCAGAAGAGTATTGGCGCGATGCTGATCAGCGGATGGAAGATATCAACTCTCGCCTTTGGGGGACTGAAGATCAAGCTTGGAAAACGGCTCAAAAACAGAATACTCTGATTGCATTTAATCGCTATCTTGAACTTTATCCCAAAGGAGCGCATGCGAAAGTGGCTGATAAGAAGGTGATTGACTTGTCCGTTACAAACATTTTTGCAGGTGATCACGGCTCTCTTCCAGGAATGGATCGGACTTCTTATAGTTCCTCAGGGAACAATACCATCACAGTTAGTAATGATACGCAATACACGTTAACCTTATTGTATAGTGGTCCAGACAGCAAACGGCTTGTATTGAGCCCACGCACTTCTGGTAAAGTCCGATTACCAAATGGTACTTATAGGGTGGCAGCATCGGTTGCTGCGGCAAACGTTCGGTCATATGCTGGCACAGAAACACTCTCTGGTGGAGGGTACGATGTGAGTTATTATATTTCTACAAGCCGTTTTTGATGATGTTATGTTCATTGCTATCCACTAAAATAAGAGGATGGTCATTTCATAATCTTTCAAGCCTACCCTATACGTGAATTAGGCGAAGCTCATCATCATGAACTGATTACGGCAATTGAACTTAATGGCCGGTCGGCGTTCTTCTTGAACCCGTATTCGTTGAAGAAAGACGTGATTTGAGCGAAGATTGTTTTTCCTTTGTTCATGGCATTCGGGCGATGTCTTGATGCCTACCAAAAAGCTACCATAGTTCTAATCAAAAAGAATAACCGGTTTTTGTAAGTTATTGAAGTTAAACAGTTAAACCTTTATCGGAGAAATCTTAAACATTTAGAAAAATGTTACTCATGTCTGACGCTTTGTGGCATGGCTTAATCGGAGGATTAAGCATTGTCCTAATGTATCTAATCTATTATTTATATAAGGGAATACGTAACCTTATAAAGAATCCGGCATCCATACATAATCTGGTTAGTAAACTGAAATGCAAAACAGGCTCATGGTTGCCCAAAGGTGGCGCTCCCAAGAAGCCGTTAACTGAGAATGTAAAACAAAAAAGAGAGAAAGGAATAAATCTAGTCAGCCACGTTCCCTTATGGGTGACGCGGGGCTTAATCGGGCTTCTTTCTCTTGGGTGCATTGCAGGTAGTGGTTACGGTATTTATCGTCTTTTTGACGATCTGATTATACCAGAACGAAATGCACGTGAAGATTGGCGTTTAATAGAGATGGCTCAAGAGAGGCCTTTTATCGCAGATTCAGTTGCCATCATACTTCATAATTCACTTCATCATAATTGTAAAAACAATCGGTTAGGGACATCTTCTCTCAACTGGCATGAGTCGCAAGCTCGCGATTTGCTTCACTTAGGTGCTCGTTCTGGCGATGTAAAAGCACAATTACACCTTGGCATTGCGTACGAATCATTTTGGAAAAATAATTGGGAAGATATTACCGTAAGTGTTTATCACAGAAAACCATTCGAGAAAACTAAAGGAGGCGAATTCGGAGCTCTCCAACATGCTGCTTATTGGTTCAAGCAGGCATCGGATGCTGGGTGCATGGAAGCAAGAGGACGGCTGGGAGTCTGTTATTATCTCGGGAATGGTTGTGAATATCTTCCAATGGCAGGTGAACGTTATATTAAAGAGGCGGCAGATTCCGGCATTGCTCAGTTTCAGTATATATATGGAGTCCTTTTGGAGAAAGGCTTGACCGGCGCTTACATTTATGGCTCTGGCAATACAGAGTATTTTAGAACAGAATCCCAATTATCTTTGGCGAAAGAGTATTGGAATCTTGCCGCCAAGCAGGGATATGAGCCGGCGATCTCAAAACTAGAAAAACTATATTAATACTCAATATTGATTCTAAATGGGTGTTATAAGGTACATCTTTTTAAAGTGTCAGTGAAATTGCTGCACTGCGAATCCTTGAATATAGGTAAGCATCTTTTCGATTTGCACCATGATTTCAATAGGTGATTGTGGTGCAAGTCAAAAGATGCTTACATGAATACCATCGTTCAACGAGCCTTCCAAATCAAATAATTCTCCTTCTTATACTTGTGCCAACCTTCTGCAAATGAGGTATTGACACCATCCCGGTCAATCCACCAGCCAAAGGCGTATTTGCTGCCGACAAGGGAGATGGCGTCTTCCACTCCCAGGTCTACAAGAGCCTGTGAAAAATCGTGATAGGATTCATCCGATGCGGTGACGGCGACGAAGATCTGGCCATACCTGGAACAGAGGGCTTTCCTTACACTTTTGTTTTTCAGTTCGTTTTCTACCAGGACTCCTTTGTTTACGAGGGAGAACTGACGGAAGAAGTAGCCCTCTGTTTCGGTTGCCTGTTCGAATAAAGGACTATTCTCAGACGTTCCGATTGTCATTTCCCCGTCAATGATTGCACAGTATCCTGATTTTGAAAGGCCCCAGGCCAGTGGCGTTCCCCTATACACGAACGCTCCCAGGATTTCCTTGTTGTCTGCCCGGATATCTGCCGCCTGGACAGCGAGAATAATGCCCGGATCCTTTTCCGGAGGGCTTCCCACCCATAATTCCGGCGTTGCATTGTGGGGGATGAAGATAGCAATCCCGACATCGTTGATAACGGTATCTATTCTTTCCGTGTAGCTTGATAAAGAATCCACCTCATGTCCAAGTATCTTCTTTTCTTGTTTGACGGGCTGGACCGCGATTTCTTCCTTGGGCTCAAAAACGCCGTCGTAAGGATCTTCCTTGGTTTTTCCTGAACGAAGAAGGAGGATGAGGCCGATGATGAGTAAAATCGCAAGAAGGAGAGCCCAGAGGTACGCTTTCTTTCTTTTGCGTGGCTTCTGGGGACCAGGGGGATCCAGCTTGTAAGAAAATACCTCTGTTTTCTGCTTCCGCGACTGAGCTCCGATTACGCGGATTTCATCATCGCGCATGTCGTCCTTATAATTACTCATAGCTCAGTGTTTTCCATTAATAACTTAATACTGATCAGCGCCTTCCTGGATGCCTGGAGCGTATGGAACTGTCCCTGGCAGTCGGAGACGATGATAATCTGCGAGGACACATCGATCAGATAGATGTAGTCCCTGTTCACGATGAGGCTCTTTCCGATCCTGATGAAGGGGGTCTCATCTTCTCCAAGCTGATCGCCGATCATGTCTTCGAGTTGTCCGAGCTGATAGGCAACATGACGGTAATGACCGTCTTGTGTATAGACTTTGGAATAGTTGCCGTCAGATGTGATAAACATCAGCCGGTCTGAGGGAATCCTCAGCAGCTCCGTGTTGGTCGATATGACGATGAACTTGGACACGACTCGGCAAATTTACGCTTTTCGGAGACCACGAGCAAGACCTTAAAATCGGTTTTGTATGAAATTCAAAAATACGGTACAAAATGAATCTCCGGAGACACTTCAAAACGCTATTTTTTACTTGGTAAGTTTGCTTTTCAAAAGAGGATGCCGCATGGTATTTTTGCAGTGTGAAACCAATTTCTGCACAAACTAACTATCACGTATTATGAAGAGAATCTTCACCCTCATCCTGTCAGTGCTGATGCTGACCCTGACCTGCGGAGAGACCTTTGCCCAAAAGTCCAAGACCGACAACGATTACAACCTCCAGCGGGCATGGGAGGCGCTTGACGAGGAGAACGACGAGGCCAAGGCGCTTGACCTTGTGAACCGGCAACTCCGGGAGACGCCGGACAATGTCCAAGCCCTCCTGTTCCGTGCCCGGCTCAACCGGAGGAACGATGAGTTCGGCAAGGCGCTTTCCGACGTCAACCATGCCTTAAAGGTGAACAAGCCGAAAAAGAGCGGGATTACGATGTCCATGCTTTACTGGTGGAAGGGACACATCTATCAGGAAATGTTGGAGACGGAGAAATCATCCGAAGCGCTCGGACGGGCATGGGCGCTGGCCAAGAAGGAGGATAAGGAGAATCTGCAGGGAATATCCTTTGATTACGGCTGCTCCCTGGCCCTATTGGAGCGGTATGATGAAGCGGATGCCGTTTTTGACGCCATGCTGAAGGAAGACGAGGCGGACGCCTCGGCCATGGTGGGCAAGGCGAGTACGCTGATCAGCCGGGGAAGGGACCGAGAGGCGCTAGCAATCCTGGAAACGGCTCAGAAGTACGCGGAGAATTATGCCGAGGTGTACCGATTCCGGATGAAGGCATACCGGAACCTTGGAGAGTACAACAAGGCCATCGACGCTGCCGTCTCGTATTATGACAAGGAGGATGAACCTCAGCTGGATACCGTTCTGTCGGTTTTCACGAAGAATCCGAACTACGCCGCCGCTTCGCTGAAGACCAAGGCAAAGAGGAGCGAAGAACCCGTTCAGTGGAAATACCTTCTTGCCCGGTTCCAGGAACACGTTCGGGATTATGCCGCAGCCATCCGGAGCTACGATGCGGTGGAGGAAGAGTATGGGAAGGATGCTACGCTCGATTTCCGCCGTGCCTCTTGCTATGATGAACTCGGGATGTGCGATCAGGCCGCCGCTTTGTTAGGCGGACTCATCGAAAAGGAACCGAGCTGGCTGCTGCTGGTTACGCGCGGCGATGTCTATCTGCAGGCAGGCCGCCTGGACGAGGCCGTCGAAGACTATACGGCCGCCATTGAGGAGATGCCTGACGATATGTACAGCTATTATAAGAGGGGATGGTGCTATGAGATGAAGGGAGACAGGGATAAGGCCATGGAGGACTACAACCTTGGCATTGATAATGACCAAGACTATCCATACCTTTATCTAATGCGGGGCGAGCTCCTCTTGGACGCAGGTGAGCGGGTGGCGGCAGAGAATGACTTCGAGACGATACTCCAGAAGGATACCCTGGCGCAGAAAGGAAGTTGCCGCATGTATGCCCTCCACTTCCTGGGCAGGGATGATGAGGCGGAAAAGTGGATGGACAGGATTGTTGCGTCCGATCCTGACGACGGCGGCTGTTATTATGACCGGTCCTGCCTGTATGCCAGGATGGGACGCCTGGAAGAATCAATGGCTTCGCTTAGGACCGCCTTTGAAAAGGGCTATCGGAGTTTCGGCCATATCCGGGGCGATCACGATATGGACCCGATCCGCGACCTCCCCGAGTTCAAGGCCCTCATGGCTGATTATCAGGCCCGTCATGAGGCTTACCTGAAGGAGAACGAACTGTCTGCCGAAGGAGAGAAGGAAATGACCGTCACGGAGGTCGCGATGGTCCGCAAGCCCGGCGGTACCTTCGAGATTCCCTGCGACATCAACGGGCTTCCGCTCCAGATGATCTTCGATACGGGTGCGTCCGACGTGACCATTTCTTCGGTTGAAGCCAACTTCATGCTGAAGAATGGCTATCTCTCGGAAAAAGATGTCAAGGGAAAGCGGTACTACCAGGTTGCGAGCGGACAACTCAACGAAGGAACGGTCATCACCCTCCGTGAGGTGAAGGTCGGTGATGCCGTCCTCCATAATGTCGACGCCTCCGTGGTGAAGAGCCAGAAAGCCCCGCTGCTGCTGGGACAGAGTGCCATGGAACGCTTCGGCACCATCACGATCGACAACATCAACAACAAACTGTTGATCAGGCACTAAACAATGACAGCAGTTGAAATTGCCATTTCCGCAGTTAGTAGCCTGCTGATATTGCTTCTGGTATCGGGTGGGGAATCTTGCCGAGGCTGCTGGAATCAATCACAAACAAGACAGAAGTAGCAGAAACAATCCGAATCGAAGGGTCAATTCGTTTTAAAAGATGGCAGAGACATACAAGAAGAGAAAAAGGAAGGACTATGATGCGGTCAACGCGGCATCCGCTGAAATCGGGAACAGACCTCCGCAGGCTCCCGAGTTGGAAGATGCGGTTATCGGGGCGATGATGGTGGACCCCGAATGCGTCTATCCTGCGGTCGGGAACCTGACGGAAAACAGTTTTTACGATCCGAAATGCCGGCTTGTCTTCCAGGCAATCGTCAAGCTGTTCAACTCCCGCACGGCCATAGACATCATGACCGTCACGGAAAGGCTTCGGGAAGACGGTGTCCTTGAAGAGGCCGGAGGCGTATCCAGGCTTGCGGGACTAACCTCCGGCGTCGGCTCCGCGGCGAATATCGAGTATTACATCAAGATCCTCCAGCAAAAGACTATTCAGCGGAATATCATTGCCGCAGGATACGGGATGCTCCGGAAAGGATTCGATGAGACATATAGCGTTGACGATCTCATCGCGGAGTCCACGCAGGAACTCTATGACGCAATCCAGGGGAGCAAAAGGAGCGAGTACGTAGAATTCAGTTCTGTCATGAACCAGGCGCTCGAACGTATCCAGCGGTCGCAGCGGAGCACCGGTCTCACCGGGATTCCTTCCGGATTCCCGTCCCTGGATGCCATCACAATGGGATGGCAGGAAGGAAACCTCATCGTGATCGGGGCGCGTCCCGGGCATGGGAAGACGGCGATTGCGTTGAACATGGCCAGAAGTGCAGCCGTCGATCACAATATCCCGACGGCCTTCTTTACGCTGGAGATGACCGGCATCGAACTGGCAGACCGTCTCATCGCAGCGGAAACCGGCCTGAGTTCCAACAAGAGGAAGGGGCGCGAGAAAATGGAGAATGAGGAATGGCAACATCTGGAAATGGCTCTGGTGCGGGCGGCAAAGGCGCCGCTCTATATTGATGAGACGCCAGGGCTGACTATTTCGGAGTTTACATCCAAGATCAAGCGGATGAAAACGGAAAGGGATATCCGGATTGCTTTTGTGGATTATCTTCAGCTCATGCATGCCTCCCGCGAACTGTCGCAATACCGTGCGTTGGAGATTGGAGAAATCTCCCGGCAACTGAAAGAAACGGCGAAGGAACTGAAAATCCCCATCATTGCGCTTGCCCAGCTGAACCGCAACCTTACAACGAGACAGGGCTCCATCAACGGGAGACCCATGTTGAGTGACCTCAAGGATTCCGGATCCATTGAGCAGGACGCAGATATGGTCCTGTTTATCCACCGCCCGGAACTGCTGGGTTATACCGAAGGACCGACGAACAGTGCGGAACTCCTTATTTCAAAGAACCGCTCCGGGGAGATGGGTGTCATCAACCTGACATTCAATGGAGACCTCGTGAGGTTCACAGAGAGTAATGAATCCTTGATTGACTACACTGAAAAGAAAGCGGACAGGAAGGCGCCAGATCAAAATGTCAGTTCATGGAATATGGTTAACGGCACCGTAGGACAGTACGATCCGTTCGAGTCCTTTGAAAACAGACTTGATGGACAATTCTAATGAATAACGATATGAACATAGATGATATTCTGGCGATACTTCGAAAGCCTGAGCACTGTTATCAGGGAGACGGGTTACCGGGAGAAACGATAAACCTGAGCGATTACATTGTCCTGGAACTTGATCATGATCAGGACAAACTTTATACGGCAATTCTGAAAACCATCCCTAAGGATAGTCTGGCACAGATGGCTAAAGAGCTGAACCGTAAAAGAACCCAAGGGGAAAAAATAGCGGCAAGCCTGGTGGAAAAAATCGAGTGGATGTCTGGAGAGCACCCAAGGAAAGAGAAAGCAAAGAATGCGCCCATAATTACACTTCTTAACTTGTTTTTAGACAAGAAAAGTAAGCAGGTCGGGTTCGCAAGGAAATGTCTTCGAGACCGCTTCGACAATCAGAGCTACCGCGACCAGAATCGAATCCTTCGAGTCTTTCTTGAGGGCCCTGCAATGGACTGTGACTGGGCGGGAAGAATCCTACGTGAAAACTGGAGGAAGGAACTGAAGGAAGATATTGAAAAGTCATGGACTAGAACAAGACGGCCTATGCTCGCATATGTCATTCTAAGGCATTTCCCAAACAGATATATCCTTCAGGAACAGTTCCATCTATCTGAATCCGCCGGATATCAGTACGTATGCGCACGTGTTGGGAATGAGCCGGAGTTCGTTTTGGACGAATCCCGGCTATGCGTCCAAGACTACTTCTATGTTATGGCCAAGCTGGGCAGGAAAGTAGACGCCGAAGCTATGGAAAAAAAGATATATAATTTCTTGCTCAACTACGACGGATACTATGATCATTGTTTAAGCAGCCCTTCATTCTCAAATATCAAGGGGTGGGATCGAATGGTTTGGGCGATGGGGGTTCTAGGGATGCAGGATGCACTTATTCGCCTCCTTCAATTCGAGAACAAAGTGAAGCAGGCACAGCCATCGGGGAGTTGTGAATACGATGAAAGGTGGCCATACTTCGTGACTGCGATCAGGAACGAAATCGACCCGGCAGATGTGCCGGATCGGTTGGATAGGGAGATCCACACGCTGAAATCGAAATACCACATCCCAGAATCTTATGTTAACCCTGATCGGACAACAGATGTAGAAAAAAATGAGGAAGAAGAACTTAATCAAAAGGCCTGGTATTTCAAGGAGGAGCGTTCAAAGAATCCTTTCATGACACTGAAAGAAGAGTGGACACTTTTCGTAGATTATTTCTACTACGACCGACCTCGTATGCATGCCTTGTTGAAGGAATCAATACTGACAGAGAAAGATAACTACAACTACCTGAGTATCGAAATACCTGTTCATAGCAGTATGCAGGAAAAATGGCTCAACGAAGACCGGCTCGGCGAGATCAAATCATTATTTGAAGAGATGTGCAGCTACCCGGCGACGGACTATGACATCAAACTAGTATACGGAGATAATTATGAATCAATATATTATGGCATTTTTAAGACAGGGGTTGACTATTGACCTGGGCACGGCCAACACGGTGAAATTCAAGGATGAAAAGGTCGTCCTTGACGAGCCCGGCATCATCGCGATTGAGACGAAGACGGAGAATCTGGTAGCCATCGGCAACGAGGGAACGGATCACTACCCGTTCCTGATGAAATAAGAAAGGAGATGAAACAGATGAAAGCAATGGATGAGAGATATCTTGCCGCCGTCGACTTGGGAACTTCGACGGTCAGGTTGTGTGTCGGACATGTCAGCGGTAACGACATCCAGATCGAGTACTTCAAGGAGGTTGCTTCGGAGGGAATACGAAGCAGCGTGATCTTCAATCCGCAGCTTGTCACAGATACGGTCGGCAGCCTTGTGCGGGATGCAGAGGCTGCACTGATGGCTCGTATAACCGGCGTCGTGGTCGGACTGCCCCGTAAGGATGTCGCGGAGATAACCGCTTCCATGAAACTGAACCGCCCGGATCCGGATGAATATATCAGCCGGGGGGAGATCGAGGAACTGAAGGAGCTGGCTCTGGATACTTATCCCTTGCCATTGCCCGACAAACAGGAGATTTACAGTGCCGTGGCGCAGTATTATGAGATTGACGACGCGCTCACCCTGCCCGAAAAGGAGGTCGACGGTACGCTCGGCTCCACCATCGAAGGCCGGTTCAAGGTCTTCGTGGGAAGACGTCAGGCAACTGCGGCGCTGGACAAAGTCTTCCATAAACTTGGTATCGCCGTCGTCCGGCGGTATTTCCTTCCTGAGGTGGTTCCGCCGGTCGTCCTCACCGAAGTGGAAAGGACGGGAGGGGTTGCCATCGTGGATATCGGTTCGGGTGTTACTTCCGTCGCTGTCTACAAAGGCGGAGTACTTCGGCATTACGCATCGATTCCATTCGGCGGAGATACAGTTACCGGCGACATCCGGACGGAATGTGTCCTCCCGGAAGACCTGGCCGAAAAAATCAAGGTCCGCTTCGGGACCTGCCTGCCTGACCGTTTGGGTGGACAGTCTGAAAAAGTTCTTGACGTTCGGGTCGCAGACCCTCCTATGGAGATTCCGGTAAAGTTCCTGTCTGAAATCGTTGACAGTCGGTATCGGGAGATTCTCGAAGCTGTGCTCTACCTCATCCAGGAAAGTGGAGAGCAGGATTCTCTTCGGAGCGGAATCGTTCTCGTCGGCGGAGGTGCGGAGCAGACTCATCTGGATTCGCTGTTGAAGGAGCTGTCCGGTTACCGGGTGCGGAAAGGGAAGATTCGAAACCTCTTCACATCCGCAGTAGGCAAGGCGGTATTATCAACGAAGAATGCTTCCGTGCTCGGACTGCTTGTCGCGGCAAAGGACATGGGGGCGGGGGACTGCCTTGCATTTCAGGAACGGACGCTGCGAGTGGATGAAAGTCAGGAACTGGAGGAAACCGTATCTGAGCCACAGGACACGCTAGCCGAACTGGAGGGAACTGTATCTGATCCGCAGGGGACAATAGGGGCGCCAGAGGTGGAACCGGGTCTGGTGAAAACCTTGAAGGGACAACTCAAAATCATATGGAAGACGATTGAGAACAAGGCCCTTGCGGTCTATGATTACCTGAACAGCGAGACATGAGGCTATCCCTGGAATTCTGCAGGCAAAAGCGGATTTGGGAGCGGGAAGTGCCCTGTTTCTTCGGTAATTACGGCCATGTTTTGTATATTTGCGGTGTCCTTATGTCCCATTGATTTGACAAGTGACCCATATGAAGAATATACTTTACAAGTTCGGGAAGATTCTTTCGGAAGGAAAGGGGCGGCAACTGCTATGGCTTTCCGCCCTGATTCTCGTTGTCTTGACGATTCTTTTCTTGCTCCTGCGCAATTCGCTGGGACGCAATGGTGTGTTGGCCTTGTTCTTCGGGCTGAGTTCTCTCGCCGACGTGAAAGATGGGGTGTTGATAAGGCTCTTTGTCTATCTTCTCGGCACACTCCTTTTCTCAACGTTCCTGATTTCTGTCATCTCGAACATCTTTGACAATTTCAGCAGTTCTTTCAAAGAGGGACGGCTGGAGGTCGATCCCCAGCGCCATACGCTGCTGCTCGGAGCCGGCCATATGCTGACCGGGATGCTGCGCGAAATGTCAAAACGGGAGTTGAAAAGACCGATTGTCATCCTGACGACAGGCAATATCGAGGAGTTGAGGGAGAGACTGTTTTCAACCTTTAGCTCAAAGGCATATAAACAGTTGAGAAACAAGCTGGTCCTGATTTATGGGGAGAGGGACAATGAAGATGCGTTGAAATCCGTGAATGCCGGTTGTGCGGAAGAAATCTATATTTTGGGAGAGGATCATGAGGATAACCATGACGGCAAGAGCCTTTCATCGGTCAAACTGCTCAAAAAACTGAGAGCAGAAGGTCTCAGGGTGCGGTGCAAGGTTTTCCTGGAAGATCCCTATTCCGTCCATTCACAGATCGTCAAAAATGAGAATATGCCCGATGAGAACGGGAACAGTTCCGGGATGGAGTTGTTTTGCCTGGACCTGATCAATGTCTATGACGATATGGCGGAGAAGGTGTTGAAGGAACATGTTCCCGCCATCGGTTTGGACAGCCCCCGGCACCTGCATCTTGTCGTAACGGGGTACGGACGGATGTCCTGGTCTTTTGTCAAGACGGCGTTTTCCATGCTGCACTTCCCGAACTTTGATGAGGGCTCGCTGAAGAACAGGACGACAATTACCGTCATCGATGAGAAGGCGGGTCAATTCCTGAACGAGTACATGTCCTTGTATGCCAATATTTTCCAGCTGTCAAACGTCCGGTATGAATTCAAGGAAAACGGGATGGGGAAGGTCAGGCACTTCTATCCGTCCGAAGGGTATGGGGATTTCCTGGACACGGAATGGGAATTCATTGAAGGGGATATCCGTGACATGGATATCCGGACCCGGCTGGAGGAGTGGGCGGAGGATGACACGCAGCAACTCTGTATTTCGCTGTGCGACAGGGAGGAAGCCAGCAACATTGGCGCCGCCCTTTCTTTGCCCCGTTCCCTGTATGAGAAAGACACCATCCCTGTTTTCGCTTATCTTCCAAGTGGTTCCGCTGTTTTGAACACGTTCGGTGCGGGCGTTTTCGGAGGGGACGGGTGTGTCGGCAGGATTATCTCGTTTGGAAAAGATCCGGATTCGGATGTCCTGTTTGAGGGCCGCTCCGACATGGCCAAGCGTACGCATTATGTATATAAGGCATTTGAAAAGGAGAAGGACGGCAGCATCAAGGAGCAGCAGATCCGGAGCATCGAGGACGAATGGTATGCCCTTCCCGAGCGGTTTAAACTGTCGAATTATTACTATGCGGCAGCCATCCCGGTCAAGGTACGCAGTCTGGGTTTCAATCCCGCCGAGCCGGTTGACCGTCAGTTGTCCGAAGAAGCCTGTGAAGGGCTTGACCGGGTGGAGCACCGGCGCTGGGTAGCTGCCGATTTGCTGCTGGGCTATTATCCTCCCAGCGCAGCGTTGGCGGCGGAAGATCCCGGCAGCCTGAAGAGGCGCTTCATTCATCCGGACATCGCGCCGGCCAAGGACCTTAGCAAGTCGGAGAGGAATAAAGATTCCAATCTGCGCCTGATATCGTATATCGTAAGCGGCAATACGGACCTGCTTATCCATCAACTCGACGATGACGCCGGCAATGCGGAAGCAGACGGAGAGCAGCAGAATGCTGACAGGTTACGTCAGAATATGCGGCGGATCCGCTCCTTGTCTTCGTCTTTATCTACCCATACGGCCCAATGAAGCAGTCATATCACCCTCAGCCCCTCGATACATCTGACGTACAATTGCCGCAGGAACTGATCGATCTCGGCGAAGCGATTGCCGAGAATGTCCATGAAGTTTGGGCGCAAAGCCGCCTGTCCGAAGGATGGACATACGGCCCGGCAAGAGATGATGTCAGGAAACAGACGCCGTGCCTGGTTCCATATTCAGACCTTCCCGAAGAAGAGAAGGCCTATGACCGGAACACGGCTTTTGAAACTGTCCGGTTTATCTTGGCGAAGGGATTCCGGATTGTCAAATAGGACTTCAATACCAGACTCCGCCCCTCACCAGCGTTGTCTGCGGCCGTGCCCTGTGGCCGGTCCCCGGGGGGATCGCCGGAAAGACAGGGCGGGGTCGAAGGACCAGCTGAGGCAGAGGCCGATGTTGGAGAAGTGCTGCGCCCCGTTCAGGTAGGCCTGGTACTGGACGGCAAGCCGCAGGTGGTCGAACAGTTCGACGCCGGCTCTCGGGCTGATGACGAGGGCATGGGTCCATTCAGAAACCCCTTCCGTCTTGTTCCGGTCGTACCCCATGCCCGGACCGACGCCGATGCCGAGATACGGGCAGAGGGATGAGAAGGGAAAGACGTTGTAATCGACAACGAGGAGGGCGGCTCCCTGCCAGAACCAGTCGTCATGAGTGATTCCGTAGCCGGATCCTCCGTATACGGTTCCGCGCCCCATGGTCGTGGAAAGCTGGAGGCCGATGTCCATGAATTCTGTCATGTCGACCCGGTATTCGCCGAAGAAACCGAACCGGTCGGGACGCTGCGTGTGTCCGGCTCCTTCCCCCGGCCGGAGTTCTCCGGTGAAATTGTTCAGGCTGAAACCGAGTTCCAGATTGCTCCAGGAGGCAGGACCCCTTCGGGCGGGAGCATACCGGGGGCCATACTGCGCCATCGCCGACCATCCGGTCGCGAGCACGAGAAGGAGGGTGAGTATTCTTTTCATGGCCGATGTCGTTTTCCTGCAGGATAACAAAAAGCAAGCCAGCCCGCAAAGGACTGGCTTGCCGTAACATTCGGATGGGGGAATCAGATGGCAAGGGTCAGCATCAGGGCACCCACGAGGCCGAGGATGGCGTAGAATTCCGGAAGGGCGGCGTAGATGAGCGTGTTGGTCTGGACATCGTGTCCCTGGGAGATGCCGACGATACCGTTGGCGCAGACCTGCCCCTGGCGGATGGCGGACAACATGCAGACGAGGCCGACACCGAGGCCGACGCCGAACAGGATCGGTCCGTTGGCGGCAAAGTCAAACTTGTAGACCAGCAGCCACATGAAGAATCCGACGAACCCATAAATGCCCTGGGTGGCCGGTAAGGCGGAAAGGATCAGGTAACTGCTTGATTTTTCGGGGGCTTTTTTCAACGCGCCCTCTGCGGCGTTGCCCGCGATGGTGGTTCCGTAGGCGCTGCCGATGCCGGAGAGACTGAGCATGAGTCCGAGTCCGAGATAACCGAGAATTTCGTTCATAGTACTTGGTTTGTTATTGTTTTTGTTTTATTTCTTGACAGGACGATAGGTACGGCCCTTGCCGTCATAGCCGGAATTCTTGAAAAACTCCAGGAAATTCAGACGGAGCGGATGGACGAAGGCGCCCAGGCAGCACATCGCCAGGTTCAGGGCGTGGCCGATGACCAGGATGATGATGAAGGGAATCCATCCGATGGTCAGGCCTCCGTCTCCGAGCGTCATGGTCGCAATGTCGTTGAAAGCCTTTCCCAACATGCCGCCGGCGAGGCCGAGGGCATACAGGCGCAGGTAGCTGAGGACGTCGCCGAGCAGGCCCGTCACCGTATTGTAGGTTTCCCACAAGCCGGAGCCGATGTTTTTCAGCGGGTTCCGATGGATGTCGTTGAACAGGAAGATCCCGAGGGCGGACAGGATGCCGAGGACGATGATGATCCACTTGGTGACGGCCGGCGGAACCAGGCTGAAAAGGGCCAGGGCGCCGACGATGACTCCGCCGACAATCAGAAGGGTCCATCCCCATGTCCCGAGTGACTCGAGGAAACCGTTGTTCCGAGTGGCGTACACGGTCTTGACGACCATGGCGAGACACAGGTGGATGACACCGATCACCAGGGCGAGGACCATCTGGGCTTCGAAACCGGCGATGGTTCCCGTGATCATGACGGCTTTCAGCCAGCCCGGAATCCAGGGAAGTGCGGCGATGTCCACGCCGAAAAAGGTATGCATCACGATTCCGACGAGGAAGGTCCCCACGCCGAGAATGGTGATGAGCGGAGCCATGTCCTTGAAGGAATCTACTTTCCGGAGCAAGATGCCTCCGATGACGAGCAGGAGACCGTAACCGGCATCTCCCATGCACATGGCAAAGAAGAGCAGGAAGAAGAAAGAGATGTAGGGCGTCGGGTCGAATTCGTTGTAGTCAGGACGGCCGTACATGTCTGTCAGTACTTCGAACTGCCGGACGAACCAGTTGTTCTTCAGCTTGATAGGAGGGTTGTCTTCGGCCCGGGCGGCTTCCTTGAGGTAGAAGACGCCGGTTTCGTCGAGGGCGGCGGAAACGGCTGCATCATTCTCCTCCGGAGCATATCCGACGAGGGTGACGAGCGTATTCTCCGCGGCGGGAACGGCGGCGACGGTGGCAAGGTACCGGTCCAAGTCGGCGAGCATTTCCCGGTTGGCTGCTTCCAGTTCGCCCTGGCGTGTCCTGGCGGACAGGAGGGTGCCCTTGAGCGAGTCAATCTGCTCCTGCAGGTCCTCCAGGGCTTTCTTCGTCTCCGGCGTGCTCAGCTTCGGGGCCGGCACCTCTCCCGGAAGTCCGTCTTCACCGGCGACGACGAAGCGGACTTTCCCGTCAGATTCGGAAATGACCTGGAGGGCGTGCGAGGCTTCCCAGGCAGGATCAAAGGCCTTGGCGGAAACGATGTGGAACCGGATGGGGCAGCCGGCGTCGGCGAGCTTGCGAAGCACCTCGGTGGAATAGTTTCCCCATGGGGCGGCCTCGGCCTCAGCCTTCATGGCTGATTTCAGCTGGCCTTCCAGTTCGGTGAGCCGGGAAAGGGCTTCTTCCGTGGCTTGGGTGAGGTCGCCCTTGAGCGGACGCTCCTGCATCCCTTCCGGTAATTCGAGGCGCCCCAGGGCGGTAAT
The DNA here is from genome assembly GCA_017627255.1 of Bacteroidales bacterium. Classification (GTDB taxonomy): domain Bacteria; phylum Bacteroidota; class Bacteroidia; order Bacteroidales; family UBA932; genus Cryptobacteroides. The sequence continues at coordinate 8,885 of JAGAHD010000130.1, read as the reverse complement.
CAATCCCTGCCGCTTTTCTACCTCCGACAGCAGTTCGGAAGAGGTCTTGTCCACCGGTTTTACACTGCGGGTAATGTCCACAAGGCCGATCTCCTGCAGTTTCTCCAGAAATCCTTCCTGCTGCCCGTTGAGCAGGATGAAGGAGTATTTTGTCATGGATGTGATCATCGGTCCGAGGCCTCCTCTTCCTCTGTCGCATGGCGCTGCTTGACGATTTTCTGGGACGCCTTGGAGAGATTCTCCTCGTCTTCCATGTACCGCTTGATCTTGCGGATAGCCTCCTGGTAGCCCGGAATCTGGACTTTTTCGTACAAATTCACCTTCTGGGTCGTCTTCTTCCGCTGGTAATCCAGGATGCGGGCCTTCTCCTGGTAGACTTCCGACTCAATGCCGAGCCGGGAGAGTTCTTTGAGGATGGCCACGCCGTCGGCATACCAGGCGGGCTTGACGAACGCGTTGAAGGGACGGATCTCATAGCGGATATCGCCCAGTCCGGGCGTCTTGACGCCGGCGACCTTGACCGTGTGGAGATCCACGTCGGTGATGGTCACCAGACCGGGGTCGAACTCGTTCCAGAGGGCGGCGAGATAATCGTATCTCTTGAGGGCGGCTTCCAGGTCGGCAATAAGACGTTCGCTCTGCTCCTTGGCTTTCCGCACCTCCAGGCGCAGGGCGCTCTCCTTGTTCTGAAGGGTAGGAAGCGCCTTCTGCCGGACCTTGAGCTGCTTGCCAAGCTCGTTCAGCGATGTTTTATTGTATTGAAACTTTACAGCCATAATGGGTTCAGGACTTCCAGTATTTGTCGATCAGGGCCTGTTTGATGCCGGTCTCGGCCGGTGAGAAATACTTGGCGAACAGTCTCCAGGCCGTGTCCAGCATCTCCGTGATGGAGATGTTCACGTCAATGGCGAGGAGTTCGCGGGCATAGTCTTTCGCATAAGAAAGGCAGCGGAGATCGTAATCGGACAAGTCGAAGCCGTTCTCCAGCTTGGTTTTGGCGTTCTGGGCATCCGCATACAGGCGGACGGAGGCATTCATGACCTGGGAATGGTCCTCGCGGGTCTTCTTGTTCTGGACCAGCTGCTTGAGCCGGGACAGGGACCGGAACGGGTCGATGATGACCTTGCCCGTGTCGGTATCGGCACGGAGGAACAGCTGCCCTTCGGTGATGTATCCGGTGTTGTCCGGGATGGCGTGGGTGATGTCCCCGTCGTTGAGGGTCGTCACCGCGATGATGGTGATGGAACCGTCGGTCGGCAACTGGACGGCCTTCTCGTAAATCTTGGCCAGGTCCGAATACAGGGAACCCGGCATGGAGTCTTTGGAAGGGATCTGGTCCATTCGGTTCGAGACAATCGAAAGGGCATCCGCATACAAGGTCATGTCGGTCAGCAGGACAAGGACCTTTTCGTTCTTGTCAACGGCGAAATACTCGGCGGCGGTCAGGGCCATGTCCGGTACCAGGAGACGCTCCACCGGGGGATTCTCGGTCGTGTTGATGAAACAGATGATCTTGTCCAGGGCGCCGGCTGCCTCGAAGGAGTTCTTGAAGAAGAGATAGTCGTCATTGGACAGGCCCATGCCGCCGAGGATGATCTTGTCGACGTCGGCGCGCAGGGCCACGTCGGCCATCACCTGGTTGTAAGGCTGGTCGGGATCGGCGAAGAACGGGATCTTCTGCCCGGATACGAGCGTATTGTTCAGGTCGATTCCGGCGATGCCGGTCGGAATGAGCTGGGACGGCTGGCGGCGCTTGTAGGGGTTCACGGAAGGACCGCCGATTTCCCGCGGTTCCCCTTCGATTTCCGGGCCGCCGTCGATCGGATGTCCATAGGCGTCGAAGAAGCGTCCGGCAAGCTGGTCGGAAACCTTCAGCACCGGCGGTTCGCCGAGGAAGGTGACCTCGGAATCATTCGGGATCCCTTCGGTTCCGGAGAAGATTTGGAGGGTCACCAGGTCGCCCTTGGTCCGTACGACCTGGGCCAGTTTTCCCTGTACGACGGCCAGTTCGTCGTTGGACACGCCCTTGGCGCGGAGGGAAACCGTCGCCTTGGTGATGCCTTCAAGCTGGGTATATACTTTTTGATATGCTTTGTTTGCCATGTCTTTATGCGATCATTTTGTTGACGGATTCCAGATAAGCATTGAAACTCTCTCCCATGAACTCGGAATAGTTCATCTGGCGGAGGATGTTGATCAGATCCTTGAACCAGGAGCGGCACTGTTCGAAGTCTTCGAATTCGAAGTCCTTTTCGCAGATGGACAGCACCAGGTCCAGCATATAGCGCTGGCGTTCGATCGGGCACAGGGCGTCAATGGCGTCGAAGGCGTCCTGCTGGAGGATGACGAAGTCCAGGAGTTCTGATTTCCAGAAACTGATATGGTAGCTCATGGGGACGCCGTCGTCACCCAGGATGTTGATCTGCTCGTTGGCTTCCTTGCCGCGGCGGATGATGTTCTTGGCGGTCCGGACCTTGTTAACCCAGCCGGGTTCGACGGTCTTGTCCAGGTATGCTTCGATTTCGGGGTACTCGAGATACTTGGAATAGGAATCCAGCGGGGAGACTGCCGGATAGCGTTTCTGGTCCGCGCGGCTCTGCTCGAGGGCATAGAAGCAGCGGGCAGCCTTCTTGGTCGACTCGGTCACGGGTTCCTTGAGGTTGCCGCCGGCAGGAGACACCGTTCCGATGAACGTGACGGCGCCGGTCTGGCCGTTGTTCAGCACGACCATGCCTGCCCGGGAATAGAAGTTGGAGATGATGGCGGAAAGGTCTACCGGGAAAGCATCGGCTCCCGGAAGTTCCTCCATACGGTTGCTCATTTCACGGAGGGCCTGTGCCCAGCGGGAAGTGGAATCGGCCAGCAGCAGGCACTTGAGCCCCATCGCCCGGTAGTATTCGCAGATGGTCATGGCTGTATAGACGGACGCTTCACGCGCGGCGACCGGCATGTTGGAGGTGTTGCAGATAATCGTGGTCCGCTCCATGAGGTGACGCCCGGTGTGGGGGTCGATAAGTTCCGGGAATTCGGTGAAAATTTCGACGACTTCGTTGGCCCGTTCGCCGCAGGCGGCCATCACGATCACGTCGGCGTCGCCCTGCTTGGCGATGGCATGCTGGAGGACGGTCTTTCCGCATCCGAACGGCCCCGGGATGAATCCGGTACCGCCTTCCGCGATCGGGTTCAGGGTGTCGATGACACGGACGCCGGTTTCCATGACCTTGTTAGGCCTCGGCTTCTCCCGGTAGCCCTTGACGGCAAGTTTGACCGGCCATTTCTGTGTCATGGTGACGGGAACTTCCTCTCCTTCCGCGTCGGTGAGGACGGCGACGACGGTGTCGATGTTGTAGGACCCCTTCGGCACAACGGATTTGACGGTGAATTCTCCCTGGAAGGAGAACGGAACCATGATCTTGTGGGGCAGCCACCCTTCCTTGACTTCGCCGAGCCAGTCTGCGGCAACCACCTTGTCGCCCGGTTTCGCAAGCGGGGTGAAATCCCACAGTTTCTTGTGGTCGAGCGGTTCGGTATACTCTCCACGGCGGAGGAAGACGCCTTCCATCGTGGTCAAGTCATTCTGCAGGCCGTCGTAGATGCTCTGCAGCAGTCCCGGCCCCAGGGTGATTTCCAGCATTCGGCCCTCGAATTCGACTTTGTCGCCGTTCCGGAGTCCTCGGGTGCTTTCAAATACCTGGACGGAAGCGTACTTTCCGTTGACCTTGATGACCTCGGCCATCATCTTGACGCCCGAGAGGTCGATGTAGCAGATTTCATTCTCGGCTACCGGTCCGTCCACCAGTACGGTCACAAGGTTCGAAACGATACCCGTAACAATACCTGTAGTTTTCATGTGTTATCTCTTTAATTGTTTATTGTTCAGTGTATTCGACACCCTTGAAAGTCCCCCTGACCTCTTCGACGAGCTGGTGGAAACGCTCCCTTCCCGCCGTCTCGTCCAGTGCGAGCCAGCGGTTGACGATATGGAGTTTGGCGATGTAGCCGAGCACGGCCTCCAGGTCGAAATAGTGGAAAGTGACAAGGTCATCGACTTTCTTCCAGAGGATGTCGTCGAGCGCCTTCTCGCGGCTGACGAGGTCAGTCGAAGCCAGGGCGTTCTCCACAACAGCGGCTTCCTGGAATTCTCCGGCGGTGAACCGGAATCCGTCGATGTCAGTATCCGGGGCGTCGGGATTTTCACCGGTCATGACGTCCTGGCCGGGAGAGCGCTGCAGTTCCTGGTTCAGGTACCGGACCTTGGCATTCCTCAGGTTGAGGTCGAAACGGAAATACTCCCGGATGAAGCGGTTGCGGTGCCGGAGCGCCGCTGCATAGAAATCTTCGTCGAGCTGTCCGTCGTCGAATCCCCGGAGCAGGAACTCCACCGTGGCGGTGTCCGCCTCCGAGAGATCCCGGCGGATTTCATCCAGGACCGTTTGGAATCCGGCCCCTTCCGCGTACTTGAAATCGGCTGTCAGCAGAGGAAGGCTCGACAGGATGTACTCGAAGTTGCTCATCCGAACAGCAGTTTCTTCGTCGCGGGTCTCATGTACTCACCGATCAGTTCGCGGAACGTCTCGTCTGTCAGGCTGATGAAATAGCCTCCGTCCTTGGGGCCGATCTTGAAGCCGCCGGACATTTTCTTTGAGAAAGAGGCCTCCACGCCCTTGCCGAGCAGGTCTGCCAGTTCTCCCTTCAGGAACGGTTCCAGGCCTGCCTTCAGGCTCTCCGGAAGGATCAGGGACAGGTCGGCGGGCTCTTCGGCGGAAAACTTCTGGGCGACGGCAGTGATGATGCCCTTGGTGAATTCCTCGCTGGAGAGGACTTTTCCCACGGGTTTGTCCGCAATTTTGGCGATGACCAGGTTCTCGATGGCAGTGCGGGTGGCCTGGACTGACTGGCCTGCCGCCATCTTTACGTCTCCTTCCACCTTGGTCTTGTAATCCTGGGCTTCCTTGCGGGCCTTCTCAAGGATGGCCTCTGCCTCTTCCTGCGCTTTCTTCACGATGCTGCCGGCTTCTGCAGCTGCTTTTTCCAGCATCGCCTGTCCTTCTTCTTTTCCCTTGGCGAGTCCCTCTTCGTAGAGTCTCCGGGTCAGTTCCTGAAGTTTGTCCATATTGAAACGAGTCGTTTGATTAAAACTTGCATGTATTCCTACAAATATAATAAAAAAAAAGTCACATCCCAAAGGTGTGACTCCAAAAAGACAGCTCCCGCGCCCTTCAGAACAGATATGTCGTCGCCATGGACACGGTAAGGTCGGCCAGTTGGGGTTGGAATCCCTTGCCGACTTCCAGGGAAAGGATGAAATTGGTGTTCATGTGGATTTTTCCGCCGATGCCGGCGCTGCAATGGATCCGTTCGGTGGCTTCCTGCCAGACAGGGATGGGGAGGGGACGGGAGGCATAGGGATTGCCCAGGGCTTCCTGAAGCCTTTGCTGTTCGTCGCACCGGTAGGTCCTGGTAATGGCCGCCACGTCAAAGAACGGATTGACGACAATGTCGAAATGCTGACGGAAAAGGTTGAATTGCAGCACTTTGGCGCGAAGCTCGAAATTGCCCCATGCATAACCTGCAGCCATCATCCGGTTCAGCCGGTAGCCCCGGACGGTATACCGGCTTCCCAGTCCTTCGGACTCTTCGTATTGATAAGTGAGCGTCGAAACCTCATTGAGGTTATACCACGGCATCTCCCCGGCGATTTGCTGCTGGAACCCCAGATGGTAGGCAAGGGTCAGCCGGCCGAAAACGAGGGGGACGAAATGGCGGAAATGCCCGACCAGCTGCGCGTAATGGTATTTCCTGTGGGAAAGGTCGGCGTTTCCGTTGACGTACAGTTCTCCGTAGATGCCCCGGTTGGGCACCCATTCGACGTCCCGGCTGTCATAGGTGAGCCCGGCACGGATTTCCAGGTTCGTTCCGCCCTCCGCTTCGTCTTCCCGGATCAGCCCCATGTCCCGGTATTCCCGGAACAGTGTCCGTTCCGGATCATAGTTTTCCAGGTTGAAATCGGACAGGCGGATGCGGCGGAATACGCCGCCACCCATCCAACTCCAGTGTCCGCCCAGGGGACCCTGGACGGTAGCTGCCGCGCGAAGGACCTGCCGGTGGTCGGTATACCAGGCTGTCCGGCTGTCGGCATTGAGGTCCATTTCCGGGACATAGGGGGCATGGAGGCCGTTGAACCCGTAGAAATTGTTCATGGACGCGTCGCGCCAGGTCAGGGACCCTGTCACGCGAGCACCCGGTATGAGCGTTTTCGAGTCAAACAGGCCGTGCAGGTACCACGATCCCTTGGTGGCCCATGCCCCTGAAACCGCGATATGGTGCTGGAAATTCGGGTAGTCCGTTCCGTCTCCGTAATAGAAGAAATCACAGAAGGCACCGAGGTTCAGGCCGATATCCGTATTGTAGCTGACATCCGGAAAAGGGGTGTATACCCAGCCTGTTTTGGGCTCTTCCTGCGCGGCTGCCCCCAGGCAGAAGACCGACAGCAGGGTGATGGAAACGAATCTTTTCATATGTTGCGACAGATTGGTCTAGATTTCCGACAGTTCCAGCCATCGGATTTCTTTCTCGTCGATGATGGCTTGGAGTTCACCGTAACGGGTGGAGGATTCCTGTAACTCGGAAGGGGAGAGCGTTCCGCTGGACAGCCTGGCCTCCAGGTCGGCCTTCTCCGCCTCCAGCCGGGGCAGTTCCTCATCCAGTGACTTGAGTTCCTGCTGCTCTTTCCAGGTAAGCTTACGCTTGGCTTCCGGTTTGCGGGCAGGCTGTACGGGAACCGCCTTGTCTGATTTCAGGGAAGTCTTCTGCCGGGCCTCATAGTCCTTGATGAAGGTCCTGTATTCAGTATAGTTCCCGATGAAGTCTTTCACGACGCCGTCCCCGCAGAAAACAAGCAGATGGTCGGCCAGCCGGTCCAGGAAATGCCGGTCATGGGAGACGATGATCAGGGACCCCTTGAATTCCAGCAGGTATTCCTCGAGAATGTCGAGCGTGACGATGTCCAGGTCGTTGGTCGGTTCGTCCAGGATCAGGAGATTCGGCTGCTGGAGAAGGATGGTAAGCAGGTACAGCCGCCGGCGTTCCCCGCCGGACAGGCGTCCCACCTTGTTGTTGAGCATGTCATGCGTGAAGAGGAACCGGCCCAGCAGGTGCGTGTCATTGACGGTTTCCAGGACGGTCTGGTCCGGATCGAACTGCATGCCGGACTGGTGGTAATACCCGATCTTGAGGGATTCGCCGAGTTCCACCGTCCCGCTCATCTGTCCGCCCAGGGAGGGATTCCACTTTCCCGTCACCAGGTTGAGGAACGTGGTTTTCCCCGTCGCGTTGCGTCCGACGATGCCGATCCGTTCGTACCGTTGGAAATTGTAGCTGAAGTGGCTCAGGTAGCATTTCCCTTCCCACCAGAAAGAAACATCCCGGCAATTGATGACTTTGTTGCCCAGGTATGTGCCTTTGGACTGGATGTCGGACATGTCCACCTGTTTGGAGACATAGGTGTCTTCCGCCCGTTCTTTCAGTTCCCAGAAGGCCTGCTTGCGGTATTTGGCTTTTCCTGTCCGGGCACAGGGCGAGGCATGCATCCATTCCAGTTCCCGGCGCAGCACGTTCCGGACCTTGTCTGTCTCGGCGTTGTAGTTGTCGATACGTTCCTGGCGTTTTTCGAGGAAGTTCATGTAGTCGCCCCGGTAGATGTACACGCTGCCCCGGTCCAGCTCCATGACCGTGTTGCAGACCCTGTCCAGGAAATACCGGTCGTGCGTGACCATGAAAAGTGTGCAGCGGGCATGTTTCAGGTGCTGCTCCAGGAATTCGATGGCATCGATGTCGAGGTGGTTCGTCGGCTCGTCCATGATGTAGAAATCGGCTTCCGAAGCGAGCATCTGTGTAAGGGCGACGCGCTTGACTTCGCCTCCGGAGAGGTCTTTCATCAGTTTGCCGCCGTCCGTGAGGCCGAACTGGGTGAGCAGCTGCCCCACCCGCCGCTCGTATTCCCAGACATGCTCCTCGTCGAGGTGGCTGGTCCAGTCCGCGGAAGCATCCATAATCTGCCGGAAAATGGATTTCTCGGGATCGAAATCGTATTCCTGTTCCAGGAAGGCTATGCGGATATCCTTGAGAAACAGGATTTTCCCGCCGCTGTCGGATTTGTCCTTGCCGGCAAGGATCCTGAGGAGCGAGGTCTTTCCCGTTCCGTTGGGCGCGATCAGCGCGACCTTGTCTCCTTCATTGATGTTGAAGTCGATATGCTCGAACAGCACTTTGGGGCCGTACGATTTGGAGATGTTTTCGATCTGGAGATAGCTTGCCATAGAGGGCAAAGTTACATAAAATACGGGAAACTCCCTTTGTCTATCGGCAAATAATCCGTACATTAGCACATTGAACAGAAACACTGATCACATAAAACACGACACTCCATGAAAAAGATTCTTCTGACCCTTGCGCTGGCAGCTGCGACGCTCGTCTGCCTTGCACAGCCGAAACTGCGGGAAGACAACATCGACGAAATCCTGAAGGCGATGACCCTGGAGGAAAAGGCAACCTTGCTGGTCGGTGGTGCGCGGGCCGCCATGGTGAACGGCGTGACTTCCGGCGTCGCGTCCGAGGTGCCCGGTGCCGCCGGCAATACCCGTCCCGTCGAACGGCTCGGCATTCCCGGTACCGTTCTGGCCGACGGCCCTGCGGGTCTCCGCATCAGCCCGACCCGGGCCGGGGAAAGCCGGACTTATTATGCTACCGGATTCCCCGTAGGAACGCTCATTGCCAGTTCCTGGGACCTGGAACTGGTGGAGCAGATGACCGGCGCGATGGGCAATGAAGTCCTGGAATACGGTGTGGACGTCCTCCTGGCCCCAGGCATGAATATCCACCGGAAT
>JAGAHD010000129.1 GCA_017627255.1 Bacteroidales bacterium | reverse complement strand
GTGCACCGACCCTGCACCGTCTGGGTATCCAGGCTTTCCAGCCGCGCATGATCGAAGGCAAGGCCATCCAGCTGCACCCGCTCGCCTGTACGGCTTTCAATGCTGACTTCGATGGTGACCAGATGGCTGTCCACCTGCCGCTCGGCAACGCTGCCATCATGGAGGCCCAGCTGCTCATGCTCGGTTCCCACAACATCCTCAACCCGGCTAATGGAAGCCCGATTACGGTGCCTTCCCAGGATATGGTCCTCGGTCTGTACTACATTACCAAGGAGCGTCCCGGTGCAAAGGGTTCCGGCCTGAAGTTCTATGGACCGGAAGAGGTGATTATCGCCTATGACGGCAAGGTAATCGACATGCACGCCCCCATCGAGGTCCGCCTGCCCAAGGACAAGCAGGATCCTTCCCGGGGCTATGAGATGGTGAAGACCACCGCCGGCCGTATCATCGTGAACCAGTATGTCCCGGACGAGGTCCCGTTTGTGAACAAGGAACTGGGCAAGAAAGCCCTCCGTTCCGTCATCACGACGGTCATCAAGTCCACGGGCGTCACCCGTACTGCCAAGTTCCTGGATGACATCAAGAACCTCGGTTACGACCAGGCTTTCCGTGCCGGTATCTCCTTCAACCTCGGCGATGTCCTCATCCCGGGCGAGAAGGCAAGCCTCATCGAGAAGGGATACAAGGAAGTGGAGAACATCAAGATGAACTACTCGATGGGCTTCATTACCAACAACGAGCGCTACAACAAGGTCATCGACCTCTGGACCTCCATCGACAACCAGCTGACCGGTATCGTGAAGGACCAGATCTCCGCCGACCAGCAGGGCTTCAACCCCGTATTCATGATGCTCGACTCCGGTGCCCGTGGTTCCACCCAGCAGATCAAGCAGCTGTGCGGCATGCGAGGCCTGATGGCCAAGCCGCAGAAGTCCGGTGCCGCCGGTGCGGAAATCATCGAGAACCCGATCGTGTCCAACCTGAAGGAAGGCATGTCCGTGCTTGAGTACTTCATCTCCACGCACGGTGCCCGAAAGGGTCTGGCCGATACCGCCCTCAAGACGGCGGATGCCGGTTACCTGACCCGCCGTCTGGTGGATGTTTCCCATGACGTGATCATTACGGAAGAGGACTGCGGTACGCTCCGCGGCCTCATCGCCACGGCCATCAAGAACAAGGACGAAGTCGTCGAATCCCTCGGCGAGCGCATCCTGGGCCGTACCTCCGTGCACGATATCTTCAACCCGCTGACCGGCGAACTGATCATTTCCGCCGGCGAGGAGATCCGTGAGGATACCGCCAACCTGATCGACTCCCTGCCGATCGAGCAGGTCGAAATCCGTTCGGTGCTCACCTGCGAATCCCGCAAGGGCGTCTGCGCGAAGTGCTACGGCCGCAACTTGGCGACTTCCCGCATGGTCGAGAAGGGCGAAGTGGTCGGCGTGATCGCCGCCCAGTCCATCGGTGAACCGGGTACTCAGCTGACCCTGCGTACTTTCCACGTCGGTGGTACGGCATCCGGCTCCGTGGCCGATTCCTCCATCGAGTCCAAGTATGAGGGTAAGCTTGCCTTCGAGGAACTGCGTACGATCCAGCGCGTGAATGAAGACGGTACGGTCAACGACGTGGTCGTGAGCCGTATGGCCGAACTCCGCATCCTGGACGAGCGCACCGGCATGACCTATTCCCAGTATGACATCCCTTACGGCTCCGTGCTGTACTTCCATGACGGCGATACGGTCCACAAGGGAGACCTTATCTGCGAATGGGATGCGTACAACGCCACCACCATCGTGGAAAGTGCCGGTACCCTGCGCTTCGAGAACATGACGGAAGGCGTCACCTTCCGCGAGGAGAGCGCCGACGAGTACTCCGGCAATACCGACAAGGTTATCATCGAAGGCCGTGACAAGACCAAGAACCCGGCCATCCTCATCGTGGACGAGAATGGTGTCACCCTCCGCCAGTACAACCTCCCGGTCGGTGCCCACATCATGATGAACGACGGCGATTCCGTGAAGATCGGCGACGTGATCATCAAGATTCCGCGCGCCATCGGAAAGGCCAGCGATATCACCGGCGGTCTGCCGCGCGTGACCGAACTCTTCGAGGCCCGTACCCCGTCCAATCCGGCTATTATTTCCGAGATCAACGGCGAGGTCATCATGGGCAAGGTCAAGAGAGGCAAGCGTGAGATCGTCATCAAGAACCGCTCCGGCGCCGAGAAGCGCTACGAGGTTCCGATGACCAAGCAGATCCTCGTCCAGGAGAACGACTATGTCAAGGCCGGTACCCGCCTGTCCGACGGCGGCACCTCGCCGACCGACATCCTCAACGTGCTCGGTCCGGTGAAGGCCCAGGAATACATCGTCAACGAGATCCAGGCCGTGTACCGCCTCCAGGGTGTGAAGATCAATGACAAGCATTTCGAGATCATTGTGCGCCAGATGATGCGCAAGGTCCAGGTCAACGATCCGGGAGACACCGATTTCCTGCCCGAGGAACTGGTCGACAAGTGGGAGTTCATGGACACCAACGACGAGATTTTCGGCAAGTACTATGTCGAAGACCCCGGCGACAGCACCCGCTACGAACAGGGCGACATCATCAACGCCCGCGAACTCCGCGGCGAGAACGCTTCGCTGGAGCGTCAGGGCATGAAGACGGTTGTGGCCCGTCCGGCCAAGCCAGCGACAGCTTCCCAGGTGCTCCAGGGTATTACCCGCGCCGCCCTCAAGACCGGCAGTTTCATTTCTGCCGCCTCTTTCCAGGAGACGACGAAAGTCCTCAGCGAAGCTGCTATCCGCGCCCGCGTCGACCATCTCGAAGGCCTCAAGGAGAACGTCATCTGCGGTCACCTCATCCCGGCCGGTACCGGTCTTGCCCAGTATCAGGATATCGTGGTGGGTTCCAAGGCGGAGTATGCCGCCCAGATGAACGACCTCTAGCAGGTTTCCGTCCGTAAAAAAGAACCGGCCGTTTCATAATGGCCGGTTTTTTGTATAACTTTGCGGAAACAATCAACAGCATTATGAGAAGGACAAGATGGATAACCCTGGTGGCACTCGCCTGCCTGGTGTGGACTGCTTGCGTGAAGCAGGGACCGATGGGCCGGCATGAGTCGGTCGATCCGCCGAGAGAAGTGACCAAACTGGTCCTTTCCGAGCAGGATTGGATCCGGTATGTCGGTCACGAGGACTATGTCAACGAGAACGGCGTGCTGGAGAAAGTGGAGCATTTCCATTTCACCTATACCGGAAACAACTATTTCGTCGTCCGGATCATCCGTCCCGAGGATTTCGAGTCAGCCTACGCCAATGACGCCGCCGAATTCTTCCAGTATGAGGTCGACGCCCTGTTGTCCGATGCCAAGTCGGACGGGGTGGCTTTCTACCAGTATACGGACGAGGTGTTCACCTCCGTCAACAAGGATATCCTGTTCAACCGCCTGCGCCACGGCACCTGGATCGCCTTCATGTTCGAGCTTTCGGGGGAAGGTTCCCTGACCGGCAATTATGCCGAAACGACTTTCACGGTGGAGGAAGAAGTGGCGACCGAAGCGTTCCGGCGTTGGATTGGCGACTGGCGTGTTTCCAACGGACTGGTCGGATATGACCTCACGGTCACCAGCCTGGACAACAATTACCTGTATGCCGTGGATGGTTGGGAGAGAGGTCCGGCCGTTGCGTTCCAGATGGACCAGGAGCACATCGAGGCGGAGTTCTGGGCCGAGGACGGTTGCATGTACATATGCTCGCAGTTCCTGGGCTCCTACGAGGACACTGATTTCGGATGGGGTACCGTAGACGAGCTGTTCATGGGCAATATCTTCGATTCCAACGGCATCACCCTGGTGACGGACGAGGGGATCGACCTTGCCGTCGCCGTCATGGAGGGGGAGAATGCGACCCTGTCACCGTGTTCCGTAACCCTTTCCACCGGAAGCGGGGATTATACGACGACCTTCCATTCCATGCAGTACTACATGTGGGCCCACAAGGATGGCGAATGGCATCCCTACAATGAGAATGTCGCTCAGCTGCCGCTGACGATGGAGCGTATCGGGACGCGTTCCTCCGCTACGGAGCAGCCGCTCGCGGCACTTCGTCCGGTCAGCCGTGCATCGATCCACCATCAGCAGATGACGGTCCATCGCGGCGGACGGAAGACCATGGCCAGGAAATTTACCACGAAAGCAAGATAAAAGACTACAACTGACCGAACATGAGAAATCTCTATCTGACCAATACGATGACCCGGAGGAAGGAACTGTTCAAGCCGATCCATGAGGGTCATGTGGGAATGTATGTCTGCGGACCGACCGTCTATGGTGACGCCCATCTGGGACATGCCCGTCCAGGCGTGACGTACGATGTCCTGTTCCGCCTGCTCAAGCATCTCGGATATAAAGTCCGTTACGTCCGCAACATCACGGACGTGGGCCATCTGGAGCATGATGCCGACGAAGGGGAGGACAAGATTGCGAAGAAAGCGAAGTTGGAGGACCTGGAACCGATGGAGGTCGTGCAGACCTACACCGAGCGGTACCATGAGGCGATGCGGCTGCTGAACGTGGAGTCGCCGTCCATCGAGCCGCGTGCCTCCGGCCATATCATCGAGCAGATCGAGACCGTGAAGAAGATCCTCGCGACCGGATATGCCTACGAGTCCAACGGTTCGGTCTATTTCGACGTGGAAAAGTACAATGCCGACCACCCGTACGGCGTCCTGTCCGGCCGTACGCTGGAGAGTACGCTTGAGGGAACGCGCAGCCTGGACGGGCAGTCCGACAAAAAGGCGCCGTACGATTTCGCGATCTGGAAGAAAGCCGGTCCCGAACACATCATGCGCTGGCCTTCCCCGTGGGGCGAAGGTTTTCCGGGATGGCATCTGGAGTGCTCCGTCATGGGCGAGAAATACCTTGGAGAGGAATTCGACATCCACGGCGGCGGCATGGACCTGATGTTCCCGCACCACGAGTGTGAAATCGCCCAGAATGTGGCTTCCCGCGGTACCCAGGGCGTGCATTACTGGGTCCACAACAACATGATTACCATCAACGGCCAGAAGATGGGCAAGTCCCTCGGGAATTTCATTACGCTTCCGGAACTCTTTGCCGGGACGCATCCGAAACTGGAGCGCGCCTACAGCCCGATGACGATCCGTTTCTTCATTCTCCAGGCTCATTACCGCAGTACCCTGGATTTCTCCAACGAGGCGCTTCAGGCTGCTGAAAAAGGCTATCACCGCCTGATGCAGGCCGGCCGTGACCTCCACAAGGCCGCGACCGTTCCCGGCCCAGTCTCCCCGGCGGTCACCGCCCTTTCGGAGAACGTGGAAGAGGCCCTCTGCGACGACCTTAACACCCCGGTCGCCATCGCGCATCTTTTCGAAGCGGTCAAGCTGGTTAACGGCGGCCACCTCACGGAAGGGGACAAGAAAGCGTTGGAAGGACTCTTTGACGGGATCGTGTCCGGTGTGCTGGGCCTTCGGGACGAGGAGGTATCGGGCGCTTCCGGCAAGGCTGAACAAGCCCTCGAGGGCGTGATGGAGCTGGTGCTGGAAGACCGGCGCAAAGCCCGTGCGGAGAAGAACTGGGCCGAATCCGACCGGATCCGCGACCTGCTCGCTTCCTTCGGCATCACGGTCAAGGATACGAAGGACGGGGCTACCTGGACATTGGAATAAACCTGTCCGCCCCTGATGTCCTGCTATTCTTAATTCCCTGTCATTCTGAACATAGTGAAGAATCTATGAAATTCATTTCCTGGAACGTGAACGGCCTGAGAGCTGCGGCCGGCAAGGGCTTCGCCGATGCCTTTGCCGCCCTGGATGCCGATTTTTTCTGCCTGCAGGAAACCAAGATGCAGGCGGGGCAGTTGGACCTTGAATTCCCCGGGTACCGCTCATACTGGAACTATGCCGACAAAAAGGGGTATTCCGGCACGGCCGTCTATTCCCGCCATGAACCGCTTTCGGTCCGGTACGGCATCGGTGTGGACGAGCATGACCATGAAGGACGTGTCATCACCCTGGAAATGCCTTCCTTCTT
>JAGAHD010000128.1 GCA_017627255.1 Bacteroidales bacterium | reverse complement strand
GTCTGGTCGTAGAGGGCGGCCACCTCGGCGCGGTCTTCACCGGCCACGGTGTCATTCTCGAACGCATCCCAGTCGAACTCCTCCGGGGCGACGGAGGCGTTGAGCGGGGCCTTCTTGGTTTCTTTCTGGACAGGAGCCTCAACCTGAGCCTCTTCTGCCACGTTCTTGATTTCTTCTGACATAGTTGTAAACGGAAACAAACTAGTAGTTAAACATTATTTCTTGTGCTCCCGGAAACGGACAAAAAAGCACGCCTCCGAAAAAGCGTGCAAAATTACGAAATTTTTCTGAAAATCAAAGCATTTTCTTCTTTTTGAAGACATACCAAATCACCAGGCAGGAGATTGCCATGATGCCCAGGATGATGATCCAGTTCCAGAAAGAGGCGTTCGGCTGGTCGGCGGCGATCATCGGCAGCCTGACGTTCATTCCGTAAAAGCCCGCGATCAGGGTCGGCGGCATGAGGAAGACCGAAACCACCGTGAACACTTTCATGATCTTGTTCTGCTCCAGGTTGATCAGACCCAGGACCGTATCCTGGAGATACTCCAGCCTTTCGAAACAGAAATTCGTATGGTTGATCAGAGAGGAGATATCCTGCAGGAGGACGTTCAGGCGGGTTTCCAGGTTACGGGGCACCTTGGAACTGCGCATCAGGTTGGAAATCAGGCGCTGCTTGTCAACGACGTTCTCCCGGACGACCATCGTGTTCTCCTGGAGCTGGGAGATGTCGATCAGGAGTTCCTGGTCGATATCTTCCTCCTCGTTGATCCGCCTGGCATACTGGGAAATCTCCTTGGAAAGGATCTCGATCATATCCGCATCCAGGTCGACACGCTGGTCCAGGATGCTGGCGAAGACGCTGAAACCGGAGGGATACTGTTTCGGGTTCACCTGCATCCTGCGCTGCAGTTCCGTAAAACTGCGCAGGGGCACTTCCCGGAGCGTCGTCAGGGTTTCGTCCACGATGGTGAATGAAACAGCCTGCATCTGGTACTCCTCGGGACCCGGAGTCAGGAAGTTCGTATTGGCGAAGATGGCGTCGTCACTCTCGAAATACCGGGAGGAACTCTCGATCTCCTCCGCCTGCGCACGGCTCTGGATCTCGGTGCCGAGGAAAGCCTCGACAACGCGCTTCTCCGCCCCTTCCGGGTCGACAAGGTCGATCCAGACGGTATCTTGCAGCGTGATGCGGGAGAAGTCTTTCTCCGACTGGGAGAGGAGGATTTTTCCGTTTTCTCTGTAGAAGATATTCAGCATATCGTTCCAGTTTTTTGGGACCCGGGCCAGTCGTACCGGGTGGATGGGACATCAGTAACCAGCTGCCATTACGGAAAAGACAGCGCGCAAATTTACGGAAAAATCCGAAATCTGCAAGCGCTGTCTGCCTGTCATTGAAGAAAAAACGTCCGATTTACATCATCGAAGGCCTTCGACCGCCCCTGGGAGGACCGCCGGGACCGCCGCCCCGTCCTCCCATCTGGCCACGCATCTGCCCGCGTCCGAAACTGCCGAACCGCCAGGTGAAGGAGAGGATGACATAACGTCCCAGGGTGTTGTTGGTCGACTCCTGGTGGTAGTTGTCCGTATCGGTAACCCGCAGGTTCTTGGACTGGTTCAGGATATCATAGGCCCGGAGGGCGATGGTTGCCTGGTTGTGGAGGATCAGCTTGGAGATGGAAGCGTTCCAGATCAGCTCGCTCTCCATCGGAGTGGCATACCCCTCGTACCAGTTGTAGTCGGCATCCGTATTCAACTCGAAGCCGCTGTCGCCTACCGTCCAGCTTGAGGAAGCGCTCACCTGATTGTTCCAGGTGGTGTTGGCGGCACTGGTCTCCAGGGTATACCAGGGTTTGGAAACACGGGTCTGTCCGCTCAGGATGAACTCGAAGACATCGTTCCGGTAGGTGGCGCGCAGGCGCTCCGTCACGTTCAGGTTATGCGTCGTGTTCGAGAGGAAGGCGGCCGTGTTATTGAGGTCCGGATAATCAGTATGGAAAGACTCGTAGTCGAAATCAGTCATGTCGGCATTCCAGTAACCGCTCATGTCCAGATTCGCGGCTCCGATGTAACTGCCGGATTTGGAATAGCTCACGTTCGTCATGTTCGACACCGAGAAGTTGGACTTCGCAATCGGGGTGTTCACCATGATCCGGGCACTGGCATTGTAGGAATCGTTTCCGTTGACCGGGAAGGAATACTGGCGGCCGTTGGTGTCATACCAGATGGCGTTGACGATCGGGTTCCGGTTGTAGCCGCCCTGGAGGTTGAGACGGGTCGTAAAGAATGTCTGCCGGTTGGAATACTCCAGTTCCGTCCTGGCATTGTGGTTGAAATACGGGATCAGGTACGGATTACCCAGTGACATGGACAGCGGGTTGGAGTTGTCCAGCACCGGCATGAGCTGCGAAGTGGAAGGCTGGCCGCTCTGTCCGTTATAGAACAGCCGGATGTTGGAATTGTCCGTAAAGTCGTAGAAGAGCATCGCCCGGGGCGCCCAGTTCAGGACCTTGCTGTCATAGGGGATCCCGTTCGTCTCATTGTGCGTATTGGTCGGATTGGCGGAGAAACCGAGCTGGGCGCGGACCTTGTCCTCCTGGTACATGACGGCGACGCCGATGCTCTGGTTCACATAACGGTTCAGGATGCTGTTGGAATAATCCGCATTCAGGGCCTGGCCGACAGGATTGAAAATGAACGGATTGAGCGTCACGTCAAAATCGCCGCTGTCGTACGTATCCTTGCTGGTCTGGCTTTGGTTCCACCGGTACTGGTAGCTCCCTTCCACATAGAAACCCGCACCCAGGGGCTCCGTGTAGACCAGGCGTGCACCCGCGGAACGGCTCCTGGACAACTGGTCGATGAACTGGTTGACAGCCTGGATGCTCTGCGGAACGCCCGCCTCATCGAACCGCGCCTTGGTCAGGGACATGTTGTAGCCCTGCGTCTGGTTATTGGACAGGGACCAGTCGATATTGGCGGAAACTGTCCGCCCGGGCATTCCCAGGCGCTGGCGCAGGAGAAGGAAGCCGCTGGACGAGAAACTCTTGTTTTCGCCGGAATTGTTCGAGAAGCCGTCATTGGTGTGGGACCGTACCCCGCCGAGGTCGGTATCCGTCGTGAAATCGGACACCTGGCTGTAATGGCCGCGGCCGAAATTGAACTGGGGCTGGAACAACAGGGAGGTACTCTCGGAGAATTTGTGCTCCAGGCGGATACCGAAACGGTTTCCGGAGGTGTGCCGGTGGCTGTAGCTTTCATTATCCTGGATCTGGGTGGAGCCGTCCGTCAGGTAATTCTCCTTGTAGGACCGCTGGGAAACATCGTTGTTGGACCCGCTGTACATGTAATTGCCGCCCAGTTCCATCTTGTCATCGAAAAGGTCAGCGTTCCCGTTGACGCCTCCCATCCAGGAGGTCGTGATGCCGTTGTTCTGGCCGAATCCGCCCATGCCGCCACCCATCATGGCGCCGGCCCTGTCGGTAAAGCCGCCGCCGTTCGTATTGTTGGAATTGGCGATGATGCTCAGTTGGTTCTTGTCCGTGAAACGTCCCGCCATCAGCGACCCCTGGTAGCGCCAGTCGTTCATGGTGTTCTCCTCGGAAGGAAGGTCATGTCCGCCGCCGGCGATGAGATTGCCGAAAACACCGTTCATCATGTTGCGCTGCACGCTGAGGTCGATGATAGTCTCCTCGTTGCCGTCGTCGATCCCGGTGAACTCGGCCTGCTCGGATTTCTTTTTCACCACCTTCACTTTCTCGATCAGCTTGGCAGGAATGTTCTTGGACGCAAGCTGGGGATCGTCCAGGAAGAATGTCTTGCCGTCGATGGTGATCTTGGTGATCGTCTCCCCATTGGCTGTAATCGAGCCATCCTCAGCGACTTCCACGCCGGGAAGCTTCTTCAGGAGGTTCTCCAGCATGTCGTTGTCGCTGATCTTGAACGAGGAGGCGTTGTATTCCACCGTATCTTTCTTGATCACAATCGGGTTTCCGACGGCCGATACGGAGGCGGCATCCAGCACTTCCTGGTCGACACTGAGCTTGACGATGCCCATGTCCAGGTTTCCTTTCACCTCGACCTCCCGGGTATCAGGCTTGTAACCCATGATTTCCGCCTTGAATGTGTAGGTACCGGTGCGGACTTTCTCCACCACGGCCTTCCCTTCCGAATTGGAAAGGGCATACTTGGCCTGGGACTGGCCGCGGACGGGGGTAAGGGAAACAGTGGCGAAACCGATCGCTTCGCCGGTCTGGGCGTCCTGAAGCTGTACGGTCACCTGATGATTCTGCGCCGAGAGGGCCCACGCGGCCATCATGCCGATCACAATAAGAAGAATCCTTCTTGTCATATTGTCATAAGTTCATTTTTATACACTACGTGTGCCCGGTCCGGGCACATACACTCAATTAGACAATGCGCCCGCGCACAAGTTTAATCCCGGCACAAATTATTTGATCCGCTCCGGATGGTCTTTGAGGAACTGTTCCCAGCCCCCCTTCCCTGGGGAGGAAGAAAGCGGATTGGTACGCTGGAAATGGTGGCAGAGCGCGATGGCAAGGGCGTCGGTTGCGTCCAGATGTTCCGCCCTCAACTGCACGCCGAGGGTCTTTTCCAGCATCATGCACACCTGTTCCTTGGAAGCGGCGCCATTGCCGACAATCGCCTCCTTCGCTTTTCTCGGGGCGTATTCGGCCACCACACTCACCCCATACTCCAGGGCAGCGATGATGGCGGCACCCTGGGCGCGGCCAAGCTTCAGCACCACCTGCGCATTCTTGCCGTAAAATGGCGATTCAATGGCCAGTTCATCAGGATGATAGGACTTGCAGACCTCCGAAATGCAGTCGTAGATCGCCTGCAGTTTGGAATAGGCATCCTTCTCCTTGCGGAGGTCCAGCACCCCCATGTCAACATATTCGGCCTTCCGCCCGTCGGCACGGATAACCCCGAAACCCAGCAACTGGGTCCCGGGGTCGATGCCGAGTATGGTTTTCACGCCGCCCACCGCCGATCAGTCGATGCGGTCGAAACCGGTGTAGGGACGGAGTACTTCCGGAATCTCGATATAGCCCTCCTTCTGGTTGTCTTCCAGCAGGGCGGCCACCACACGCGGAAGAGCCAGCGAACTGCCGTTCAGCGTATGGGCGAGCTGCATCTTACCTGCCTCGTCCCGATAACGGAGCTTCAGGCGGTTGGCCTGGTAGCTTTCAAAATTGGATACGGACGAAATCTCGAGCCAGCGGCCCTGTGCGGCGGACCAGAGCTCGAAATCATAGGTAATCGCCGAAGTGAAACTGAGATCGCCTCCGCACAGGCGGAGGATACGGTAACGGAGACCCAGATCCCGCACCAGCGACTCGACGTGGGACACCATCTCGTCAAGGGCGGCATAGCTGCATTCCGGCTTCTCAACCCGGACGATTTCCACCTTGTCAAACTGGTGGAGCCGGTTCAGCCCGCGCACATCCTTGCCGTAGGAGCCCGCTTCGCGGCGGAAACAGGGCGTATAGGCCGTCAGCTTCTGCGGGAACTGGTCGGCGCCGAGAATCACGTCGCGGAAGATATTGGTCACCGGGACCTCGGCGGTCGGGACCATGTAGAAATCATCGACGACGGCATGGTACATCTGTCCTTCCTTGTCGGGGAGCTGGCCCGTACCGAAACCGGAAGCGGCGTTCACCATCACCGGAGGTTCGACCTCCTGGTATCCGGCCGCTGTGTTGCGGTCCAGGAAGAAATTGATCAGGGCGCGCTGCAGCCGGGCGCCCTTCCCCTTGTATACGGGGAAACCGGCGCCGGTGATCTTCACGCCGAGGTCAAAGTCGATGATGTCGTATTTCCTGGCCAGTTCCCAGTGCGGAAGGGCATTCTCGGGAAGGGAAGGTTCCTCTCCCCCCATCTTCACCACCAGGTTGTCTTCTGCGCTTTTCCCCTCCGGAACAAGGTCACAAGGGATATTCGGCAGCAGTACAAGCTGGGCCTGGAGCTCGGCATTGTTCTCATCCGCCTGGCGGAGAAGTTCCGTGGAGCGGGCCTTGATGGCGGCGACCTCGGCCTTTGCCGCCTCCGCCTCCTCGCGCTTTCCCTGTTTCATCAGGGCGCCGATCTCGGCGGCCGCCTTCTTCTGACGGCCCAGGAGGGCATCGGATTCAGTCTGGAGGGCCTTGCGGTTATCATCGAGCGCAATCACCTTCATGACGATGTCGCGCGCGTCGAAATTCTTGACAGCAAGCTTGCGGATCACATATTCGGGATCCTCACGAAGCAATTTCAGTGTAAGCATAGTTCTGTATAAATAAAAGAGGACACAATGCCTTGCGGGCATTTGTCCTCCTGCATTCTTTTAATCCTTCGGGATTAGTTCTCGAACGGAACCACGGATACGAAGGACTTGTCGTTTCTCTTGCGGCTGAACTTGACGGTTCCGTCCACGAGAGCATACAGGGTATGGTCTTTGCCCATGCCGACGTTCAGGCCGGGGTTGTGGGCAGTACCGCGCTGACGCACGATGATGTTGCCGGCTTTCACGACTTCCTCACCGAACTTCTTGATGCCGAGTCGCTTGGAATGAGATTCACGACCGTTCTTGGAACTGGATTGACCTTTTTTGTGTGCCATAGTTGATTCCTCCTGAAATTAAGCGATAGCGTCAATGTGGATCTTGGTGAGCTTCTGGCGATGGCCGTTCAGCGTCTGGAATCCCTTGCGACGGATTTTCTTGAACACGAGCACCTTCTTGGCCTTGGCATCGTCATCGAGGACGGTGGCCTTCACGACGGCACCCTCAACATACGGAGTTCCGACCTTCACGGCGTCGTCCCCGGCGACGAGGAGCACCTTGTCGAACTCGACAGATTCACCGTTGTGAGCCTTCAGGCGGTTCACAAAGATGTCCATTCCAGCTTCAACCTTGAACTGCTGGCTTGCAATGTCTACGATTGCGTACATTTCAATAAAACTTGTTAAAGTTTCCGACCGTAAGCGGACCCGCCCCATGCGGGTCACTTCTGGAGCTCAGCGGCCATTTCACAATTTGGGACCGCAAAGATACTGATTTTTCCGATAATTGCAAAACTTTTTACAGGACCCTTTGCTTTTGACGGTTTTTTTTTCGATTTTTGTTCAATCGACAAACCTTAACCCAAATCCATATGGAAAAGACTCCCTACAATTGGACATTCACTTCGGTCGGCGGCTCCGTCCGGGTGAAGATCTCCTCCGGGGCTGACATCGCCCATCTCGGCGAACTGGACCGCAAGATGTGGACCGTCCTGAGCTGCCCCTCACGGAACCTTGAATTCGACCCGAAAACTCTCGCACTGATCGATGCCGACCATGACGGAAACATCCGCGTGGACGAGGTCATCGCAGCGGCCCAGTGGCTCACCGGCATCCTCAAGGATCCGGACCTGCTCCTGACACGGGGTACCGAAATCCCCTTCTCCGCCTTCAACACCGACTCCCCTGACGGCGCACGGCTGCTGGCCTCCGCCCGCCAGATCCTCGGGAACCTGAAGCTGGACAAGGAAAGCATCGCCCTCGAGGATACCGCCGACCTGACCAAGGTCTTCGCCGACACGAAATTCAACGGAGACGGCGTCATCACACCGGCTTCCGCCGACGATGAGGCAACATCCGCCTTGATAACTACCATCACCGAGACCATCGGAAAAGCCGCCGACCGCAGCGGCGTCGACGGCGTGACCGCCGATCATGTCGAGGCGTTCTACACCGCCCTGGCCGACTACGCAGCCTGGCAGGAAGCCGGCACTCCCGACGTCTTCCCGTTCGGGGACAAGACGGCAGACGCCCTGGCCGCCTGCGAGGCGCTCAAGGACAAGATAGCGGATTATTTCATGCGCTGCAAGCTCATCGGATTCGACGCGGACGCCGCTCCTGCCGTTGGCATTTCCGTAGAGAAGATCGGTGCCATCGAAGGCAACCTCGCCCTCGCCTGTGCAGCCATCGGCGAAGAGCCCCTTGCCAAGCCGGCTGCGGAAGGGCTTCTTCCCCTCGATGCCGTCAACCCGGCCTGGAAGGGAGCCGTCGGCACTCTCCGTGCCCTCGTACCGGAGGCGGACAAGAAGACGCTCTCCGAAGAGGAATGGACCGCCATCCTTGCCAAATTCGCTCCGTATACGGCCTGGATGGAGGCCAAGAAAGGATCCGAAGTTGAAGGTCTCGGCCTCGAGAAGGTCAAGGAACTGCTCAAGGCAGGCGGCAAGGATGTCCTCCTGAAACTTCTTGAAGCGGACAAGGCCCTCGAACAGGAAGCCCTCTCCATCGAGGAAGTGGACAAGCTGTTGCGCCTGTTCCACAATTTCTATGACTTCCTCAACAATTATGTCGTCCTGGCCGATTTCTATGAACCCGGACGGAAGGCCATCTTCCAGGCGGGCCGCCTGTACATCGACCAGCGTTCCACGGACCTCTGCATCCGCGTGGACGGTCCCAATCCGGACATTTCCGCCCTCAGCGGCATGTATATCCTGTACTGCGCCTGCAAGTCCGACACCCTCGGCAAGGCCATGAACATCGCCGCGGTCCTCACGGACGGGGATGTGGACGGACTCCGCCCCGGAAAGAACGCCGTGTTCTATGACCGGGAAGGCAACGACTGGAGCGCCGTCGTCACCAGCATCGTGGAGAATCCGCTCAGCCTCCGCCAGGCATTCTGGGCTCCGTACAAGAAGGCCGGCCGGTGGATTTCCGAGAAGGTCGGCAAGTTTGCCGCCGACAAGGAAGCCAAGGGAGCGGGAACCCTGTCCAGCATCACGGAAGGTGCGACTTCGGCTCCGGCCGCCGGAGCGGAAGCCGCCACCAAGGCCGCCCCGTTCGATGTCGGCAAGATTGCTGTCATCACCATGGCCCTCGCCGCCGTCTCCGGTGTCCTCGTCGCCGTCATCAGCGTCCTCAAGTCCCTGTCCTGGTGGCAGTGGATCGTCCTTATCGTCGGCCTGATGCTCGTCATTTCCCTCCCGTCTGTCTTCATCGCCTGGCGGAAACTCCGCAAGCGTGACCTCGGTCCGGTCCTCAACGCCAACGGCTGGGCTGTCAATGCCGCCTCGTATGTGCGCGGCAAGTTCGCCAAGGGCCTGACCGAAGTGGCCCGCTACCCGAAACTCACCGCCGTGGATCCGGCCGCCCGCCGGAAAGCCGCCTGGCGCAGGTTCTGGTGCTGGCTCATCGCCCTCCTCGTCATTGCGGCCGGCGTCCTCTACTTTACTGACAACCTCGCCTGCATCGGCCTTCCTTACCACAAGGAGCCGGCTGTCGAGGAAGTGTGTGAAGAGACGGCCGAAGCGGTGGAGGAGACTACCGGAGCCCAGCAGGCGGAAGAACCCGTCGAAGAAGGAACAAGCGAAGAATAGGTTCCTTCTCCAACGAAAGCAAGTATTCCCCGCCGCCCGTGCAGCCGGTGGGGAATATTTGTTTTTATCCGGGGATTTGCTATCTTTGTAACAAAGTAGTTACAGGTCATGGATTCACCGTTCATCTACAACAAATTCGTCACCGGAAAAAACTTCATCGGGCGCCGCGGCGACTGCACCATCCTCGGCAACATGATCAGCCAGGGAGAGCATGTTTCCCTGTATGAACCACCCCGCAGCGGCAAGACATCCCTCATCCAGCAGACCCTGTTCAGCCTCCGCATGTCGGGCCGCAATTTCACCGTAGGGCAGTTTTCCGTCCTCAACATCCGGACGGTGGAGGAATTCCTCGTCCGCTACGGTTCGACCGTCATCCGCATGGTCGCGTCCACCCCGGCGGAATATGCCCGGACCGTCGCACAGTACTTGGAAGGGACGCATTTCGTCTTTGACGAGAAAGAGTTCGCCGACCGGGACGTACTCTTGTCCCCCAGCTGGGAGCTTGATGATGAAGATGTCAAGGCGGTCCTCCGCCTCCCCTTCCGCCTTTCCGCCGACAAGGGAACCCGCCTCGTCCTGATCATCGACGAATTCCAGAATGTCGTCGAGACCGAAGACGGCGACCGGATCCTCCGGCCGCTGGATGCAGTCATGAAGGAAGAGGCCGATGCCGGCCGGAAGAATTTCTCGATGGTCCTGAGCGGGTCGCGGGTGAATGCCATGAAAGCCATCTTCGAGCGGGGCCTGCTGTTCCACCGCCGCGTGACCCGGGTCCGCCTCTCGGACGTGGATGAACGGGAAATCGCCGACCATGTGGCCAAGGGCTTCCTGTCCAGCGGAAAAGTCATCGAGAAAAACCTGCTGGCAGGGGCATGTAAACTGTTCCGGAACCATTTCTGGTACATCAACCATTTCGCGGCCATCTGCGATTCCATGACCAAGGGCTTCATCATGGAGCCGGTCCTGGTCGAGGCCCTCAACACCCTGGTTTCCATCCATGAACCCCGGTTCCGGGCTGTCATGAACGGACTTACGACCCATCAGGTAAACCTGCTGCGGGCCACCGTCGACGGATATGTCCGCTTCAGCGCCTCCGAGGTCATCCGTGCCTACTCGCTCAATTCTTCGGCCAATGTCAAACGGGTCAAGGACGCCCTGATGAAGAAGGAGATCCTCACATTCGACGAGGAGGACAAGCCTTCGTTCCTGGACCCGCTCTTCGAATATTGGGTCAAAAAGTATTTCTTTGAGGTTAAAGAAGCATGAAAAAGAGAATCGTCGTGCTGACCGGCGCCGGAGTGAGCGCCGAAAGCGGTTTTGCCACCTTCCGTGACACCGGCGGACTGTGGGAGCAGTATGACGTGAACGACGTCGCCTCCATCGAGGGATGGTACCGCAACCGGCAGCTGGTGCTGGACTTCTACAACAGCCGCCGTGCCCAGCTGAAAGATGCGCGGCCGAATGCCGCCCACCTCGCCATCGCCTCCCTGGAAAAGGACTATATCGTGGATGTCGTCACCCAGAATGTGGACAACCTTCATGAACGGGCCGGGTCCACCCGCGTTCTCCATCTCCACGGGGAGCTGACCAAAGTCCGGCCGGAAAACGGCCTGTATGACGCCACTTACAGGACCGACGAGGTCATCGACGTGGGATTCGGCGAGGTCCATCTCGGGGACAAGGCACCGAACGGCCAGCAGCTCCGTCCCCACATCGTCTTCTTCGGGGAGGCCGTCCCGAACATCGAGAAAGCCATCGACCTGGTCGAAAAGGCGGACATCCTCCTGATCGTAGGAACCTCCCTGCAGGTATATCCCGCCGCCGGGCTGTATCGGTACGCCCGGCGGGAAACGCCCATCTACATCATCGATCCGAAGGACGTTCCCGTCCACGACCCCCGTATCACCCTGATCCGGGACGTCGCGACGAAAGGAATGGAGACATTCATGGACATCCTCGGACGATAAGGCGGATCGTCCTGACGGCAGCCTTGTCTGTCTTGCCCTTTAGGCATCGGCCCAGATGATGCCCGACTCCACCGTCCAGGTCGTTGCCTACCGGGAAATAATCAGCGTCCTTCTCGACGGAGAGCGGAAAGAAAAGGGCATTGAGAAAACCGTGACCATGCTGGATTGATTTTTCTCCCCAAAGTATTGGATTTCAGAAAAATCTTCCTACCTTTGCAGTCCCAATGAAAAAAGGAGGTGTAAAAGCATGATCATTGTCCCGATTAAAGAAGGCGAAAACATCGAAAGAGCCCTGAAGAAATTCAAGCGCAAGTTTGAAAAGACCGGTACCGTCCGCGAGCTCCGCTCCCGGAAGAATTTCGAGAAACCTTCCGTCAAGAAGCGCATTGCTCATCAGAAGGCTGTGTATGTCCAGCAGCTCCGGCTTCAGGAAGAGCAGTAAGCCTCCATACACCTGCAAGATAGGCCGCACCCCCTTCGGAGTGCGGTTTTTTTCTTATATTTGTATCTTTGAATGCACACGAGTTCATGAAAGGAAAACGCCTGGTCCGGAATATCCTGATCGCAGCCGCGGGGCTGACGGTCCTTCTGTTCATCATCCTCCAGACGGTGCTGAATTCCCGGGTGCTCACTCCCCTCGTGAACAGGATTGCCGCCGAATATGTGGAGGGAGAGCTGGATTTCTCCCGTATCCATGCCTCCGTGTTCCGCAGTTTCCCTTATCTCAACGTCCGGATCGAAGATGGAACCCTGACCTATCCGCACGACCGTTATGCCCGTTTCGACAGTCTTTTCACCGAAAACGGACGGCGGCCGCTCCTGCAGGCCGGACGGGCCCCCGGAGCCGATACCCTGGCTTCTTTCCGCCGGTTGGAGGCCTCCCTCCATTTCCTTGCCGCCCTGCGAGGGATCTATGACCTTCACCATGTCTCGCTGTCGCGTCCGCGCATTTTCGCCCATTACTATGACAGTACGGCGGCCAACTGGGACATCCTGCCCCTGGAGAGCCATCCTGAAGACACCTCCTCTTCCCCCCCGCCGCCGTTCCGGCTCCACAGCATCCGGCTCGAGGACCAGCCGCTGATCGTTTTCACCGACCAGGCGGATACTCTCATGGGGCTCATCACCCTGCGACGGCTGGACTTCAAAGGCCATCTGGACCTGTCCGACCTTCCTTCCGCCCGTGCAGAAATCGGGATCGACAGCATGCTGGTGAACGGACGACTGCCGAATGACACCCTTTCTGCCGGCATCGACCGACTCCGGGTCCGGGCGGAGAACCGGAAGATTTCCCTTGACGCGTCAGCCCAGGCCCGGCTTGCCACTCGCTCTTTCGGCCGGCTTGCGCTTCCGCTCCGCCTCAGCGCAGAAGGAGCCCTTCCGCAGCGGGAAGACAACGCCCTGGAAATCCGGGTGGACACGCTTCGGCTGAGCCTAGCTTCCCTGGACCTCGGGGCCTCCGGACAGGGTATCCTCTACCCGGAGAAGACTTATCTCCGTGCAGATGCCTCCATCCGGGACTGTACGCTCAATGAATTGATCCGGACATACCAGGATAATTTCCCCATACTCAAGAAATTCCGGACGGACGCCGTACTTTCGCTCGATGCCGGCTGCGACGGCTACCTGGCGGAAGGCACCCTGCCTGCCGGCCATGCCCGCCTCACCATTCCCGCTTCTTCCCTCGACTATGACGGCTTCGGTCGGAAGGGTCGGATCGCCCTGGATGCCGAAGCCGCCACAGATGAGAAACTCCGGCTCGATGTCGATCTCCGCCGTTTCCTGATGGATATCGCCGGAGCCCGGCTGGACGTCTCCGGAACGGTTTCCGACCTGACGGGAGAGGATCCTGCCTTCCTCGTCATCGGCGACCTCCATGCCCGCGTGGACTCCTTGACCCGCGCCTTTACCCGGGAACGTGGCATCGACGGTACCGGAACAGTCGACGGATCCGTCGAAGGGATGGTTTTCCTGTCCCAACTGAGCATGGCCCGCATCGGGGAAAGCGATATCCGTTCCCATTTCCAAATACGGGATCTTGCCGTCAACGATGAGGCGGATAAACTGACCGCCTACCTCCCCCGGGCTGACATCGCCCTCTGGACGCAGGGCAACGAAATCGATGACAGCATGCGGAAAGGAGCGCGCATCCTCAGTCTCGAGGCGTCTGCCGACTCCATCAACGCCACCTTCCGGCAGAGCATGTATATCCGTGGTAAAGACCTGAAAATCAAAGCTCAGAACGCAGCCGAGCTGCTCAAGGGCGGCAAGGAACTGACTCCGCTGATGGGGGTGATTGAAGCCCGTCACCTTTCGGTCAAGGACCAGGACAGTCTCTCCGTCAATGTCCTCGGCAACACCGAGACCTTCCGCATCATCCCTTCCAACCAGGATTTCCGGTCTCCGAAACTCAGCCTGACCAGCCGGAGCCGGGGAGTCCATCTGCGCCAGGGGCAGGAGACGGCCGCCCTGACCGACTTCCGTTTCGACATCTCTGCCCACAAGCATCTTGCTCCGGCCCCGTCATCCCGGGATACCCTCCGCCGCGGACGGCGCGAACGCCCTTCCCGTACCCGGGAAAGGGATTTCCGGGAAAAAGATATCCATATCAGCCTCGGAGAGTCCCTGACGGGGTATTACCGGGACTGGGATTTCTCCGGCGGGATCGCGCTGTCACAGGCCAGGCTGACGACGCCGGCCTTCCCGCTGCGCAGCAGCATTTCCGCCGTCAAGGGATCCGTATCCAATGACCGGATTGACCTGGACAACATCACGTTCCGCGCCGGCGTCTCCGACCTCACCGCCCAGGGCAGCCTCAGCGGCCTGCGGCGCGCCCTCCTCACTCCCGGGGCCGGGCGTCTCAAACTGGACGCGAAGGTTTCGTCCAAACGGCTGGATATCAATGAGCTTCTTCGTGCCATCGCGTTCTTCACCTCTTATAATCCGGATCCATCGATGGACAAAGCCACGACGGCCGAGCTCCAGATGGCAGCCGATACGGCCCAGCTGCCCGACAGTGTGGGAACGCAGCTTGTCGTCATCCCGGGGAACCTGGAAGCGACCGTCGGCCTGGAAGCCAACCGGATTGACTATGACAGCCTCTGCATCAACTGGGCATCGGCGGATTTCGCCCTGCGCCGCCGTACACTCCAGGTGACCGAAGGCCTGGCCATGTCCAATATGGGAGACATCTATTTCGAAGGGTTCTATTCCACACGTTCCAAAAAAGACCTGAAGGCCGGTTTCAACCTGAATCTGGTCGACATCACCGCGGAGAAGGTCATCACCCTGTTCCCTGCCGTGGACACCCTCATGCCCATGCTCAAATCCTTCGCAGGAGACCTTGACTGCACCCTGTCGGCCACCTCTCAGGTCGATACGGCCATGAATCTCATCCTGCCCACCATCGATGGTGTGATGCGCATCACGGGCAAGGACCTTTCCATCGACAACGACAGTCCCGAATTCCGTAAAATCGCCTCCTTGCTGAGGTTCAGGGACCGGAACAAAGTCCGCGTCGACCAAATGTCCGTATCGGGTATGATCCGTGACAATACCCTGGAAATCTTTCCGTTCGTGCTGGACATCGACCGGTACGTCCTGGCAGCCAGCGGTCTCCAGCATTTCGACGAATCGTTCCAATACCATCTGTCCCTGATCAAGTCGCCCCTTCTGGTCAAATTCGGCGTCAACATCTGGGGACCCGGATTCGGCGACATCCACTACGGCGTCGGCAAGGCCCGGTACCGGAATACGCAGGTCCCGGCCTTCACCCGGCAGCTGGACACGATCCAGTTGAACCTCCTCGCCTCCATCCACAATATCTTCGAGATCGGTGTAGAAAGGGCCATGGCCGAAAACCGCTCCCTAAGGCTGGTCGAGGAGCGGATGGAAGCTATGGGATTCAGCGAGGCGGAGCCTCCCGTGGAAACGTCCGAAGGTGTTCCGGCACAGGACGCATCGTGGATGGAACCCATCCGGAGCCATGCCGCACAGCGCCGTGAAGCCATCCGGGAAGAAGTTTTAGAAGCCATTGAAAACGAAGGACATGAATAGTTTTGAATACATCGAGGTCGCCATCCGCCTGGACCCTTTCTCCGAAGAGATGGCTGAAATCCTGATGGCCGACCTCCAGGAACTTCCCTATGACTCCTTTCTGGTGGAGGAGCCTTTCTTGAAAGCCTATATCCCGCTGTCGGAGTACCGGGCCGGAGATTTGAAAGTAATCCTCAGCCTTTACCCGGAAGTCGCCGGCTATGAAGCGGTCCCCGTCCAGGGACAGAACTGGAACCAGGCATGGGAAGACCGGTTCGAGCCGATTGTCGTTGACGGAAAAGTCACCATCAAAGCCTCCTTCAACCAGGATGTTCCGAGGACCCGGTTCAATATCTGGATCGATCCGAAAATGGCTTTCGGGACCGGATATCACCAGACCACCTACATGATGATGCAGCGGATGCTCGCCCTTGAGCAGGACATCCGGGGACACGTCGTGCTTGACATGGGCTGCGGCACGGCCATTCTCGGCATCCTCGCGGCCAAAATGGGTGCCCGGAGAGTGTTTGCCGTGGATATCGACGCCGTCGCAGCCCGTTCCGCCTGGGGCAACGCCCGCTGGAACCGGGTGGGACGCCGGGTTGAAACGGCCTGCGGAGACGCATCGCTCCTGCAGATGGGCTCCTATGATGTCATTCTCGCCAACATCCACCGGAACATCATCCTGGAGGACTTGCCCACCTATGTACGGTCGCTCCGACGGGGAGGACGACTGCTCACGAGCGGATTCTACGCAGCGGACATCCCCGCCGTCCGGGAGAAGGCCGAATCCCTTGGGCTCTCCTACGCGGGAGAAACCATCCGGGAAGAATGGGCCTGCCTGGAATTTGAAAAAAAGGCGTAATCCTGCCGTTTTCAGTTTTTTTACGTACCTTTGCAGGAACCTTGCGGGTGTGTTGGAATTGGTAGACAACCCAGACTTAGGATCTGGTGCCTTACGGCGTAAGGGTTCGAGTCCCTTCATCCGCACTTCTGAGGGGGCTCTGCCCCCTATTATCCCCCGGCGCTCACGGCCTATAAGTCCTAACGGACACGGCCTCCGCTCTGCCGCCTGATGGTGGCTGTTCGCCTTTCCGAGACCGGCTTTTTTCGTCTGCGTAACGGGCCGGCCCCTATGGGAGCCGACCCGTTTTCGCTGACAGGCAATGGAATTATTTCAGCAGGTCATGCGATGCCGTCATCGCCTTGGGATCCAGGGCTTCGTCCAGTTTTTCCCGGGTCATCAGTCCATGTTCCAGCACCAGGTCATACACGCCGCGGCCGGTTTCCAGGGCCTCTTTGGCAATTTTCGTGGAGGCCTTATAGCCGATATACGGATTCAGGGCCGTGACAATGCCGATGGAATTCCTGACCATCTCGTAGCAGTGGTCGGCATTGACCGTGATTCCTTCGACGCATTTGGTGCGGAGGGTTTCAATGGCATTGCGCAGCCAGGTGACACTCTCCAGGATGGACTCGGCAATGACCGGTTCCATCACGTTGAGCTGGAGCTGGCCTGCTTCGGCGGCAAATGCCACAGTGGTGTCGTTCCCGATGACCTTGAAACAGACCTGGTTCGTCACCTCGGGGATAACCGGATTCACCTTGCCCGGCATGATGGACGATCCCGGCGCCATCGGAGGAAGATTGATTTCATGCAGACCGCAACGCGGACCGGAAGCCATCAGCCGCAAGTCGTTGCAAATCTTGGACAATTTGATGGCAAGCCGCTTCAGGGCGGCGGAATAACTGACATAGGCACCGGTATCCGGAGTCGCCTCCACCAGGTCGGGCGCCTTGGTGAGCGCATCGCCGCAGAATTCGCTCATGCGGCGTGTGCACAGTTCCGCAAATCCCGGTACTGCGTTCAGGCCGGTTCCGATGGCCGTGCCTCCCATATTGATCTCGCGCAGGAGGACGGCATTGCGCTCCAGATTGGCGATTTCCTCCTCCAGGTTGTTCGCGAATGCGTTGAATTCCTGTCCGGAAGTCATGGGGACGGCATCCTGAAGTTGCGTACGCCCCATCTTGATCACATCCTTGAACTCCTCTCCCTTGGCGCGGAAAGCGGCGACCAGGGCCTTCAGGCTGCTGACCAGATGCTTGTTCATACGCACGAAAGTATACCGGAAGGCCGTCGGATAGGCATCGTTGGTGGACTGGGCACAGTTCACATGGTCATTCGGTGAGCAGTACTGGTATTCCCCTTTCTGATGGCCCATGAGTTCGAGGGCACGGTTGGCGATGACCTCGTTGGCATTCATGTTCACCGACGTACCGGCACCGCCCTGCATCATATCCACGGGAAACTGGTCATGGAAACGACCGTCCACGATTTCACGGCAGGCCGCCACAATGGCATCGGCGATCGTCTTGTCCAGCACGCCCAACTCCCCGTTTGCCTGGGCGGCGGCCATCTTCACATAGGCCATCGCGATGATATATTCCGGATAATCGCTCATCCGGGTAGATGAAATCTTGTAATTGTTCAGCGCCCGCTGTGTCTGGACGCCGTAATAGGCATCGGCAGGAACCTGAAGTTCGCCGAGAAGGTCGCTTTCGACCCGGAATTTGATTTCAGTCATAGTGTCAAGGTTTTGTTGCAACAAATATAAACAATTATATTTATTATTCTTTTAATTTGACAGCAAAACAAGGCATCCGATAACAGATTGATAAACACCCCTACCTACCCCGGATGAGTTGGTATGTTATTTGATACTTCTGTCACAACAAAACTGAACACCATGAAAACTCATTATTTGCTTATCGGACTGCTTCTCGCCGTATCGGCGACAGCCCTTGCCCAGGAGAATGGAAACGAGACCGACAGAACCGGCATGGAATGGATACTCGACGAGGCCGAAAGAGTCCAGTTCGATCCGCAGGTGCAAGGTCCCATCATCACCTATGACTACGACGATTGGATGCCCTTCAATGACATGGTCGCCTATTCCATCTATGGCAGCCAGTACCGCAAGGCGAAAAGCCGGATCAGCTGGGGCGGCCTTCTGGCGCTGAACTGCTTCCCCCTCGCAGCTGTCACGACCGTGTACGCATTTACCGTCAGTGGGGACGGCAGCCAGGAGTTGGCTGCGGCGGCCGTCTCCCTCGCCCTTCTCTACGGTGGCTACAAGGGTGTCAAACTCTGGAAAAAAGGACGCCAGGAAATGGACTGGATGCTGGATGACTATGCCAGGAGATACGGTCCGAAGCCCCATTCCGCCTCCCTCTCGGTCGGTCCGACGGAGAACGGAGTCGGCCTGGCATTCAATTTCTGAGCAGACTCACTCCCGCCCGGGGAGGGTCTCCAGCCGTCCCCGGACCCTTTTCCAGAAACCCCGCTCCAAGTCGGCGGGTTCATAATCCAGAAGGAGCACGCCGCCGTGCCCGAAATCCAGGCCGGCCGTCCCGGAGACAATCTGGAGGAATGTGCCGGGCACGCCGCCCAGGAGCCGCGTCACAGGCGCATCGTCCGCACAGGATGAGAAAGTCATCCTGAGGGCCGGTTCGGTCAGCGGCTGGTCCTCGTCGTCCACCAGCATGCAGGCGCGGAACGTCTCGAAATTGATATGCCGGGTATACTTGACCACGACCTGCCCCTTCGGCCAGGGGCCGGGGCCGTTCCCAACCGGCGAATCATACCCGGCATAGGCATCCAGCGCGGCAAAGACATACAGCATGCCCTCATGCGGAAGCCTGCCTTCCGGATCCAGGGATTCAAGGTCTGCACAATCGATCTGGCAGACAAAAGTCAGCGGATAATCATACGTCTGTCCGTCTTCCTCAACCGGGAAGACCGGGTATTCCATGTCAGCGGGGAAATCCGGATCACCCCACCACTTGCTGGAGCAGAACAGTTCGGTTTCCGTCGCTTCCAGATGAATCTGAATGGCCATAACATGCAGGTTATTAAATGAAATGAGTCCCTTCTGTCCACTCCGATGCCCAGGTCGCCGTAGCCAGGAGCACCAGCAGCACGACGATGATAATCAGCCATACGACAAAAATCACGAGGCCGGGGCGCCACTTGGGCGGCTTGAACCCAAAAATCATCTGGATACCTCCATAAATCAGTCCAATCAGGGGAAGGACCACGGCCAGGACGGCAAGAGCCATCACCCACGGTGTGGAAAGGATGTCGAAAACGGCCGGCGCATCGACCTGCAGGTCAGACATGAACCGCGTGTAAGGGGCTCCGAAAAGCTGGGAGCTCTTCAGGCTCAACACCGAAACGGATGCCAGTCCGGATACACCTGAAACAAGGAGAATGATGCCGATCAACAGCAGGAGCAGGTGGCCCAGGCCGTCGCCCCGCTTCGGGCTGACGGCATCTCGGATTTCCGTTCCCATCTCCCGGACGCCGCTCTGCACCTGGCGTCGGATGTCGGCCAGCGAGCTGCTGTCTCCCCGCATCGCCCAGCGATCCTGCGCGGTCCTCGCTGCCGGCATGGCCAGCCATAGGATCAGGTAAACAACAGGGACGGCCAGGCTCCACACCCCCTCGTCCGCCCCTGCAAAGAACGTTGCGAGAGCCAGGGCGGCAAACAGTACACGGAGCAAGACGACATCGATGTTGAAATAATTGGACAGGCCGCTGCAGACACCGGCAATCCGTTTGTTTTCCATGTCCCGGAACAGCCGGCGATGCGGTTTTTCGGAGGAATCCACCTCCGGATCCGGATCATCCTCCTCGATCCGTTCGGGACGGCCGATCACGTCGATAACTGACCGGATGTCCTCTACAGTGCCTACGCCGTCCTTTCCGCAGCGGTCCAGCAGCAGTTCGGCCATCCGCTCCTCGATTCCCTCCATGATTTCCCGTCCTCCT
Source organism: Bacteroidales bacterium (assembly GCA_017627255.1). Taxonomy (GTDB): domain Bacteria; phylum Bacteroidota; class Bacteroidia; order Bacteroidales; family UBA932; genus Cryptobacteroides. The sequence continues at coordinate 22,625 of JAGAHD010000128.1, read as the reverse complement.
TCCTGTGCCAGATAGTGGCTCTCCAGTTCTTTCAGGTACCGGTCCGCCTCCATGGAAGCATCCTTGTCCAGCGTGAAGGCATAACCGCCGATACTGACTCTCTCTACTTCTTTCATTTCTTGAGTGTTTTTATGGATTCCACCATTTCCTGCCAGGCAGCGTCCATCTCGGAAAGTTGGGCGCATCCCTTTTCCGTAATGACATAGTATTTCCGGGGCGGTCCCTGTGTAGACTCTTCCCACCGGTAAGACAACAGCCCCTGGTTCTTCAGCCGGATGAGCAGCGGATACAGGGTGCCCTCGACCACGATCATGTTCGCGGCCTTCAGTTCTTCGAGGATGCTGGAGGCATAGGCCTCCTTGCGGCTGAGGATACTGAGGATACAGTATTCCAGCACGCCCTTCCGCATCTGGGAACGGACATTGTCACTTGTATTTTCCATATCCTATCGCTTATAACTGTCTTTCTTGCTGCCGGCGAAACGGGCCATGTTCTCCGCTGTGGCAGGAATGCCCCGCATTTCACATTTCTGGGCCGGGGTTTCCGCCTTCGGGACGGCAATCCACAGCACCACATAGATCCAGAATCCGGAGGTGCCGGCCAGCAGGGCTACCAGCATGATGATCCGGATGATAGTCACGTCGATCTCGAAATAGCATCCGAGGCCGGAACAGACCCCGGCCACTGCCTTGTTGTCCATGTCCCGGAAGAGTTTACGGGGCACTTTTTCCTCCTGGGAGAAAGCATACTCCGACGACGCTGTGCCCGAGGAGAATTCGGACGACCCGTCGGGCATGCCGAGCGTGGACGTCACTCTCTCCACCAACGGGAGCGTTACGACCCGGGAAGTGTCCGCAACATCCTGGAAAAACAAGTCGGAGATACGGCTTTCGATTTCCTCCATCACCTCCCCTTTCTGCAGTTCAGGGACGGAAAGCCTGGAACGGAAATGCTCCAGATAAGCGGCAAGCCGGTTGTAGGCATCCTCTTCGAGGGTGAAATTGCGCCCTCCGATACAGGCATTGGTAACTCGTTTCATCGTACTGATATTTAAAATCAAAAATATTTTCCGATGCAAAGATATAAATATTTTTTAATACCTTGCAACACATAGTACTTAAAAATCCGAAAAAATTTTTTTCCTTGTATAAAATGACTACTTTTGTAATAACACAAACACAAACCAACCAATCCATTATCACATGAACAAACCATTCATCCTCAATCTCTTGTCCGTAGTGTGGCTCGGCCTTTGCCTCGGAGCCTGTTCCCCCTACACGGACCAGCCGATCCGCTCCGGCGAGATATGGCCTGATGACCGAGGGGAACACATCAACGCCCACGGCGGCGGCGTGCTGTATCACGACAACACCTTCTACTGGTTCGGCGAGCACAAGGGTGAACGCTCGAGCAGCGCCTTTGTCGGCGTCACCTGTTACTCATCCAAAGACCTGGTGAACTGGAAATACGAAGGGGTCGCCCTGAGCGTTTCCGACGATCCGGAAAGCGACATCACCCGGGGCTGCACCCTCGAACGCCCGAAGGTCATCTACAATGCCAAGACCGGCAAATTTGTCATGTGGTTCCATCTGGAACTCAAGGGGAAAGGCTACAGCGCCGCCCGTGCCGCCGTCGCTGTCAGCGACAACGTCACCGGCCCGTACACCTACCTGGGATCCGGCCGTGTCAACCCCGGCATCATGGCCGAAAACATCACCGCGGAGGATTTCGCCTGGCTGGACAGCCTGGAAGAGCCCCTCGAATCCTGGACGCCCGAATGGCTGGAAGCCGTGGCACGGGGGCTGTATTTCAAACGGGATTTTGAAGGCGGGCAGATGTCCCGCGACATGACACTCTACGTCGATGACGACGGCAAGGCCTACCATGTCTATTCCTCCGAAGAGAACCTGACCCTCAACATCGCGGAACTCTCCGACGACTACCTTTCCCATTCGGGACGCTATGTCCGCGTCGCTCCCGCCGGACACAACGAAGCGCCCGCCCTGTTTAAGCGGAACGGAACCTACTGGATGATTACGTCCGGATGTACGGGATGGGATCCGAATGCGGCCCGGATGTTCTCCGCGCCGTCCATCTTCGGACCATGGACCCAGCATCCCAACCCCTGCAAGGGCGACCAGGCCGACATCACCTACGGCGGCCAGAGCACCTACATCCTCCCGGTCCCGGGCAAGAAAGACCTCTACATCTTCATGGCAGACATCTGGCGTCCGCGCCATCCGATCGATGCCCGGTACATCTGGCTCCCCATCCAGTTCGAAGAGGACGGAACGCCGTTCCTCGAGTGGATGGACGAATGGAATATCAAAGACTATAGATAGCCCTTACTCCGCCGGAGAGAAATCGCCTTTCCCGACGCCGCAGAGCGGACAGGCCCAGTCTTCAGGGATGTCTTCGAAAGCGGTGCCGGGGGCGATTCCGCTGTCCGGATCTCCGGCTGCCGGGTCATACACATAGCCGCAAATGTTGCAAACGTACTTCTTCATGGTATTCTATGTATTGGTTCTTTCCAAATATCGGTATTTTCTTTTAAAATTGCTATATTTGTGGATACATTAACTTGAAATTGACAACAAAACTTCAATACAATGGCTGAATTCAAGTATGCACCGATGTTTCAGTTGGGCGAAGATACCACTGAATACTACAAACTGACTTCCGAAGGCGTCTCGGTCGGCGAATTCGAGGGACACGAGATTCTGAAAGTGACGCCCGAAGCGCTCACGAGGCTTTCCAACGCGGCTTTCCGCGATGTGAATTTCCTCCTCCGCCCCGCCCACAACGAGCAGGTCGCCAAGATCCTTTCCGATCCGGAAGCCTCCGACAACGACAAGTATGTAGCCTTGATGTTCCTGCGCAACGCCGAAGTGGCGGCCAAGGGCAAACTTCCCTTCTGCCAGGATACCGGTACAGCCATTATCCACGGCGAAAAAGGCCAGCAGGTATGGACCGGCTTCGATGACAAGGAAGCCCTTTCCCTGGGCGTCTACAAGACCTACACCGAAGAAAACCTCCGCTACAGCCAGAACGCGCCGCTGGACATGTACAAGGAGGTCAACACCAAGTGCAACCTCCCGGCCCAGATCGACATCGACGCCGAAGAAGGCATGGAATACCGCTTCCTGTGCGTGGTGAAGGGCGGTGGCTCCGCCAACAAGAGCTACCTGTACCAGATGACCAAGGCCGTCCTCAACCCGGACACGCTCGTACCGTTCCTCGTGGAGAAGATGAAGACCCTCGGCACCGCAGCCTGCCCGCCGTATCACATCGCCTTCGTCATCGGCGGCACCTCCGCTGAAAAGAACCTGCTGACCGTCAAACTGGCGTCCACGCATTATTATGACTCCCTTCCGACGACCGGTGATGAAACCGGCCGCGCTTTCCGGGATGTAGAACTTGAGAAACAGGTTTGGGAAGAGGCTTGCAAGATCGGCCTCGGCGCCCAGTTCGGCGGCAAGTATTTCGCCCACGACATCCGCATCATCCGACTCCCCCGCCACGGCGCCTCCTGCCCGATCGGGCTCGGCGTCAGCTGTTCCGCCGACCGGAACATCAAGGCCAAGATCAACCACGAGGGCATCTGGATCGAGAAACTGGACGACAACCCCACGCGCCTCATCCCGGAAGCCCTGCGGCAGCCCGGTGAGGGCGGCGGCGTGAAGATTGACCTGGACCAGCCGATGGCAAACGTGCTCGCGGAACTGACCAAGTATCCGGTTTCCACCCGCCTGAGCCTCAGCGGCACCATCATCGTTGCGCGTGATATCGCGCACGCCCGCCTGAAGGAGCGCCTGGACCGCGGTGAAGACCTTCCGCAGTATTTCAAAGACCATCCGGTCTTCTATGCCGGTCCTGCCAAGACTCCCGCCGGCATGCCTTGCGGCTCCATGGGTCCGACCACGGCCCAGCGCATGGACCCGTACGTGGACCTCTTCCAGAGCCACGGTGGCAGCATGGTCATGATCGCGAAGGGCAACCGCACGCAGCAGGTCACCGACGCATGCAAGAAATACGGCGGATTCTACCTCGGATCCATCGGTGGCCCGGCGGCCGTGCTGAGTTCCGACGGCATCAAATCTATCGAGTGTGTCGAGTATCCCGACCTGGGCATGGAAGCCATCTGGAAGATCCGCGTGGAGGACTTCCCCGCTTTCATCCTCGTCGACGACAAGGGCAACGATTTCTTCAAGACCATCGGCCTGTAAGCCCACACTTTCAACTTCAAAAGGCGCCCCCTTCCGGTGGCGCCTTTTTCATTGACATTCAAGCTATATTCCGTTCCAGAAAGCCCTAGTCCAAGTCATCCGGGTCGGTAACGGCGGTTCCGTTGCCCATGAGGAAGGACTTCATGAATTCGTTCAGGTCACCGTCCAGGACACCCTGGGTGTCGGCGGTACTGTAGCCGGTACGGAGGTCCTTGACAAGCTTGTAGGGATGCAGGACATAGTTCCGGATCTGGGACCCCCATTCGATACGCTTCTTCTGGCCCTCGAGTTCGGCCTGCTTCTCCTGGCGTTTCTTGAGTTCGATGTCGTAGAGGCGTGACTTGAGGATCAGGAGAGCCCGCTGCCGGTTGTCCTGTTGGGAACGGGTTTCCGTATTTTCCACCATGATGCCGGAGGGGATATGCCGGACGCGGACACCGGTTTCCACCTTGTTCACGTTCTGTCCCCCGTGACCGCCGGAACGGAACGTATCCCATTCCAGGTCACCGGGATTGATTTCGATATGGATGCTGTCATCCACAAGCGGATACACGAACACCGACGAGAAAGTCGTCTGACGCTTGCCCTGGGCATTGAAAGGAGAAATACGCACAAGACGGTGTACCCCGTTTTCCGCCTTGAGATAACCGTAGGCATAATCCCCTTCCACCTCGATGGTCGCCGACTTGATGCCGGCTTCTTCTCCCTCCAGGAGGGAAGTGACCGTCATCTTGTACCCGTTGCGCTCCCCCCACCGGAGATACATGCGCATGAGCATCGAGGACCAGTCATTGGCCTCCGTACCCCCGGCACCGGAATTGATGGTCAGGACGGCGCCGAGGTTGTCGCCCTCATTGCCCAGCATGTTCTTGAGTTCCAGGGCTTCCACCGCCTCCACCGCCTGGGCGTACGTCGCATCCAGTTCGCGGGTTTCATCCGTCTCCACGACGGTTTCCTCATCCGTTCCGGCCACACTGTCCCTGGCGAAATCATAGAGGACATCCAGGTCATCCACCAAAGAAGAGGCCTTCCGGAAATCCGTCACCCACGCCTTGACGGAGGACAACTTCTTGAGGAAGGTTTCCGCCGCCTTGGGATCGTTCCAGAAATCAGGCGCCAGGCTTTCCCGGGTCTTCTGCTCCACTTCCTTTTGCTTTCCGGCTATGTCCAGGCACTTTTCAAGGAGGTCCATCCTCCCGTGCAAATCCTTGATTTGTTCGAGGGTAGTCATACGCGCTTTCCGAATAAGGATACAAAGTTATGAAAATTATCGGGATTTCCTTTCACTCCGGACCAGCATCGGCGGAAAGAAAAAGACAAGCGCCAACACGGAAAAAATCATTCCGCCAATAGTTCCGGCGGCAAAGTCGAACCAGAACACTTCTTCGGGGCCATCTGAAAGGAAAGGCAGGAGGCCGAGGACCGTCGACAGGATGGTCAGGAAGATGGGAACAATCTTGTGTGAGAAAGACTTGACATATAGACGGATACTCTCCCGCCCCGAAGTGGCGGACGGGCCACCGAACCGCTGCCAGGTAGTCGTCAGGTAGATACCGGCATTGACGACAATGCCGCTGAGCATCACAAGCGCGGCGAATCCCCCCTGGTCAAAACTCAAAGTGGAGAAGCAGAACACAAGGAAAAGCCCGATGTACGAGACTGGAATCATTCCAAGCACCGGCCAGGGCAGGCGCAGCGATTCAAAGGTGACGGACAGCATGACCACCAATACGGCGAGGATCAGTCCCAACAGCCAGAAATAGCGGTCCTTGTGGGTATCGAACCACCCGCCCAGGTTGCTTTCAGCCTTGAAGCCGACCGGAAGGACTTCGTTGTTCATGTAGTTGACGGCATCCTCCGTCGTCCTTTTTGCCAGTTCGAAACTGCCGATGAAGTCAAAGCAGACGTCCAACTGGTAAGATTGGTTGAAACGGCGGATATCCCTGCCGGTAAAGTGTTTTTCAATGGACCCCATCCGCGACAGGGTGACCTTGAGGGAATCCACGTCCACCGGAGCATTCAGCACATGCCACAAGTCGTAGGAGTCGGCTTCGGATGAACGCAGTACGACATCCGTGAGGATTCCATCCTTAACGACGGAGCCGGCATCCGATTCCCAGAGCCGCGAGGCCAGGACGCCGTAGTAGGCATAGGGGTCGATCCCGGCCGCCATCATCCGTCCGAAATCGTAATCCAGGTTGAACTCTGTCCTGGGACGGGAGGATGCCCTACCGCTCCAGATTTCCGGAGCAGAGACCCTGCGGTTTCGGGAGAGACGTTCAATCACCATCTCTGCATAACGGACGAGATCCTGATACTGGTAGCCCGTCAGGGAAATCCGGTTGGATTTATAGGAAGACAGGACATTGTTGTTGAATCCGTTTTCGTCGATGCCGTACACCTGCCAGGTCGCTCCTCCGAAATTGATGGCCATGCCTGTCACCTGTCCCTTGAGCTGCAGCGGAAAACCTGTCCGCTCAGCCTCCGGAGTAAACGTGACGATGATCTCGGCATTGTCAAAAGAGGATATCTGTGTGGTGAAGGTTTCTATCCCGTCAAATCCTGCCAGGTAGTTCTCCATGGATTTGACGACGTCGTTCAGTTGGGCCACCGTGCACCCTTCCGGCATTCCCGCTCGGATATACAATTGTTTCCGTTCAGGCTGCCGGTAGAAAGCGGACCGGTCGATTATTATGGAGAACCGGTAAGCCGGCCAGGCGAACCCGGCAGCCGCAACCAAAAGCAATATCCACCGATGGCGTACTCCCCAATCAATATAGGAGGCATACGCATGGTTGAAACGGACAGCCCGACGCCTGGTCTGAAGAGCCTTCTGCCCAGAAAAGGCCCGAAGGGGAAGGAAACTCATCAGCGACGGGATGAACAGCCAGGCGACCGCCAGGGACAGCGCCAGGTTGATGACGATCACCCAGATGAAATCCGTCAGGTTGGCCCGCTCGTTTTCCGGAAGGAGCAGGACCGTCAGCAGAGCCCCTATCGTCGTCGCTGTAGCGGCCACCAGGGACGGGAACACCCTCCGGTCCAGCCAGTATCTGTAATGGTCGATCATCACAATGGTTGTATCGATAACAATTCCCAAGGATACGGTGATTCCAGCCAGGGTGTAAATGTGGATAGGCAGTCCGGCGAAAGCATAAATGGCGATGGCTGTCAGGATGTTGACCGCAAGGGTCGCGGAGACGATCAACACATATCTCCAGGACCGGCTGACTATGAAGACGAATAGCAGAAGAATCAGGAGGCAGAGCCCCGTGCGGAAATAAATCCGCTTCAGTTCGTCGCGGACATACTCTGAGGAGTCGTAGGATACGGAAGCCGTGATTTCGTCCGGAAAAACGGTCTGGAGAGAAGCCATCCTTGCCTGGATCGCATCCACGGCCGCCAGCAAATTGGCCCCTTCTACGAGTCCGACGGACAGGTTGATGGTATTCAAACCATTGACCCGGTAATAGGATTGAGGTTCGGATTCCTTGTACTGCCAGGTCGCCAGGTCCCGCAGGAACACGACCTGGCCTCCCACGTTCTTGACAGGGATGGCGCCGAAATCGTCCGAAAGATTCCCGTCCAGGCGGACCGCCATCAGTCCATCGGGAGTCCTGGTCATGCCGAGCAATGCACCGGAACGGGCGTTTCGAAAGGCCGTTGCAATCTCGGAAGCGCTGATCCCTGCCGAATAGGCTTTTTCGGCATCAAAGGTAATGACCCAATGGAAAGGGGTGGCACCGGTCAGCGACACCCGGTCGACATCCTTCAAGGCTGACAGCGGCGAGAGCAGGCGCTCCCGGGCATACCGTTCAATTTCCTGGGAGGGCATGGGGCCCTTCAGCGTATATACCAGGGCGGTCTGGCCGCGTCCCGACCCGCCGCTACGGCTGATGGAAGGGTAAGTCAACCCTTTTGGCAATGAACTGTAGACATTGCGGATGGCGGAGGCCATTTCAAACCGGGCAGCTTCCAGGTCCGTTCCCCGCCGGAAGGTCAGCGAAACGGAACCTCCTCCTTTCCAAGAGTTTGATTCGACATCTGTAACACTCCGGATGCCGGACAGGACCCCTTCAATCCGCGAAGTGACTTCCGCCTCGACAATTTCTGGAGAAGCGTCTGGAAGCGAATAGGATACCTGCAGGGAACGGCCTTGTGTGGACGGCGCGTATTGGACTTTCAGGCGTGGCAGGGAGACGATGCCCACAACGGACAAAGCCACCATCAGGAGGACTGCGGAAAAGGGAGGGATGATTCTATGCCCGGCCATGGTACACGGAATAATACAGGGTCGGAACAAGGAAGAGGCTCACCAGGGTTCCGACCGTCATGCCGGCAATGATGACCAGTGACATGGGGTATTGCAAGTCGGCACCCATACTGCCCCTGGCCAGGAACGGCACTACCGCCAGAATCGTGGTAAGGGAGGTCATCAAGATGGCTTTCATCCTTCGGGACGAGGCGGTCATGACGGCTTGCCGCAGGTCCATGCCGCTCCTGTGCAGGCGGTTGATCGTGTCAATCTTGAGGATCGAGTCATTGATTACGATTCCAGAGACCACAACCAGGCCGATCAGGGACATGATATTCAATGAAACGCCCAAGAGGGCCAGGAGCAGCAGGGCAGCGAACAGGTCGATGACGATCTCCAGCAGGATGAGGACCGGCTGGATAAGGGATTCGAACTGGGAGGCAAGAATCAGGAAAAGCAGCGTGATGGCAACCAGGAGGATTACCAGCATTTCGCGAGTCAGTTTCCGGTTAGAAAAATACGATCCGCTGTAGCTCACTTCATAGTTCCGGTCGGAACGGACTGTCTCAGACACGACGGACATGATCCCGGGAACGTTTTGTCCGCTCGCTTGGAAATCCAGTGGATAATAGTTGCCTTCGGGACCTGACACGATGGCCTTGAGATCTTCTGTATACGTCTGCCGGAGCAGTTCCATGGCCGGAATCCGGCGTCCGCCTTTCTCCACGAAAGTCTCCTGCAACAAGGCCGTGAGATCGCCCAGGTCCGTTCCTGTCACCACCGGAAGCGAACGGCTTCCTTGGACAATCGTGAACAACCAGTTCCCGTTGAGGGCGTTCCGGAGGACGGATACCAGGTCTTCATAGCCGATTCCGTACAGGGTCATCCGGGCAGGGTCGGCGATGAAAAGGACATCTGTCTTCGTCCGGACCGTAGGGATGGAAACCTCCGGGAGCGCCTCCCGGATCCGACCAATCAAGGGGCGAAGGGTCTCAAGATCCGTTTCGGGGATGCCTGAAGGACGAAGCCGCGCGGTCAACGGGGCTTCCGTAGAAGCGAATACCATGTCAAACAGGTTGCCGGCCTCCCCGAAGGTCCAGACTGCATCCGGATACCGCTCCGTCATCCATTCTGAAAGGCGCCGCTCGACGTCCTCGAGTGTCCGCTGGTCCCTGCAGGATAGATACAGCGAAGCCTCCGTGATTCCTTGTTCCCCGCTATGTCCCAGCATGAACTGCTGGCTGCCCACCAAAGAAGTCGACTGGAGCACATCCTGCGCGACAAAAGCTTCCAGGTCTGCCACCCGCGCTTCGTTCTCGGGCACATCCATCCGCTGGTTCCAATCCACTTTCAGGATGGTCTCGGTACGCGTCATTTCCGGCATACGCTCCTTGCGCAGGAACACCAGGCAGAGAGCCATTCCGGCCACGGAGACGGCGACGATTCCCCAGGCGACGGAGCGATGGTTCAGGAACCACTCCATCCACCGGGAGTCCCAGCGCTGCAGCGGCGCATCAAAAGAGATACGCTCCAGCAGGGCATCGACCTGGAAGGAAGACTTGTTCCGGTACCACCACCAGTAATAGACCGGAATGACGGTGATGGTCACCAGATAGGATGAGAGCAGGACGATCGTAACGGAGAGGGCCTGGTCCTTGAACAAGGCTCCGGCAATGCCGCTCACGAACACCAGGGGAATGAAAACAGCGCAGGTAGTCAGGACGGAACTCAACATGGGGCCGGTCACCTCCTTTGTCCCTTCCAAAACGGCGGTCCGGAGGTCGCCGTCCCGTTGCCAGCGGGCCGTAATGTTATCCACAAGGATAATCGTATTGTCTGCCATCATGCCGACACCCAGCAAAAGGCCCGACAGGGAAACGATATTCAAGGACATGCCGGCCAGATAGAAAACGAGCATCGAGAACACCAGGGCCAGGGGCATCGTCAGGGACACCAGGGCGGGACTACGGAAATCCCGCATGAACAGGAAGATGACAACACAGGCCAGGATGAGGGCCAGAAGGATGCTTCCCAAGAGATTCCGGATGGAATACTCCAACAAGCGTGTCTGGTCACGGGTAAGCGTAAACTCCAGTTCCGGATAATCGGTCTGGAACTGGTCCAGCAAACCGGCCACCCCTTTCTTGAGATCGGACATCCTGGCATCACTTTGCTTGATGACCGCAAGGGTCACGGCTTCTTTCCCGTCAGAGCGGGCAAGGCCGGTCCGTTGTGCTCCCTGAAGGGATACGGACGCGACATCCCTGACCTGCAGGAGCCGATCCCCCGCACGGATCCAGATAGCCCCGATGTCTTCCGGACTGGAAGCCCTGGCATCGAACTTCACATTGTAGCGGTATTCGCCATCCCGGATGGTCAGGCTTCCGAGCCGGATGTCAGCAGAACGGATTGCCGCTTCAAAGGCCCTCATTGTCAATCCCAGCTGGGTCAGTTTTCCCTGATCCGGCAACACCAGGATCTCTTCATCCATGGTCCCCGTCACATCAACCATGGCGACTTCAGGAAGCTGTTCGATCCGACGGACAATCACTCCTTCGGCAAACTGGCTGAGCCGCAGGAAGTCTCCACCCTCATTCCGGAGAGTCACATTCAAGAAAAAAGCAGGGAGGTCCGTCGCACTGGCCCTGAGTACCCTGGGACGCTCAATCGCGGGCAGCGAGCCCATCGAACGGTCGATTTTCTCATTGACCTCGATAAACAGATAATCCATATCCGCGCCATGACTGAAGGTCAGTTTCAGCATGCCGCTTCCGTCACGGGATTCGGTGACAATATCCTCGAGCCCTCCCACCTGGATCAGTTGCTCCCGGAGCGGCCGCACGACAACTTCGTCCATTTCCCGGGCTGAAAGAGCAGGGTCGGAAACCTGTACAGTGATATAGGGAATATCCACTTCCGGAACCAGCGAAACCGGAAGCAGTCGGATACCCGTCAGGCCGAGGACTACTGCCACCAGCATGGCCATGGTCACGGAAACGGGCCTGTCAATGAGGTGCTTGAGCATGGATATCAGGGTTTGAGGACAACCGCTGAGCCGTCAGCCAGGTTCAGGTTGCCGGAAATGATGACCCGGTCACCTTCTTGCAGGATAGCTCCACGGTCGGAGTTGGCCTCCACGACATGGGAATCCCCGTTGGAAGCCAGGATACGGACATAGGTCCAATGGGCCTTTCCGTCATCAGTGTACGTGAAAAGGACATCCATATTGTCCCGGATTACGACGGCGCTCCGCGGAACCACCAGACAGTCCGGAAGCATCCGCTCCACGGTGACCTTTACGTTCATCCCGTCCACCAGATGCCCGTCGTTCCGAACCCTGGCGCGAACCAGGACCTGACCATTTTTGTCAACAGAGGGATTGATGCCGGTCACAGTGCCGGTATAGAGCCGGTCCGGATCGGCGAACGGAGATACCTTGACCGGCAGACCGACCGAAAGGAAAGCATATTCGGATTCCATCACCGTGAAATCCACATCCAGGGAGCTGTCATCCACCAGCGAGCAGAAAGGCTCCGCTCCAGCCTGGTCGAAACGCTTGGTGATGATGTCGGCGACCCGGCCGCGGAATGGGGCGCGGAGAACGGTTCCGGACAAATCGTACCGCGCTTTGTGCAAAGCGCTGCTGGCAGAAGAATAACCCGACCGGATCTTGGCGGTTTCCAGCAAATCGGAGGGAACAGACATCGTATCGCGTGCCGGATATCCTTGTCCGACCAGGACGTCGTACAAGTCTATTTCGGACTTGGCAAGCGCAATTTCGGCAGATTCGAGCGCGAGACGAAGATCAGGCCGGTCCACCGTAGCCAGTACCGTGCCTGCCCCCACCACCTGCCCGTTTTTCACCGGAATCGATGAGAGCGGTCCGGTCGTCCGAAAGGCCAGCGAGGCCCTGGAGGCAGCTGACAGCCGCCCGTTCGAGAGCAGTTGGCGGGCGAACTTCGTCCGCCGGAGGGTCATGACATCCACCTCATTGATTTCAGGGGTCTGCTGAAGACGGCCATCCGCTTCCTTGTCTCCGGTCCGGGACCCGCAGGCAGACAACAGCAGGACGGCCGCAAGGGCGAGTATGTGCGTTCGCTGAATCATAAGTTTCCAGTCATTTCGTTTTCATCCACGACAAGATCCGCCCCTTCCATGAAATCATGCAGCGTTTCTTTGCGGATTTCATAATAGTATTGCCAATACCGCCCGACGTCTCCGACATATTTCCGGCGGGCGGCATCACTTTCACTCCTGGCGGTATTGAGATCAGTGACGGTAGCACTTCCTTCCCGGAATCTCTCCATCATCAGTTCATACCGCTCAAGAGCAATCTCCATAGCCCTGCGGGAAACCGCACATTGGGATTGCTGGTTGTTGAACTGCCCGACATCAGTGAACACTTTGCGGCGATAATCGTTCTCCCCCTGCTGGACCTGTGCCTTCACCACTTCTTCGGCGGCACGGGCCTTCTGGACCTTGCCGCGACCGAGTCCCCAGTCAAAAATCGGGACGGTGAAACTTAGTCCGAACACTTCCTGGTCCAAGGGGTTATAGTAAGCATCCCAGAAGGCTTCGCCGGATTTCGACAGGCCGAACCGCGCGTTGAAGGACATGGTGACGCCCCGTTCCGCCTTGGCCTTTTCCACGGAAGAACGGGCTTCCAGCAGGCTGATTTCGTTGTCCAGGTTGAAGCGGGAATTCTCGAGGGCACGGTCCAGGACTTCGTCATAGTCCAGGGTGAGCAGTGGAAACCTGTCTTCCATCACCGGGCGGATCTGGGACTCCTCGTCAAATCCCAGCAGGGAATTCAGGCCCATCTGGGATTCCCGGACCAGAAGTGCAGATTCATGGATGGCGATGCTGTCATTGAGCATCCGCAGCTCCAGTTGAAGATATTCGTCGCGGGTCACTGTCCCCAGGGACAGCCGCTCCCCGGCGATTTGCAGCATCCGACGGGTGTTGACAAGATTGGTCCGGGCCATCGATTCCTGCTCCTGGGCCTCCAGCAGGCCAAAATAGGCCTTGACGGCAGCAAGAGTCACATCCTCCATGGATTCCAGATAGGTTCTCCGACCACGTTCATATTCCCGTGGCTCGATCAACTTGTCCCACTTGAACTGGTTGTAGGCGAACAGCGGCTGGTTATATGAAAGGGTCACCGGCTGGGCGTACCAGGTCAGCGCCTTTTCGGCCCCGTACTGGTCAATCCGGTTAAGGTCGGAATACAGGTAAAGAGTGCCTCCCGTCCAGGGAATGTTCTGGGCGACACGGAGTCCCAGGCTGTTCTGCAGGTTGTGGGTACTGACATACTTCATGGATCCGTCGTCCGGGCTTTGCAGCAGTGCCAGTGAGCGGTCGTAATTCATGAGATTGCCATACAGGATGAAAGACGGAAGACGGCTTGCCTGATACGAACGCCATGCCCAGTAAGTGGAAATAAAGGCCTGCCGGGCTTCCAGGGCCTTGACCGAAGAAGAACGAGCTGTTGCAATGGCCTCATCCAAAGTCATCTCCTGGGCGGGCATCATTTGCGTTCCGCCCGTCCAAAGAGCCGCCACTGTGGTCACCATGAAAAAAAACCTCCGCATTTCAATCCGATAGTATTCTCCCCTAAATATAGAAAAAAAGCAAAATCTTTCAAAACCCAGGCCCGAATTCTGTTACAAAGTGCCTATAATAACACGTTGATGATCAACGATGTACAATAGTGCACGCACAGCACCATCCACACAAAACAAGTTTGAATCATTGATAATCAATATATTAGAAGCATGTAACATTTTTCGTTGTATTTTCCCGTAAACAATCCTCCAAAAAGTTTTGACAGAACAGGGAAAGAAAGGTTACAATCCTGTCGGATACCGGCACAACAATGTCTCTCCGGACTTCAGGTCCATTGAGACTCGGTTGCTGTCAATGCGTCAAGATTATCATCAAAAAATGGATGACGGTTGCGGGATGGATCAAGGGACCGAACATAAACTAAGGCAGCGAAAAGCATCAGGATTAATCCTGACACCAGACTTTGAGTCATTTTTTCATTATCATTGTATTCAATGACTTCATTATCCTCATTATCTATTGTCTGCCAGTCGACTCAGATGGAAGAATTGTACGTAAATCTACTGACGACAGGGTGCTGTGCATATAGTTTGTCAGATACAAGGTTGATTTGTCAAGAAACAGTCCCGTCGCGTTTCCTGCACGAAACTTGGTCAGAGGCTTTCCATTCCAATCCAACACATACACCCATGATTGCGGATTGTCGTCTGCTTTTTCCCATTTTTCCCCAAGATAAAGCGCATAGATGAAACGGTCGTCACATTTGACATCGTAAAAGTATGCTTTGGGCTTATTCGTATCGATTTGTGACGATCCGAATAGGATCCCATGCGCATCCCCCGAATAGGGATCGATGATATTGATTTGAGGAATAGATTGCATCGCTGAGACAACAAGCGTGTGATCAGGCTTTATACTCTCTTTTGATGAAAAGAAACTCTGTCTGGAGAAAGCCTCCGAAGCCTCCTTTAGGTATTCCCCCGGCTTAAACAGCTCGAATGTGCGGATCAGTTCTCCCGAAACCGAATCGTAAACTTCCCAGACCGGTACCGTATCTGATTCTCCTTCAGCATACAAATTCTGTCTGGAATTCAGAACCAAAACCACATTCTCATCAAGGATGAAAAAGGAACGCGGAGTAAACTCTTCACTAGGCTCAGGATAAAGAGTTATTATAGCATCATATTCGGTTGTATTCTCTCGACAGGACCGGGTAACGTTCCACGAAAATACCTTGGCCCTCGGATATGAAAGAAAATCAATTTTGAACTCTCCCTCCTCGACATAAGGGACAAAATGTGGCAGGATATCCAACGGTTCCTGGTCAGAGCGTCCTTTGTGACAATACGTACCGATCAGGTCCCCTGTACGGAGATCCGTCAATGAGAACAAAAAGGATTCCCGAGGTTCGAATGAAACAATCAAAGAATCACAAGCAGCATGTTCATACTGTGTCGCCGCCCATTCCGACATCGTAGATGATATGGACGTGCGTTCGGCGAAAGACTTGACTGTCTCAACCGGGAAACTGAACGCGGTCGATACATCAACTTTGTGACCACATCCCGCAGTGATCAACAGGATGCAACAGACAGGAAGAGAGAAAAGCTTAGTGGACATCATGACACATCGAGGCTGCTGATTTTCGCATGTATGTTTTACTGGTAGGACAATCGTAGATCATTGTTGTACTCGTCTGAGAGTCACACTTCAAAGCCCATTCTGAACTACCTCCTCCAAATGGATACTCAATATAACATGCATTTACAGGGATTCCCTCCCCAACTTTTGGGAAATACAACTTCATGAGAATAATAATTCGATAGTGTTTTACGCTCAACATAATCAAATCAAATACACCAATATCTTCTATTGACTATTCACCACTCGAATGTTGGTTTCGTAAATGTAAAGATAATTAATAAATCATGCAAAACTACCATAATAAAAGTGTTACATCCTCATGGTATTAATCTTTTGATTATCAGGTAAGTATAATTACCCAAATGTTTCGATAGCCACCTAGAAGGCATTTAATATGTTAAAATTCAATGCATTATAAGCATGTAACGTTTTTCGTCAAGAAAAAAGACTAATGAACCAATTACTCTTTCCATACTGAATTCTGGAGCTAGTGCGACAATCCTGTCGGATACCGGCACAACAATGTTTCTCCGGACTTCCGGTCCAGTGAGAGAGTGTAGAGCGAGGCGTTGTCGTCTGGAACTGCGAAGGTCGAAAAGGACCGGTCCGTAATCCAAGACCGACCTATTTATCAGATATCGCTTCCTCTATTATGATCAGATAATCCGATGCCGCTTCTGCAAGACCAAGCGCTGAGGCGTAGGGATTGCCGGGAGCGGCATGGAGAAGCAGGACCATCTTTCCGGAAGAGCACTCGACCAGAGAAATCAGTTCGGGGGTTTCTTCCGGAATATAGAGGATCCTTTCCTTCCGGTCAGCCAAGAAGAATGAGTAAACCCCTTTGTTGAAGAGTTGTCCGCAGACCCAGGAATCCTGAATGAGTACAGGTGCGCAAATACTTCTGAAATGAATGAACTCTTCCGCATGCAAGGAGATGGAAGCACGTATATCGTCCGGAATCCGGTATTTCCCGAAGTTAAATTCAAACTGGTTCATTATTGTCCCTTTCCCATCAAGGACCGTCACATAGTCATCAATATACATATTTGCGGACACAACCGATCCTGATGGTCCTGCATTGAAACTGCGGGTCATCAGCAGGCTGTTTGCATCCAGATTATCACTATAGGGAAGCAAGTATTCCAACGGCTTCAAATCAGCATCGGTTTTCATCAGCTGATATCCTTTAGTTGAGCCCTCTGTATACGGGAACAGGAAAAAGAGAAACCCTCCGTTCTCGAGGCATTTGATATCCAGCGCCGTAAATTCCAACTTCTTCTTCGCCTTAAAGGCATACGTGGAGCCATCGTATTCCAGCAGGCTCTTCCCCCGTGCATCCAGGACCCAGATATTTCCGTTTTTGTCCCTGTCAAATCCAGTTACTTGAAGATACTCATTCTCAGCCCGGCCGAATCGTCCGACATCTCCCAAATAGTATCCGTTAATTGAAGAAACAGCAAGCAGTCTTCGCATCCGCCTGTCCGATAGAAGGAACGAACCGTCCTCCCTGGAAAGTCCCCGGTATACATCCATGATGACGGAAGAATCCAGGGGGACTATTGTAATGCTTTTCTTGTTACCCTCCAGATAGGAGGCAAAAGACCGCTCGGTAAAAACGGAGAAATCCACTTGCGTACAGAGGATTTTATGTTCCTCTTTATGAGAATTTGAACAGGCACCTCCTGCAATTACGGCCGCCATCAGGAAAAGAAGGGCACGAGATGTTTTAATCGCATTCACCGCTGTCATCTTTACAAATTACGGAAGTTACATTCATACACGTTCCGAGACCAAGCCATGTTTTGGGAGAAGTGCAAATATCAGCTCCATATTCAGAGCTCGCCAGAGCTTCGACATTTGCGTTGAAATAATCAGGATGAATATGGTTTGCTGAGAAGCAAACAATACCCATGGCGACAATGAAGGCCAATGAACCAATCGAGGCAAATAATTTCTTTTTTCATAATTACAAAAAATGGTCAACTTATTCCTATGCCTTAAAAGCCCCGCATTATTGTTACCAAAGCACTGAATTTCAACTTAACTAATACAACTCATCGCAGAGAAAATGAATAGATGGCCATTTCTTTTTGATTATCTGTCTCCCCTATCGCAAACAGTTTTCCGCTATGGTAGAACACCTGCAGGACTGTTCCGGAAGGAATGACCGGTCGGTAAGCCTGACATTCCCCCGTAACTTTATTAAACAAGGCATAACACCGATTTCCTCCGGTTGCATATTGAAAACCGAACAACTGCTCATTCTCATCAAAATTGGACATTACCACTGCGTAACGATTCGTGGAACTGTCCTTCGATAAAAGATCCAGATAAGCGTACTCGTCCTGCTCCAAGTCTGGCAGATTGTACCTGCCAAAATCCACGAAATACTTAACCGATACCGTGTCGGCTGTAATACGTTGGATTTCATTTGAGAAAAAGCGATTATAAAGGATATCGCCATCAGCGCCATGGAAAAACTGCCGCCAAAGCATGATGCCCGAACGCAATTCATCAATACCTCTTGGAGATGCATAACGAAAGTCCGCGCCATAGGCTGACAACTCCGGAACACCGGGCATACCGAAAACTCTTTTTCCGATATAGCCATCGCTCCATGGCTCGGGCACAAGGGATTGGAAGGGATAATCCGAGGCTGCCCCCGATACTTTCACAGAATGAAGAAAATCACCTCCAACAGTAAAAAACAGGACTTGCTTCCCATCTATGTCATACAAGTACAATTTATCTCCGACCACACCATAATCCCAGACACGGATGTATTCACCCGGACCGCGACCTGGTTGGGAGTAACGGCAGACACTTTTACCCGTCTGTAAAGAAAAGCCGAGAAGCTGGTTCCCTGACTTGATGACACACGTCGTATCAAAGACGATGATATCGTCAACCGTTTCTATGGAAGAACTTTTAACAATAATTACCGAGGCATCTTCTGGGGAGAGTTCTATCGTTCTCGCGATATCCACAGGGATCCGTACCGCCGATTTGTCCTTCCTTTCATGTTCGGAACACCCGGACAAAAGGATGAAAAGCCCGCCAACTACGAGTAGTGCAAAAAAATGGCGCATAATCAATAGGAAATACAAGTACAATGAATCCCACAACAAGCATAGTACCCACTAGAGCATGTGACACTGCAACCTGCAGAAATTCCTACACCAACAATTGTTGTTCCCGCATTAATGGAGCACTGTGTTGCACCTGGTCCACCGCTATGGCAGGGATTGCTACCGCCCTCGTTTGCCGTCAGAAGTTCTACATTCATAGAAAAAACTGAAGATTGAGATCCATCTTTAAAGACGAGAACAAGTGCAAGAAGTGAAAAAGCACAAAAAAAGACTAACAGATGCTTATTCATATATAAAATTAGTATTTGAGTTTTCCGACAAATACCGGAACATCAGTGTTTTAATCTTTTCATCTGAAATGGGATTACCTACTATGACAGGATGTCGTTCCAAATCTGTCAGGAAACAATGGAACCTCAGATCAGTGGGGATTCTATTCTGCCTTGAAAAATCGCCATATAGATCGAGATAAACAGGATAATTGAAATTCATCGCCATCAGTTTATCCTTCACATCTTCTACGACGTCCGGTTCTGGAGAGAGTATAATCAAGAACTGAAACTCATCCGAATCCTCACTTATCTGAAACATTTCATCAGTCTCGATAAGGTGATCAATACGACATTGCGAGCATTCTTCCGGAGAAACATATAGGATAAGCAGCGGAAGGCTGTCCAAAATCCGATAGGGAGCAGGAGAGCCCTGCTTTATCATAAGCATATCTGAGGGGATTTCAATCTGCTCTTTTTCAAAATCAGACAGAGTTTTTCTAACTGTATTCTTATCAGACTGACAACTGACAAAAAGGAGAATAGCAGTCAGAATAAACATGCTTCTTTCGTACCCGGTATGCATTTTAAAACGCTGAGTAGTAATTTGTGGAACAAACCTAAGAAAATGAATAACAAAAAACAAAAGATGAACGGATAAATCTGTTACAGACACCACAAGCCAGTCACCTGAGAATCAACAATTTAAAGATCAATGATGACAAGTCACTCGAAAGCATTGCCTCTTCCCCCTCTGATTATCAATCCGTTATCAGCAAGTAACAAAAATCGTCAAAACGAGCCTTCTTTCCTTTCTCTCTTAGTATCCCGAAAATGCCGATTGAACTCATGCGGGGAACAAGTTGGTATAGATCAGCTAAAAAAAATCGAATACAGTCCCTTATTTTCACTCTCGCTATTCAGAAGAATGGACTTTAAACGAGTCTTTCGGACGCGGACAGCACCGGGAGTTTGATCAAAAAGAACAGACAGGGAGGCCGTATCAAATCCGACGATTATATAGCTGAGGAAACGATAATCATCTTCTCTAAGTTTCGGGAAATCAGTTCGGATTTTATACATGATGTTATCCAGGTCTTTGTTGATCCTTGCCTCAAACTTTTTCTGTTTTGCTGGATCTGATATTTCTGAGAGAATCCTGCTGACCTGCATCCAATGCTGCTGCATACTAGCCTGAGAAACGAGTTTTTCTTCCGCCTTTATTTGCGTCAGATCAATTACCTCTTCAAACTTTTCCTGATATATTCGGACAAACATTCTTCGGAGATCCTCCAAACGGTTCCTTCCCTCCTCAGTATCTCTGTGTGCAAGAGCGATCATTTCCTCCACTTTTTCCTGACGAGTCTGCATCAGATCATTCAGGGTCATCACTTTCCTCCGGTGCACATTCCATGTCCATAAAAACACCCCGACCAAAAGGAAGAAAAGCAAAGTGATAATTGTAGCAACCAAATAGGAGATGGATTTCTGCTTCCGAGTTTCTTCCATTGAAAGTCGTAAATAGTCAGCCTGTTTTTTGGAGAGTTTTTGCATGAGACTCTCATTACCCAGCGAATCCCGCAATTGAGAATACCGTTCCAATTCCATGTATGCCGCCTCCGAATCTCCCCTTTCCTTAGAAATCTGGTATTTCCACCATCTGGAAGAGACAGACTCCGGATAATCCTTCATCAAAACAAGCAAACTGTCCGCCTCTCTCTTCCGCCCAGTCCGTACCAAGGAATAAGCATATTTATAATAATCCGCTTCATTCATTTCAACCCCATAATCCAATGCTTTCTCAAACCACCCTGACGCTTTTGCATAATCGGGATGCTCCTGCATCATCTCATGATCCGCCCTTAAAGGAAACGTACATCGGTAGACCCACCAATCGTTGATCTTATCCAGAAGACTGTCCAAAGGCGAATGATCCCCTGTATTATGCAAAGCCAGAGCAAGGTTATAGCGCGCAATGTCCACGGCAAGGCTGTCCGTTCCCAACTCAAAACAAGCCAGCGCCCTTAATGCATATACTTTTTCATCAACATGATTACCTGCAAGGTTACTCATCTCCCCCAAAACCTCAGCGATCTGTCCCTGCAACTTGTAATTATCCGACGCCTCTGCCTGAGACAGTGCAGACAGGAAAGAGACGACGGCTTCCTCCATATTTCCTCCTGCAAACTGCTCCTGTCCTTTAGCATACAATAATGCCGGATCATTATCCACCCCAAGCTGGGAACGGCATGATAACACAAAAAGGAAAGCAATGGCAAAGGAAAGGATTTGTCTCATCTGTTTTTACCCGTTTTCGACAAATAGACAAATCCGGACTTCAATGTAACGGCGACAGTAAAGCCGTCTTCAGAGCCACTTTCCGGCAACGGAACATGAACCGTGCGTTTACTAAGCCATATTTCCCTCTGGTAATCCCTTTGGGTCATGACATTCGTAATGGTAACCGTCGCCTTGACAGGAAAACCATCGCATGAAAGCAAGAGAACGTTTCCCTTTTCATCCATTTCCATCTGAACGACCGGATACTCTAGCATATTGTGCCGGAGCGACGACAGCCTCGATCTGACATAAATGGACTCCGGAAACCTTTTCGGAGGAAGGCCAGTGACCCCGGACAAAAGCATCAGCAAAGTCGAAACAATGATCAATAAATGATTCATCGCATGTCTTAAATTTGTTTGCAATTTATCTATAAATTACTGGTTTCGCAAAATATTGTCATGAAAAGACGCGCAAAAATGTTACAAACGTCAAATTGTATCAGACTTATTATCAATATGTTACAATAGTCCAACTGAAAGTCCAAACAAAAACAGACGAGATAAACAAAATATAAAAGACTTATTATCAATTAGTTATATCACAAAAAAACGTATTGTAACATTTTCAATGTCTTCATCCGCGCTTGAAAGCTCTCCTAGAGCTGCTCAAAAGTGTTTTTTGATTATATTTGTCATGCATGTGCCCGAAAAAAATGATTTATTGGTTGTTGCTGGTGACCGTCCTGGCGGGCTGCCGCCCAGTCTCCGAGTATTCTCTTTTCCCGGAGTTCCGGCAAATCCACCGACATTACAAAGGAAAACCCGACCATCAGGCCGCCGCCGCATTCCTGCTGAGCCATCTCCGCTATCACCGCTGCGCCCTGCCCGGACCCTATGAACGTTATTGTGACGAGGTAGATTCCATTTATCTGCTCTACACAAATGATTCGCTCATGAACATCGCTCTCGCCGAAATCTCCGGGAAGTATCATGGCGTTATCCATACGGTTCCTGATGCGGAACAACTTTCCGCCGAATACCTTATCCAGAATATTGACACTTGCCTCGAGCACAGGGAACGTATGCCGTGGCTTCGGAATCTCAGTTGGGAGGAGTTCTGCGAGTACTATCTTCCCTATAAATTTGCAGAGGGGCAGGCCCTGGACGACTGGCGCACCCTTGCCGACCTTTCCGAGGAAAAAGACATGAGAATCCTGAATTACAGGGGGAACCGGATAGATAATCCCAAAGTGCGATACAAAACGCTCCATAAGATTCTCCTCGGCAAGAATCCC
>JAGAHD010000127.1 GCA_017627255.1 Bacteroidales bacterium | reverse complement strand
TTTCCGTTCCGAGTACGGATATAATCCCCGACCCTCTTGTAAGGATTGCGTCCGGAGAGCCCCATCAAAGACTTGCTCGCATAATCCTCATACCAATAGTCGGCCCCTAGCAAATCCGTAATCTGTTCGCGCTCCCAAGTCTTGTAATTCTGATAATGGGCCCCAAAGCCGACCTTCCAATCCTCCCCGGCCGTAAGCTCGCCTGAAAATATCACTCCTGCCTGGGTGTGCCCTGCCTGATAGTCCGACAATAGGTTCTGAGCCCTTCTACCGTAGCCTGGGGTTTCCTCCAAGACATTATCTGTCACAATTGCATTCCAATCGATATGTCCATTAAGAGTGCTATATGAATATATCGACTTCCCGGCAGACTCTCTCCAGCGTCCGCCACCGTCGCCAATCGAGAAATAGACGGAATTCCGAAGCGTCAGTCTGTCCGAACTGTAGAGATGCTGAAGCGTGAAGTACGGCTTGAAGTAATTATTCTGGCCAACTCCGAACCGCTCGCCATCCTTCCAGCCCCAGTCCTTGCTGTAACGCCTGCCATACTGCTCCACCTCGGCATAAGTGAGCCTGGTCGAACGCTGGCCATGTTTTTCAGGCGAGCCGAGGAAATTGAATATAAGCGTGTTCCGTGAGCCGAAAGTTTTGTTCACGTTCAGCAAGAATGCGAAAGAGTTCACGTCCGTGCTCTCCACGTAGCCACTTCCTCCAACATATGAACCCATGGCCGAAAAACTCCATCCGTGCGGCAAGCCGCCACTACTCACTTTCAGGTATGTCTTCGCCGTTCCGAAATCCGATGCCCCGAAACCGGCATTCATAGAAAAATTCTCACTGGCAGTCGTGGTCACTATATTCACGGTTCCGCCTACCGAGCAGTCAGAAAGCATTGAAGAGCCGCCGCCTTTCTGCAGCTGGATAGCCTCAGTGGCCTCTGCCAACCCCATCCAGTTATTCCAGTACATGCTTCCCGAAGTCAGGCCGGAAATCGGGATTCCGTTCAGAAGCACGGAGATGTTTTCCTGAGCGAATCCCCTGATGTTCAGCTGGGCATCGCCATAGCTCCCTGATTCCGAGGTAGCGTACACTCCAGGAGCCCCGCCTATGAGTTCGGGATAAGTCCTGGACCAAGAACGGTCCATGATTGTGCTGCTGCCAATCTGAGCAAGCCTCAGCGGGCTGGATTTTCCGCTTGCGAAAGATGCCCTCGTCACGGCCTCTTGAAGCGTCATCGGCACTCCTTCCCACATCAATGTGTCCGCAACGGAAACCTCCCCATCGGCACGATGAAGCGAATTCCCTGAAGCAACGCCACCGATTGACATGCAGAGGAGCAATACCGAAAGAAATGAAAACTTTTTCATAACCTTGATTGTATTACTTCTGCACACAATTCAAGGCTCGCACGCTGGGAACGTGCCTCTTCTTCCATCCAGACTGTCAGCCGGCAATTTTTGCCAGCATTGCTGTCGGTACCGTAATTCCAACGGTTCGTGCCCCTGAAGGCTCGCGGACTTTACCGCCGATCGGGAATTTCACCCTGCCCTGAAGTGTTGCGGACGCAAAGGTAGCAAAAAATTCCGTTATTGGGATATCTTTTTTACAGAAAGAATGTTCAGTCCCGTCGGGCGATGGTCGATGTGCTTAGTGTCGTACTGCATAATTGACGCGCGGGTAGCCGTCCCGCCAGGATAAATCTTACCCATATCCACTAGATTATCTCATTCAATCCACTTGATCAGAAACACGCAAACACAGCGATCCGAGACAGTCATGAACGGTCTGAATATAATCAAACCGGAAAGTTCAAAAAAAATAACAGATTTTACAATCGCACGAAAAACGTTTCAACTAATTTTACGCTGCCACAAAAAAATGAGGAGAATAACCAAAATGAAGATGTTTTCTAAGCTAATGTCGTACTGCCTAGTCTGGCTGGCGTTCGCCTGTTCTTCGGCCGGACATCACATCGTGCATGAAAGTCCGGAGAAGAATGGTGAAGAAACACCAGGCAACAAGACAGACGAAGATGTCAAGCCGACTCCCAAGACCCGATACGGGAGTTTCGATCTGGTCGGAGTCGATCAGTTCGGGCATGCGTTTCCTACTATTTCCGGTTACCGGAAAAATCGGACGGTCGGACTGTTTTATTGGCCATGGATTGGACAGCCCTATGCGTCCGGCATTTATGATGCCACGAAAATCGCAGCGATGCCGAACGGAATCAAGATCCTTACCGATTTCAATGCTTACGATGAGACAGTCAGTCCCAACGGCCAGGCACATTACTGGGGCGAGCCACTCTGGGGTTACTACAATTCGGATGATGAATGGGTCATACGAAAACAGATGCAAATGATCATGGCTGCAGGCGTCGACTTCATTTTCTTCGACACTACGAATGCAATTATCTACAAAGATGTCGTTTTGAAGGTATGCCGGATTCTGGACGAGATGATCCAGGCCGGATGGAACCCTCCCAAGGTGGCCTTTTACACGCATTCGCATTCTTTTCAGACCACGAGGGATCTCTACGAAGCCCTCTATAAGGTGAACCAGTATCCTGACACGTGGTTCCGGGTGGACGGGAAACCTTTGATCATTGCATACACTAACCCAGCCGACGATCTGGCAGAGGCGGCCTCCCGGAATGACAATGGCTACAATCCGGGGACTCTTTCTCCTGAAATCCTGAACTTTTTCCATTTCATGAAGCCTCAATGGCCTTCTGACCCTGTGTTCCCCGACGGATTCCCTTGGATCGAGTGGAAGTATCCTCAGCCGTTCCATGCGGCTTCCGGTGTGATGAATGTGACTGTCGCAAGCCATCCGGGAGTCCCGATGTCGTTTTCATTGACCAGATCGGGCTGGATCAACTGGGGGCGTGGATGGAATGTCACCACTCGGAGAAATGTTTCAGCGGACGTGGACCGTGGGACTTTCTTCCAATCCGAATGGGATCGGGCGATCAAGGCGGATCCGCCAATGATCTCTGTCGGCGGCTGGAATGAATGGATTGCGTACAAGCAGCCTTACATGGGGGAATACATGCTCTGCGATGCGGCCAGCAAGGAGTATTCGCGAGACATCGAACCGATGAAAGGAGGCTATGAGGATGCATTTTACCTGCAACTGATCTCCAATGTGCGCAGGTACAAAGGCCTCAATGTAGGAAAGGCCATGTTCCAAACTCCGAAGACGATCAATCTGGACGGGAAACTGTCTCAGTGGAACGACGTCGTCTATGTACAGCGGAATCCAGAGGAAAAATTTATTCATCGGGATGCGTACGGAGGCGCCAGAAGCGTACGGTACATCCAGCAGGCTCCCACCGACAAGATTGAAGAAATCCGAGTATCACACGATGACGAAAACCTATATTTTTATATTCGAGGAAAAGAGAACTTCAGTCGCTATTCGGGAAAAGAGAACTGGTTGAACTTATTCATCGGATGCGGCGAGCCAGAGTTGAAGTCGTGGGAAAGCTACGACCATGTAGTCAAGGCGAAAGCAGCCGATGCCGTCTCCGTGCAGGAATTTACGGACGGATTCCAGTCCATTGAGAAAGGTACGGGCAGAATGGTCGTCAAAGAGAACGTGATTCTAGTCAGTTTCCCCCGTGCAGCACTGGGAAAGTTTTCCAAATTTTATTTCAAGATTGCGATGGGGGTCAAATCTCCATCCGACATCATGAATTCCTATCTGACAGGTAGCTCAATGCCCATGGGAAGATTGAGCTACCTGTACGTCATCGAAAATTAATGTTTATCATTTGACCTTATGAACCATAAAAAAAGATTCGTATTGATGTCATGTTGTCTGTTCGCACTGCTGAATGGCATCGCCGCTTTCGGGCAGGGTGGACGGCACACAGTGACAGGAACAGTTTTGGACAAGCAAAATGAACCATTGCCGGGGGTTTCCGTTCTCATCAAGGGAACCCGGACGGGAACTTCCACAGATCTGGACGGCAAGTACAGCATCAGCGTGGGAGGTCCCAGAGATGTACTCGTGTTCTCATTCATCGGCTTCGACACGCAGGAAACGGTAGTCGGCACACAGCAGACCATCAATATCGTCCTGCAGGAAACCTCCACTGCCCTCGATGAAGTTGTGTTCGTCGCCTACGGCCAGCAGAAAAAGGAAAGCGTTGTTGCAGCCTTGTCCAGCATCAATGCGACAGGTCTCAAGCAGACACCTGCCTCTAATTTGGGTATAGCACTGGCCGGCCGTCTTCCTGGACTTACAGTCCTGCAACGTTCCGGCGTACCGGGCGGCGAGAACATGGATTTCTTCATCCGCGGACGCAGCACAATCAATGGACAGCAGCCACTGACGCTGGTGGACGGAGTGGAAAGAGACTTCACGGCACTTGACCCGCGTGAGGTAGAGACGATCACGATCCTCAAAGATGCCTCCGCTACGGCTGTCTACGGAGTACGTGGTGCCAACGGCGTAATCATGATTACAACGCGCCGTGGAATGTCCGGCAAAACCGTCATCGACGTGACTGCAGAACAGTCTTGGCAGAGTGCGACGCGCCTGCCACATATGACTTCCGCCTACGACTATGCACTCCTTCGCAACCAAGTCGAGATTCAGAACGGACGTCCAGCAATTTACGATGAGACGGCACTGGAGCACTACAAGTCCGGTGAAAACTCTCCTCTGTATGCATCCCGCGACTTTGTCAACGAATTCATGAGAGAATTTTCTCCGATGCAGCGGGTCAATGTCAACGTAAGCGGCGGGACTGACAAGATGAAATATTTCACGACCGTAGGCTACCTGCATCAGAACGGTATTTTCCGTACGGAAAAATTCAATGAATACGATTATGATCCGTCATCGAAAGCAAACCGCATCAATTTCCGGTCAAATTTTGACATTGACATCACCGACAATCTTCGAATGTTTTTGAATGTCAGTGGATTCATGCAGAAAAAGAACGATCCGGTCATGGTTCCGTTCAACGGCGACTACCTGAATGACATCAGCGGTTACTCCGTTCTGCTCAGCAATTTATTGACTATTCCGAACAATTCTTACTACCGAGACACCACTCCGGATGGTGAAGTGATGACCAGCTACCTAATCACCACAAGCCACATTCCTTACGGAATGCTCAACCGTACCGGTTTCCGGAACACGCAGACCAATCAGGTCACAGCAACGCTGGGGGTCGAATATGACCTTTCTTTCATTACTGAAGGATTATCCGTGAAAACGGTCGCATCCTATGATGCTTATTCCAGCAATCAGCAGGTCAGGCAGCGGAGTTATCAGCTATTCCAACTGGTTCTAGCTCCGGAAGCGCCCGAAGGTTACAAGTTCCAGCCTTACGGCTCTGCGACGAACACCCCGTTGTCGGATTCCCAATACCAGAGCTTCAACAATCTTTTCAACATTGATGCTTCTTTGAACTATGCCAGGACGTTCCGCCGACACGACGTGACAGGGATGATCCTCTTCAACCGTTATCAGCGTGTCATAAACATCCAGCTCCCTTACAACTACATCGGATTGGTCGGCCGTGCGACCTATGCCTATGACCGCCGCTATCTGGCGGAGGTGAACTTCGGCTACAACGGATCCGAGCAGTTCGCTCCTGGACACAAGATGGGGTTTTTCCCTTCATTTTCTCTCGGATGGGTTATTTCCGAAGAAAATTTCCTCAAAGGAAACGACTGGCTTACCTTTGCAAAGCTGCGGGCTTCATATGGGCAGGTCGGAAACGACAACATGAACGGGGCTCGTTTCGCCTTCCTGACGCTCTGGAGCGGGAGCTATGAGTCACAGATCGGGAACGACAAACTTACCTGGGAAAAGTCTAACAAGTACAATGTAGGCTTTGAGGTAGGTCTGTTCCATGATTTCCGTCTGGTAGGTGATATCTTCTACGAGAGGCGCAACAACATTCTGATTCCGGCAACCGGCCTGATTCCGACAGGTGTATTCGGTACGGGTGGCGTGAGTGTATCCGGAATCATTCCGAAAATCAATGCCGGGGTTGTCGATAACAGGGGCTTCGAGCTGACCGGAACATATCAGAAAGTCTTCCGTCGCGATGTGAGTCTGAGCTTCCGAGCAAACGCTGCCTTCAACCGAAACAAGGTAATTAACCTGAGCGAGGTGCTGCTGCCTGAAGATTATGCTTGCAGGCTGCGGAGTACCGGATACCGGCTCGGACAGAATTTCGGCTACGAAACGGCAGGTTTCTTCAATTCCGAGCAAGATATCGTTGACTGGTATGACCAGACCGAAGTGGGAGCTCCCCCGAAACCGGGAGATTTGAAATACCGCGACAAGAACGGCGATGGCATAATCAATGAGAAAGACATGGTCCCTATCGGGGATCCCGAAGTTCCGGAATGGACTTTCGGAGCGGGACTCAACTTCCAGTTCAAAGGCATTGATTTCAGCATGATGTGGCAGGGAGCAGCCGGACGGAGTTTCTTCCTCGGCGGCCAGCGTTTCTGGGAAACTTACAACTTCAACGATTGGCACAAAGAAGCCTGGAGCCAGGAGCGTCTGGATAAGGGAAAGAAGATTACATACCCCCGTCTGGAACCAGGCAGCGATTCCAGCAAAAAGCCTTCAGACTTCTGGATGGCGGACGGTGACTACATCCGACTCAAAAACATGGAGATCGGCTACACCCTGCCCGCAAAATGGTCCAAAGCCGTAAACGCTTCCTCCATCCGGCTCTATCTGAACGGTCTGAACCTGCTGACCTTTGACAAATATCCTGTCAAGTACATCGATCCGGAGCAGAACAACGATTTGATCTATCCGGTCTTCAAGACCTACAATGTGGGTGTCAATATTACTTTCTGAACAAATTCCTGAATGAAAAGCAATATGAAAAAGTTGTCATATACCTTGATTGCAATCTGTGCGCTGGCTGGTTTATTGGGTTGTGAGTCCGTTCTTGATAAAACACCGGACGGACAGATTACGTTGGACAAAATCCTGTCAAATTACGGAAGGAGCAAAGGTCTGCTTAGTGTCGCTTACGGGGAAATCTATCAGGCGAGAGATCAGATTGCCTTCGTGCATAACACGTTCGACCAAATGACGGACAACACCTATTTCGGTATCACGTACAATGCCTACGCATGGCACAATGGTGCACTTTCCCTCAGCGATCCTGTAATTAACTGGCCGTGGTCAAACCCGTCAGAGCAACTGTGGCCTGATTTCTGGAGAGGTATCCGTTTGTGCAACAATGCAATCAAGTATCTTCCCTTGTCCACTGCCATTACCGAGCAGGAAAGAGATCTGTGGATCGCTGAAGCACGAGTTCTCCGCTGCTGGTATTACATGAATCTGCTGGAATTCTACGGCCCGATGCCATGGATTGAAGAACCTCTGGATCCGAACTATTCCAGGTGGTCGGATTTGAAGCGGCCGACCTACGATGAAATCGCAACCAAAATATCAGATGAATTGCTGGATGTCATCCATACCGGTCTTCTGCCGAACCGGCAGCCTGCCAATCAAGCCAGCCATGTGGATAACGGTGTCGCTTACGCTATCCGCGCAAGGGTGCTGCTTAACAATGCCAGTCTTCTGAACAACCCGAATCGGGACAGGGACAAGTGGCAGCGTGCGGCGGATGCGGCGAAGGATGTCCTCAATATGTCCGAATACTCCCTAGTGCCGATGTCTGATTACAAAAAACTTTTCATAGGATCTTTCGACACGCCCGTGTCCGAAATCATCTGGAGAGCTTGGTCAGACAACTCACACATCAACGTTACATCCGGAGTGGACGGAGGCTTCTATCCCTACGTCACCATCAACCACCTTTGGAACAGCGGTGATGCGCCGACTCAGGAACTGGTAGACTGTTTTGAGATGACGAACGGCGCTCTACCGGTCACTTACGACGATGCCACCCACACGAAAGTCACGGTCACCCCTGAAGCCGCTGCACTCGGTTACAGTGAAGATGTCGGAGGAGATCCATACTCCAATCGAGATGCGCGCTTCTATATAGACATCGTATACAACATGGCCAACTATGGAGTTCCATACAACTGCACGGAGCCGTACATCGTGGAAACATTCGTGGGAGGAAGGAACGGAATTAACGACCAAGCTGTCTATTCCGGCTCCCTAACCACCTGTACGGGCTATTACAACGGCAAGGACACGCAGGTGAAATACTGGGGACCGGCCGACAGTCACGGCAATGAGCCGACCCATTGGGTATTCTTCCGGCTAACGGAATTTTATCTTAATAGGGCAGAGGCACTCTGTGAGCTAGGCGATCTGGATGGTGCCATAGAGATGCTGAATGTCATCCGGCAACGCGCACTTCAGCCGAAGATCGAGGACGTGCCAAACTACACCAAAACTTATGATTTCCTGATGTCCCGGATTCGTAACGAGCGTAGAGTTGAATTTTGCATGGAAGGATGGCGCTTCCACGACCAGCGCCGTTGGAAAATCCTGAAAGAGACAAACCGTTTCGTCACAGGTATGCGGATTACCAAAGACGACAACGGAAAGTTCAATTACCAAAGGAAAAAGATCCGGGATTATCAGTCCTGGACGGACAAGTACCTCGTGATGCCGATTCCGCTGGAAGATGCCAAGAAGATGCCAGGCATGACCCAGCCGGAAGCATGGCAGTAGCTTAAATCTAACTAATTCATTAATTTTAAGACATGAAACATTTTGCATATACATCGATTCTGCTTCTTGTCCTAGCGGCTCTGGCTGTTGGTTGCCAAAAAGGAAAAGTCACCATTCCTCAGCCGGCAAGCGGACTGAAAGCCTACCCAGGAAGGAATGCGGCAAGGGTTGAGTTCAACGTTCCTGCTGATGCAAAGGCAGGGAAAATCTTTTACAACATGGGAGCCGTGGAGGAATTCACCGTCACGGATCCAGGCGTAGTCCAGTCCTACACGCTCCGCGGACTCCCGGATGGGGAGAACATAATCCGCGTTGCGACAAAGAATGCGGAAGGCGTTTTTTCCGATCCAAAAGGCGTGAAAGTGCTGGTGTACGGAGAGGATTATCTCAAGGGGTTGTCCAACCGTACCTTGTTGAACCAGACAGTTGTTTCATCGTCCACTATCGAATTGACTTTCGGAGATGCCCTTGCTGATGAAACGGAACTTAGACTATTCTACACCAATACTTCCGGGGAGAAAGACAGCCTGTCCCTGAGCATCAGCCAAAAGTCAGTCACTGTTGCGGATATCGACCTAGGGAAAGATTACTATTATTGCTCCGTTTACAAGCCGACAGATGATTTCATCGATGAATATGTTTCCGTCAAGGTGAGTATTCCGGATTTCTTCAAGAAAAAATTCTGGAAGAATCTCTGGAGGATCGAAGGCGTTTCCAGCGAAAGCGAACAAGGAAAGGCTGCAAACCTCATCGACAACAAAGACAATTCAGCTTGGCGCTCCCAGGATGGTTCCGGTCCGCATTGGATCGTGGTGGACATGCAGGCTCCGAAACTGTACGATGGCTTCATCATCGAACAAGCTCAGGAACTTATCGAAGGAGGGTTCTCGAAAAACTACAAGTTCGAGGCAAGCAGCGACGGCTCCGTTTGGGACGTAGTTCAGGAGGGTCGGCTGAGAGCCCATTGCTATCGGCAGAAAATCGCTTTCAAGCGTTCTGTGAAGTCCCGGTATTTCCGAATCACCGTTCTGGACTCTTATGATGATGCCAGTCCTCAACTGGCGGAAATCGATCTGTTCAACGATTCCGAAACGAGCGGAGAGAACGGAATGGAGATGCCGATGCTCGTTAATGCGCAGCCTCCGTTTGAAGGGGACGGTTCAGACCGTTTTCCGGCTGTCGGCACAGGGAGAATGCAGCGTCTGACCTATTGGACTCACAATGATGCAGCATTTATCTCGCATGACACAGTCATCGGAACTTTCAATATTTTCTCCTGTGCCGTATGGGGTTGTTCCAGCGTCACGAACGGGAAAATTTATCAATCTTTGCATCTTCTTCCAGGCAAATATGTCCTGAACGTACAGATGGGTGGGACCTCTCATCCAGACTGCACCGATGTATTCGGAATCATCACTAAAGCACCTGTCCTTCCTGATTTTTCCAATGTCGAAACCGACCAAGACGTGTTGGGAATCGCAGACTTGGATGCAAGGACGAATTCTTTGGTTACCATCCCCTTCTCACTTGAATCTGAAAGGGATGTTACCATCGGTGTTGTCTACAATACCTACAACATCTATCCGGCATCAATCTGGAGCGATATCAATATCACTTCTTTAATTGTGGACGGCGAATGAAAGTGGTTTCCCTTTTTCTGTCATGGACTGACAGTAGCATCATTGACACCTAAACCGTCAACTCTTTCAACTCAATTTCAAAACGAATGACATGTACCGCAGAACACTAATCAGTATTTTTTTGATTTTTTCTTCTTTCATATTCATGAACGGTTGTGACAAAACATCCCGCTCTACAGATTACAAACTCTCGCGCATCCATGTGAATGCCATTGCGCTCGACCTTCAGGTCGGGGACAAAGTACGGCTGACGGCAACCGCAGTCCCGTCCGTCGCCAACGAGCCGACCTATCAGTGGGCATCTACCGATGTCGATGTCGTGTCAGCGTCCAACGGAGTCGTGGAGGCTAAGAAAGAAGGCAAGGCCGACATCGTCGTAAGCACCCAAAATGTCAAGACTGTCATCCCAGTGACAGTCACTGTTCCTGAATATCCAGGAGGAAGCCTGTTGTACAACCTGAAACCATGCAGTCTCAATAGACCGGCAGAGTTGCTTCTTAACGATGCAGGAAGCTATGCAACCGAAGGTCTTGATCTGACCACATGTGGCAAGCTCGCCAAACTGGAGCGGTTCTATGCGCTCGGCGAGAGAATGATCCGGTATCTTGTCCGTCCTTCCGGCGATGCTGTAGTCCTGTTTCAAAGCAGTCTGGGCGATTTCAGCGCCTATCTGAACATTCCCGATAAAAAGATCCTGATTGGAACTTCACCCGTAATCGAGACAGTTGTCCCGTTTCTGCAGGAGAACAGGGACTATGAAGTGGAAATCTACCACATCTACAATCTGGCAAAAGTCCGAGTCATTGATGCACAGACTCGGGAGAGCGCAGAGGTATCTGCGACAATGGATGGAAGCGGTGGCTGCGGGAAGGGAGCTTTGCAACAGGGCTTTTCGGTCGGCATGCAATGGGACTACTACTGCTTCGGGTTGAAAGAGGGGACATCAGCGCTCATCAAGCGCCTGACTGTGTTCTCGCTCAAGAAGAAGGTGAAACTTCTCATCTACGGCGATTCCATCTCGCAACCAGAAGGCTACTTCCCGCTCAAGGATTTTCCCCTTGCCTGGACCCAACGAATCATTGCGCGGCTCGGCGGGGATGCCATGTCCAGCGGACGCGGAGGCGGAACCATCCTGACAGTACTGGACTATATCAAAAATGAACTCCCTTTCATAGAAGCGAAGTATGTGATGGTCACGGTCGGCACCAATGGGAGCAATACGGAAGCAAACCTGACGGAAGTAGTCAACTACATCAAGTCTCAAGGAGCCATTCCGATTCTGAACAACATTCCATGCAACGAGAGTGGCACGCAGATCGAGAACAATGCGTTGATTGAGAAAGTCCGCAGCAAGTTAGGAATCAAGGGATGCCGTTTCGACCTGGCGACCTCTCTCGCAGGAGACGGGGAAGAGGTGGACAAATCGATGATGTTCTGGGAAGACTACTCAGGAAGCTACGGCTGGCAAATTTACCACCATCCGAACGGGAAAGGCGGCCAAATGATGTTTGAACGGACGTTTATAGATATTCCTGAAATTTATGAATGACAAAGCAGTGACAATAGTTATTTTTATCATCTCATCTTTGACACTCTGTTTTTGAGAAATCAAGTCCCCAGACCGCTGCAATGGCGATTTGGGGACTTTTGCGTTCTGGAACTTTGTAGCTATACGTACTCCTTTCAGTCCTTTTTCGTGGATTTTTTAGATTCTGCGA
>JAGAHD010000126.1 GCA_017627255.1 Bacteroidales bacterium | reverse complement strand
TCCGGGGTCATCCGCTGCATGGAACATCTTTTCCATATCGCGGAAGCAAGCGGCAATGCTTTTCTGCGTGACATGTTGTTTTCCTATTTCGTCATCCTGGACACAACAGTTATGGCTGTAGAAGGGACCTATTGTCTCCGACGTCTCTGTTTTGAAAACGGGTGGCCGAAGGTGCTGTCCGGCTGTTATCCGACTGCACCCATGGCTTTTTGTCCCGCTCCGGCGTGCTCGATCCTGCTTCAGGATCTTGACGCCATCGTCAGCAGGGAAGAGACCCTTTGCCATACTTGCCGTATTCCTCACTGCCCGCTCCGCCGCTATCTCGGAGACAGGAGAGAAAGAATCCGGGCCGGGACTGGTATCCAATCCGTCGGTTCTACCCGTCCGGACAGAAAGGCCAAGGTTGCACCACTCTCGGAAGCGGAGGAGAGAGCCATCGCCCCGTTCCTGAAGGCTCTTCGAGAGCAAGGCTTCCTGGACGGGCACAATCACTGGATCAAAGGGAAACACAAGAAGGCCTATGCCGGTTGGATCGCACGCGTGATCAGCTACAATATCGAAACCCTCTCCCAACTCCAGATCGGTGATTTGCTGGATGTATCCTACATCCTGAAAGCAGCCTCCGATGCTGATGGGGACATCCTGGTGTGTAATTCGGTGGAGAAGATCTTCAGTGATGCCAGAATACCTTTCAGCAGGCCGCCGAGGCGATGATTGATTATACGCTTGACAGTCAGCCATATAGCGAAACGACCTTCGGGGAATTCTCCGAAGGTCGTTTCGTATGGGATTCCGGGTCAAGCCCGGAATGACGGGGCAGACTAGAAGACCTCGTCGACGGTCTCCTTGAAGTCGTCGAAGGACGGGGCGGGAGCTTCGTTGCGCGGGCCGTTGTTGTGGCGCGGGCGGTCGCCGCCGCGGCGCTCGAAGCCACGGCCGTTGTTGCCGCCCTCGCGGCGCTCACCGCGGTCGCCACCGCGACGCTCGCCGCGGTCATTGCCACGACGGTCACCGCCTTCGCGGCGCGGGCCGCGGTCGCCTTCGCGACGGGGTCCGCGGTCACCGCGGCCCTTCGGCTCGACGTAGCCTTCCGGCTTCTCGGTCAGGGCGCGCATGGAGAGGCGCATCTTGCCGGTCTTGGCATCGATCTCGAGGAGCTTGACATCGACCTCGTCGCCGACGGACAGGACGTCCTCGACCTTCTCGGTCTTGTTCCACGCGATCTCGGAGACGTGCAGCAGGCCTTCCTTGCCCGGGAGGATCTCGATGAAGGCACCGAACTCCAGGATGGAGACGACGCGGCCGTGATAGACCTTACCGACCTCGGGCACGGCGCAGATCCCCTTGATCCAGTCGACGGCTTTCTGCATGCTCTCGGCGTTGTTGGAAGCGATGTCCACGACGCCCTCGGTCATGTTGGTGCCCGGGATCGGCTCCTCGTCGATGTTGATGACGGCACCGGTCTCCTTCTGGATCTTCTGGATGGTCTCGCCGCCCTTGCCGATCACGGCGCCGATGAACTCGGCGGCGATGCGGAGCTGGACGATGCGCGGCACGAACGGCTTGTAGTCCGCACGCGGCTCGCTGATGGTCTTCAT
This sequence comes from Bacteroidales bacterium, assembly GCA_017627255.1. Taxonomy (GTDB): domain Bacteria; phylum Bacteroidota; class Bacteroidia; order Bacteroidales; family UBA932; genus Cryptobacteroides. The sequence goes on along the minus strand of JAGAHD010000126.1, from coordinate 6,765 downwards.
CATCTCGCCCATGATGTGCAGGCGGCCCTGGCGTGCCTGCTCGAGGGCCTTCTCGAGGACCTCGTAGGACAGGCCGTCGACCTTGATGTCCATCTGGGTGGCGGTGATGCCGTCCTTGGTGCCGGTCACCTTGAAGTCCATGTCGCCGAGGTGGTCCTCGTCGCCGAGGATGTCGGTGAGGATGGCGTAGCGGTCATTGGGGTTCTGCTCGTCGGTGATCAGGCCCATGGCCACACCGGCCACCGGCTTCTTGATCTTCACGCCGGCGTCCATGAGGGCGAGGCAGCCGCCGCAGACGGAAGCCATGGAGGACGAACCGTTGGATTCGAGGATATCGGAAACGACGCGAACAGCGTACGGGAATTCCGGAGCAGTCGGAATGACGGGCTTGAGGGCCCGCATCGCCAGGTTGCCGTGGCCGATTTCGCGGCGGCCCACGCTGCGCTGGGGCTTGGCTTCACCGGTAGCGAACGGCGGGAAATTATAGTGGAGGACAAACTGCTGGTCTTCCTGGATGAGCACTTCGTCCATCTCTTTCATGTCAAGCTTGGTGCCGAGGGTCACGGACGCGAGGGACTGGGTCTCGCCGCGGGTGAAGATGGCGCTGCCGTGGGCGCAGGGGAGGTAATCCACTTCGCACCAGATCGGGCGCACCTCATCGGTCTTGCGGCCGTCCAGGCGCAGGCCTTCGTCGAGGATCATGTTGCGCATGGCCTCTTTTTCGACATCGTGGTAGTAGCGGTCCACCATGGCTGCTTTCGCTTCCTGGTCCTCCTCGGACAGGGTGGCGAGGAACTCGGCCTTGATAGCCTCGAAACCGTCTTCGCGCTCGTGCTTGGGCTTGGCGCTCTTGGCGAGCTCGTAGCACTTGGAGTAGCAGAGTTCGCGGACAGCCTTGCGGAGGTCTTCGTCCTCCTCATCGTGGGGATAGTCACGCTTGTTGACGTCCGTGCCGAGTTCGGCCATGAGCTCCTTCTGGACGCGGCAGTGCTTCTTGATTTCCTCGTGGGCGAACTTGATGGCCTCGAGCATGTCGTGCTCGCTGACTTCCTTCATCTCGCCTTCCACCATCATGATGTTCTCTTCGGTAGCGGCGACCATCAGGTCAAGGTCGGCCTTTTCGTTCTGGGCAAAGCCCGGGTTGATGACCCATTGTCCGTCAATGCGGGCGACGCGGACCTCGGAAACCGGACCGCCGAAGGGGAGGTCGGAGGTGGCGAGGGCGCAGGATGCGGCGAGGCCGGCGAGGGCATCCGGCTGGATGTCCTTCTCGGCGGAGATCAGATTGATGTTTACGAAGACCTCGAGATGGAAGTCATCCGGCCACAGGGGGCGGATCGGGCGGTCGACCAGGCGTGCGATGAGCACTTCATAGTCGGACGGGCGGCTTTCGCGCTTGAGGAATCCGCCGGGGAACCGTCCGGCTGCATAGTACTTTTCCCTGTAATCCACAGTGAGGGGCATGAAATCGGTGCCCTCCTTGACTTCTTTCGCGCAGGTGACAGTGGCGAGGAGCATCGTGCCTCCCATCTTCACCACGGCGGAACCGGCGGCCTGCTTGGCCAGTTTTCCGGTTTCGATCTCGATAACCCGACCGTCGGGCAGCGTGATCTTCTTCTGGATGATGTTCATTACTTTTCTCTATTACTTCTTTAACGTCTTTATACGTCTTGACAACGTCTTTCCGAAATTGAAAAAAGGGAGAGATTCCGCCTGGGGAATCTCTGCCCTTCGATTTTTCCTATCGATTGCTTATCGACGGAGACCCAGCTCCTTGACGATAGCCCTGTATCTCTCGATGTCGACCTTCTGAAGGTAGTTCAGAAGCTGACGGCGCTTACTGACGAGGCGGAGAAGGGAACGGCGGGTGACAACATCCTTCTTGTTCTGCTTCACATGCTCGGTAAGGTGAGCGATACGGTAGGAAAATAACGCAACCTGACTCTCTGGAGAACCGGTGTCCTTATTAGACTTTCCGTACTTCGCGAAAATCTCCTGCTTTTTCTCTGGCTGTAAATATTCTGCCATAGTGCAATGAGTTGTTAATAATTAGGATTTACGGGACCTTCCCGCAAAAAAGCCTGCAAATTTACGCATAAAATCCGATAAAACAAACATTTTGACAAAAAGCGCGGAAATAAAAAAACGGGATGGGGGTTTTAGAGGAGATGGTATTTCCGGATAGCCTGTTCAAGGACATGGGTGAGGCGGTACCGGGCGCGCGTGGCACTGATGGCCGGAAGGAAGGTCCGGAATTCCGGATCATCCAGGTGACGGGAAAAATGGTCGGCGAGCAGCCGCTCCAGAAGCAGGTGGAAATCGGCCCCGTGGTTCGGGTGGCGGAGGTGGGCCAGTTCATGGAGGAGGACATAGTCGCGGAGCGGAACGGGAAGCCGCATCAGGTTGAGATTCAGGTTGATGTTCCCCCGTGCACTGCAGGATCCCCAGTTGGAAAGGTTGTGCTTGATGGTGACCCGTCCATATTGGAATCCCCACTGGCGGGCAAGGGCGGAGAGGCGGGGCGGAAGGTCGGCTTTGGCCTTGCTCCGGAGGGATTCGATCGTCTCTCCTTCGGGAAGCAGCGCATCCATTCCTTTCAGCCGTTCCTGCTGGGCGCGCACGGTCCTGACGACCCAGTCATGCCTTGCCTGGAAAAAAGCGAGGCCGGCGGCGAAGGGGACGAGCCGGGGCAGCGTCACCGTCACACCGCGTTCCGGGTGGATGCGGATAGAAAGGCCGCGCGCACGGCTGCTTTTCCGGAAAGTGACATTCCCGATTTCGGGATCCTGGTACAGGCGCTCATTCATCCCTGCAAAGGTACAATTTTCCGCAGAAAGGGGAGTAAGGTTTGTATCTTTTTCAAAAATGCGCTAAATTTGCCAGATAACTGCATAGTATTTAATAATCATATAGCCATGGAGAAAAAATCCTTGTACACGGCTCCGGCCGTCCGTTTTCTCGCCGTTCGTTATGAGAACAGCTTCATGCAGTCCGCCGTCGGAAATATCGACGACTGGACGCAGGATGATGACGAGGTGGATTTTTAAGTCGAACCCTTAATTGAAAAGCCACATGAAAAAAGTTTTTCTCTTTGCGGGTCTGACGGTCCTCGCCTTTGCCCTCACCAATTGCTCCCGGCAGGATATCGAAGCCCCGGCCGTTCCGGAAAAGTATTCGATCCGGCTCACTGAACCCCAGACCAAGACCGCCAATGACGGCATGTCCACCGTCTGGACCGAAGGCGATGCCCTCGCCGTTTTCTTCGCTCCCACCGGATCGACCCAGTACAGCGACAACTTCAAGTTTGATGTGACCGATCCGGAAATCGGCGTAGCCGAAGGGGATGCTACCCTGGCGGACGGGACTTACGACCTGTATGCCTTCTATCCGTACAGCGAACGTCTCCTTTCTCCGGACAACAGCGGTTCTGAGCCGTTTTATCAGGCCCTGGGTTCCACCAAGGCGGGATTCCAGCGCCAGGACGGCTACGGCAGCATGGCTCACTTGAGCGGGAAGAACCTTCCGCTCTTCGGTATCGTCACCGGCATTGATCCGAAAGACGGTCCGACCGTTCCAATGCATCACCTGACGACCGCCGTGGCCATCAACGTGACCAACAATACGGGAGCGGAGGTAACCCTCACTTCTGCCGAACTGACTGCCCCGGAAGATATCGTCGGTACGTATTACATCGATTTTTCCTCGGAGACGCCGGCCTTCGCTTCCAGCGGTGAGAGCTATACCGGCCCGACGGCCCACCTCCTGGTGGAGAACGGCACGCCGCTCGCTCCCGGTGAAACCGCGACCCTGTACATGGCCATGAAGCCTTTCTCGGTGAATGGCGACCTGATTCTCAAGGTCACTACCTCCGAGGGTTCGCAGGAGAAGACCGCCAGTGTGACGACAGAATTCGCTGCCGGCCATATCAAGACGCTCAATTTCTCCCTGGAAGAGCTGGAGGAAGTCCAGGATGCGATCGAGGTTTCCATCGCCGAGTTCAATGCCGTCGAGGATTCCAAGGAGCAGCCTTATCGGCTTACCGGCAAGATTACGGAGATCAAGAATGCCACTTTCGGCAATTTCAACATGGAGGACGAGACCGGTTCCGTGTACGTGTACGGACTGGTTGCCGAGGACAAAGGTTACGACGCCAATTACGCTAACGACAAGACGTTCTCATCCCTGGGCCTGAAAGTCGGCGACGTCGTTACGCTCATCGGCTATAAATTGACCTACGGCGAGACGATCGAAGTGGTCGCTTCCTATTATGTCTCGCATGAACCGTATGTCGCGCCTGCCAATCCGGATGCGGAAGGCAGCGGGACGGAGTCGGATCCTTACAATATCGCCGGCGTCATCGATTATATCGACGGCATCGGACAGACAACGAGTACCGAGGATGTCTATGTCAAGGGAATCATCTCGAAGATTGTCTACCCTTTCGATGCCGAACATCAAACCGGGACCTTCTGGATTTCCGATGATGGGGAATTCTACGGAGACAATACCAAGGATTTCGAGGCATATTCGGTATACTGGCTGGACAATCAGCCGTGGGTGGATGGAAATGACCAGCCGGCTGTCGGTGACGAAGTCGTGCTTTGCGGCAAGGTTACCTACTATAAGAGGAATTCCGTTTATGAAACCTCTTCCAAGAACGCTTATGTGTATTCCTACGTCCAGAACAGCACGCCGGTGGAGGATGATTTCACCACGCTGTCAATGACAATCACAGAATATGCCGAGGCACACGACTGTGCGATTTCTTCCGGTAATGATGTTACCTGCTATACAATCCTGGCGCTCAGCGATGCCATCCGGATGACTACTTCCGGGAATCCGAACTGCGGCTCCATCTGGGGAACGGATAAAAAGGACTGGCGCCTGTACCAGAACCAGGACGGCGACGTCGCCATCCGGGCTGCTTCCGGCTGCGAACTGAAATCCGTGAAGTTCACGTATTCGGTGACGAATAATGGTACCCTGCTGGACGGTTCGACCCAGGTGGCCAGCGGCACGGAGTATGAGGTCAGCGGCACGGTCGCTACCTTCACCGTCGGAAACACCGGTGACAAACTCAATGGGCAGGTCCGTATTTCGGCGGTCGAGGTCAAGTATACCGGCGACGGCTCCTTCGGAGATCTTGATGAGACGGTCGAGGGCACCCTTACCCTTACTCCCAAGAATTCCGTCATCCATGTCGGTGAGACGCTGCAGCTGACGGCGGCTTCCAATTCCGGCGCTGCCGTCGTCTTCGAATCGAGTGACGAGAGCGTCGCTACCGTCGATGCGGATGGCCTGGTTGAGGCTCTCGCTGTCGGCGAGGTGACGATTACCGGTTATCTGGAAGCCGTGGACGGCAAGTTCACCGGGGCGGAAGCCACCTGCACCGTTAAGGTAGAAGAGGCTCTCGAGGAACTCGACGGGACCTGGGTCCTGACGGATCTTGACGCCATTTCCGAAGGTGATGAGTTCGTCATTGTCGGCACCGGTGCCAACGGTTCCTTCGCCATGACGAATGACAACGGCTCCTCCAAGGCTCCCGCTGCCGCGAGCGTTACCGTTTCCGGCTCCGAATTGGTTTCCGTCGCTTCCAACATGGCTTGGACGCTGGAAGTTTCCGGAGACGGGTATATCTTCCATCCTGCCGGAGATACGGAAGCCTGCCTTTATGGCTTTGATTCCAACAACGGTGTCCGTGTCGGAACCAGCGATGCCACCGTCTGGGTCCCGCAGGAAGACGGCTACCTGACCATTACCATCGCCAAGGAAGATGCGGATCCGGTGACCCGGTATCTGGGAGTCTACAATTCCCAGGACTGGCGTATCTATACGTCTATCAACAACAACATCAAGGACCAGACCTTTACCTTCTACGTGAAGCAGTAAGGATTCCTTTCGGATGAATCAAATTAGGAGGATGGCTGCCGGAATGGAGCCATCCTCTCTTTTTTGGATAAACCTCTTACAACCCCCAGTCGGAAGCGGAATAGGTGCTCTTCGGGGCGTTGGGAACGTTGGCGAAATAGGTAAAACCAGTGATTTTCTCCAGGTCGGAGACGCTCATGAGCTCCTTGGCGGAGGGCTTCTGGCCCTTCAGGCTGTTGGTATGGGTTCGCACGAAGGCGACGCATTGGAGCTCGGAGGCGGAGCAGTCCTTGACGGATTTTCCGGAATTGCCTTTCTTGGTCCTCAGGAGGACATAGTAGAACATGGTGGGCATGGCAACATCGCTGCGGCCGCCGAACGAGATCGTCTTCGGAGAAGCCGTCATCCCGTAGCCGTCCGTGTATTGCTTGAAATAGCAGCCGACGACTTCATAGAGTGTGTCGGCACAGACCTGGCTGTCCACGTAATCCTCCAGCAGGTTCCAGCCGCCTCCTCCCGTATTGAAGCCGGAGCTCAGCTGCGGGGCGATGTTGGAATAGTAGAAGACCTGCCGGTTCGTGGCTTTCGTGGCCGTCCTTTCGGCAGAACCGAGCATGTGCCCCTTGTTGCATCCGCCGCCTGTGGATTTGCTGGAATACTGGATGCCGGACGGGATGTCCGGGTCTGCCTGATAGGCATCGGTACGGCCGGACGATCCGGTGTAACTGCTGTGGCGGGGAGCTGCCACCCACATCGGGCAATGATACTCGCTGCTGAAACAGACAGTATAGTTCCGGGCAAGTCTGCCGGATTGGTAGAGGTCAGGGGCATAGTGCCAGGCAAAATACTGCGTGGAGTTGCTCTTGTTGACCAGATAGGAGCCACTTGCCTTGACCT
>JAGAHD010000125.1 GCA_017627255.1 Bacteroidales bacterium | reverse complement strand
TGCGATATGTTTTTGAAATTGGCTTTTGTCGTATCCGATTGATCCTCCAGGATCATCCGCTCTTCCTCGATCCCCCGCTCGATCAGCAGATCATGCATGACGACTGTTTCGGTTCGACCGGATTCATCCGGATTCCCGCCGGATAAAATTACAGTTGACCCCGGATTTCTCTCTAAATACTGCACGGCGGTATCCAGACGGAGCTCCAGATCCGCGGTGGGTTTACCGTTTTCCAACGCCATGCCAAGGACGATGGCATTCTCCGCGGAGGCGTCCGTATGGATGCAGGCGCCAAGAAAGATTTTTCCGAGCAGGAAAACGAGTACCGCAACCGCAAGCCACAGTGCGATACGTATGATCCAGCTCACGGCCTTGACGGCTTCGGCGTTCATTGACATGAGGAAGCCGAAACGGATATCCACCGCAAACAGGAGAAAAGCAGCGCAGACCAGGAGCTCATAACGGAACACCTTCACATAGCTTTCCCGAAGAACAACGGCATTGATGCGTCGTATCATGACGACGGAAAGATAAACCGTGAAAGCGACTCCGAGAAAGATCAGAATATCACCGATGATGGCGCGTTGATTCATTCCGTATTTGCCCCCAAACGAAAACCCGAATTATTGTGATGATTCTACCATGCTGCCGATTTCCGTGCAAGCTGTACCATGAGTAAAAATGAATCTTACAGGCCTGTGATTTCATTTCGACCACAGGCCTCTAAGTTCATACCATCATCGAACATTGAAAACCAGCCGGAATCAAATCAAGGCTGTTAAGAATCTGTCTAAGACAATACGGTAACCTTCCTCGCAAGCTATTTATACCAAAGGAGCCGGGCAAAATTGCCCGGCTCCCTGCTGTTTAAATCCAGATCTGAGAAACCCCTCTGTCCCGATCAGGGATAAAGGAACATCTTTCCGGGTGCGCCGCTGCGCATTCTGGCAAAGCCCTCCTCATAATCCTCCAGCCGGAACTTCCCGCCGATGACCTGATCCATGTCATAGATCGGGTCTTTCATCACCTTTGTGAAGTCGTCCCAGGTTTCCCAGATTCGTCTGCCGCAGATGCCCGAGAGGCGAATCTGCCGGTAGAACAGATCCTCGGTCATGTCCATCGTGACCGGCTCACCGGGGAGGCCTACCGAGACCAGCCGGCCGCCTGCCATCACGCTCTTCAGGGATGCGTTCAGGGAGGCCGGGCTGCCCGTGACGTCGATCGCCGCCTCCACGCCGAGACCGTCGGTCAGGTCCAGGATCGTGGACACCAGGTCCTGCTTTCTGCTGTTGACGACGATGTCCGCGCCCATCTTTTTTGCGACCGCCAGCTTCTCGTCGAAGAGGTCGCAGGCGATGATCTGTTTCGCCCCGAAGACATGGCAGGCCGCCACCACCGTGAGCCCGATGGCGCCGCAGCCGGCCACCAGGACCGTTTTTCCGGCAACTTCCGCTTCCTCCACGCCGTGGACGCCCGAGCCCATCGGTTCAAAGATGCAGCCCTGCTCATCCGTGAGCGCGTCGTCCAGCACATAGGTTGCGTCCGCCCGGACCTTGGAATACTCCGCGAAGGCTCCGTCCGTCTGGATGCCGTAGAGCGTCATGTGCTGGCAGATATGCCGGTTCCCTGCTCTGCAATGCGGACAGGTTCCGTCCCAGATATGCGTCTCCACCGAGACCCGTTGCCCGACGAAGCGGTCCTTGACGTTCTTCCCGACTTCCACGATCTCGCCCGTCGTCTCATGCCCGATGGTGCGCGGGAAGGTCTTGATCCGCTTCTGCGCCCAGGGACCCCAGTCATAGATTCCGAGATCCGTGCCGCAGATGGAGGCGCAGCGAATCTTCATAAGCACTTCGTCGTCGCCCGGCACCGGGATCGGCAGGTCGGTACGGAACTCCAAGCCTTTCCCTGCACCCGCTTTTACAATTCCTCGCATGCTTTCCCCTTTCCGATTCTCCTGAATCCTGTCAAAAATTCCCCGGAAGGAATTGTTCTTCCGGGGAATCCCGTTTTGATGAATCGTTTACTTCCGGTTCGGAATATGGATGGCCTTCTTGTCGACGGCAAGGCCCGCTTCCCGTACCGCTTCCGCCACCGTCGGGTGGCAGTGGATGGTCTGGGTGAACTCCTCCAGCG
>JAGAHD010000124.1 GCA_017627255.1 Bacteroidales bacterium | reverse complement strand
CGGGAATCCGAACAGCACGGACAACAACATTATCGTGAAGCCTGTCCTGAACTATCCGGACTATCACCGGCATTCCTTCAATACGGAGCACACCATCCAGCAGATCGGACAGATCGACTACTTCGCCACCCTGCGGAAGAAACACCAGATTTCGGCCGGTGGAAAATACACGCTACGCAGCCACGTGGCCGATTCCAAGGATGAGTTATGGGACTACGCCAAGAATGAATGGTATGTGGACAATTCCAACGTCAACGACCTGGACTACAAGCAGCACATTTTTGCGGCCTATGCCAGCTATGGGTACAAGTTCAGCAAGCTCACCTTAAAGGCCGGCACCCGGCTGGAATACACCTTGAACCGGGGACTCTCCAAGAGCGCCTCCGGGGACATCACCTTTGACAACAGCAACTTCAACATCGTCCCGTACCTCAATGCCGCCTGGCAGATTGACGCGAAGAACTCCCTGGCGCTATCCTATACCCGCCGCCTGGGCAGGCCCAGCGTGAGCTACCTCAATCCCTATATCTTCGAGGAATCACCTTACAGCCGGTCGCATGGGAATCCCGATTTGCGGACCGTCGTCTCCGATGCCCTGACGCTCACGTATCGCACCGGCGGGGACAAATGGGACCTGACGGCACGCACCTACGGCAGTCTTACGGGAAATAAGATTGAATATCTGTCCGTGGTCGGTCCGGATGGCGTCAAGGTATCGACCTACGAGAACGCCGTGAAGTACAATCATATCGACCAGATGCTCAGTTTCAACTGGAACCCCTCCAACAAGTTCAGCCTCCAGACATCAGCTCAGGTTGGGTACGACTATTATTACGCCCCCACGCTGAATCAAAAGAACGACGGCATCAACTGGAATGTCAGCCTGAGCGCCAACGTATTCCTATGGAAAGGGGCCATGGCGTATGCGTCCGCAGACGCGGGCGGTGGCGAGATTACCTTGCAGCGCACCTACCACGGCTTGGATTATGAGTATTCCCTGGGACTGCGGCAAGGCTTCCTCCAGAACCGGCTGATCCTGTCGGTGTCGGCCATCATGCCCTTCCAGAACCGTTATGCCGGTCCCGTCCGCGACACCTATACGGATACATACTATCAGCACAACGAATCTTGGTACAATCCCCGCCAGTTCCGCCTGGGCCTGACCTGGCGCTTCGGCAAGACCTCCATCAACTTCAAGCACGCCAGGAAGACGGAGGTGAGCGATACGTTATGATCAAATCAACCTGATCACCACCGATGAAATGTCACGAAGTATCTTCGCACTTTTCCGACTGAACATGTACATATTTGCCAAATGCGACATGTGCCAAATCAGAAGTGAAATCAGTAAAAATCGATGGATGATATGAAGAAATCAGTCATAATTAATGGTACTTGTTCAGTATAATAAACTAGTTTAACGCTGTCGTACAACATTATTTGATGAAAAGGAAGGGGAGTACCATTTTAAAACCAAGCGTTTTACGTGTTAGCTTTCCAAAAACATTTCATAAAACAGCGGTTTTGGTTACTTTTTCGGAAAAGTGTGACAAAAATCTGTCACACATGGTAACATTGTGACAGAAATTGTGACAAAACGGTTGTAAATGAACAAAACTCAAGCTAAAGCCTGAAAACTCGATACTAGCTATAATCTTTTCCAAAAAAAGTAGGTTTCAACTAGTTTTAGAATATCAATTCAAGCTTGAATTAAGATTCAACTAGTTGAGTATCAAGGAGTTATTTCCCGATGCAGAGTTTATTATTCTTTCCAAGTAGACTCGCAGGGTTTTTAATGGGGTATGATTATCAGTGAGTTAAGAGATTCGTTTGTCACAATTGTGACAGAATCGGCGGTTTTTGTGACAAGCATTGTGACAAAATCAGACCTCACCTCAACGAGTCTTCTTCGAGGACGCGAAAACAGCTCGGATAGAAGAAAAAATAGGCCTGTTTTCAGGCTCTTTGAGACGTGTCAAGATAGTGTAACAACTTTGACACGAAATGAAGGCTATTCTGAACTATAATCATTCAAAATAAGAACTCGCTTATCTTATATCGAAGTGCGAAAAGATGCCTCTCTTGAGTGTCTATAGATATGGTTGTTTAGTTTGGTTGGTATATCTATTACATGACTGGACTATACTGGCACTTTTGCGAAACCATCTTTTTTCTTTTACCCGAATCGTTTCTTATGCCAATTTCGGTCTTTGAGTGCACTCAGAAACCTCTTAAAAACCATTTGTCGAAAGTTGTGCATTAGCGGTGGCAGTGCCTTTTACCAGCTATTTTGCACACTCCGGAAGGAGTCTGTTCGTACAAGTGATAAAGACCGTTATAAGTTTGACCCGGAGTACTTTCTATGACATGGTTTTGTTTTGTTTGTAAATAATACTATCTTTGCCTTGACAAGTTTGTTAAACAAGATTGATAAATATGGAGCCGAAAGAGAACAGAACCACGGAAGAAGCTATCCTCGAGGCCGCTGAGGCTGAATTCATCGAGAAGGGCTTCGACCAGGCAAGAACCGTTTCCATAGCGCAGAGGGCGGGGGTGACAAACGCCTTGCTGCATTATTATTTCAGGACGAAGGAGCAGTTATTCGATAAGATCCTGGACCGCAAGATCGGCCTGATCGAGGAGGTCGTCACCTCACTGTTTGCAGATCCGGATCTGCCGCTCAAGGAGCGGCTTACGCGGGTGATTTCCAGACATTTCGACCTGCTGGTGGCCAATCCCGGGCTACCGCGATTTCTGATGGGGGAGATGCACCGCGTCGCTCCTCTCATGAAAGAACGCGTTCTGTCCAAGATGCTGCCGGCCCTTATGAGCCTTCAAAAAGAAATCGACATGGATGCTACCCATCTCCTGCTGGACATCCTCTCGCAGAACATGTTCCCGTTCCTCGTGGGCCCGGCCTTGGAGCTCTCCGGCGTGGCGTCGGAGGGAATGGACACCTTGCTGGAACAAATCAAGCAGGAGAACATCACCATCATCCTCAAACGTTTAGGCCTATGAAACGGATGCTCATCCTGACAGCGGGCCTGCTGCTGTCACTGACCGCCCACGCGCAGTTAACCCTCGAGGAATGCATTTCAAAGGCCAAGACACATTACCCGGAAGTCGCCCAGTACGACTTGATTGACGCCAGCGAACAGTATAACCTGGAGGCAGCTTCTCGGGGCTGGATCCCGCAGATCACCCTGAGTGGCCAGGCCACCTGGCAAAACGCTGTGGCCCGCTTCCCGGATCAGCTGAAAGGAATGCTGGAAGCACAGGGGATGGATATCCCTGGTATCGCACAGGACCAGTACAAGGTCGCGGTGGACGTGAGCCAGACGATCTGGGACGGAGGCGTGTCCGCCGCCCAGAAGAAGGTGGTCGCCGCCGAAGCCGCCGAGCAGCGGCTCTCCAACGACGTAAGCATCTATGCGCTTCAGGACCGCATAAGCGGCCTGTTCTTCGGAATCCTGTTGCTGGACCAGAACTATGAGGCCCTCGTTTCCCGCAAGGAACTCCTGGATGCCAACCTTTCCCGCTTGGAAGCCTTGCGTCGGGAAGGAGCAGCACTCGCGTCCGACCTGGACCTGATTCGGGTAGAGCAACTTTCCCTCGGGCAACAAATGGAACAGAATCGCAGTTCGAGAGACAATTATGCCAGCATGCTTTCCATTTTCATGGGAGAAGATGTCGGCGACCGTTATCTGGTGAAACCGCAGCAAGTCATCGTCCCGACAGGTGTCAACAATCGCCCGGAACTGCAGTTGCTGGATGCGAAGATCGCAGGCCTCGATGCCAGGAAAGCATTGCTGGACGCCTCCGTCACGCCCAAGATCAACATCTTCGCCCAAGGATACTACGGTAATCCCGGACTGGACATGTTCCAGGCCATGACCTCCCGAGACTGGACCTGGAACGCCTATATGGGTGTCCGGATGCAGTGGAACGTGAATGCCCTCTTCAACCGGAAGGCCGACCTGCGACACCTTGAGACGACGCGCGGGATGCTGGCCAACCAGCGAGAGATTTTCTCCTTCAATTCCAGCCTCCAGGCCACGCAGCAAACAGGTGAAATCCAGCGGATTGAGTCGGCGCTACAAAGCGACGAAGAGATTGTCCGCCTCCGCGGGCGCATCCGGCAGACGGCCGAATCCCAGCGGGAGAAAGGCGTCATAGACACGGCCACCCTCCTGCAGCGGATCACGGAGGAAAGCCTCGCCGTCACCGCCCGTAACGCCCATGAGATTGAGCTTCTGAAAGCCATGTACGACCTCAAGATCCAAGTAAATCAATAAGCCATGAACCGATATATCATCCTTTGTCTGGCCTCGGCGGTCCTGCTCTGCGGATGCAAGACCCGGAACGAATTCGATGCCACCGGCACCTTCGAAGCGGAGAGCGTCACCATCTCGGCCGAGACCAACGGTCGCATCCTCGAATTCGATGTCCGGGAAGGCGAAAGCGTCCATGCAGGGGAAAGCGTCTGCGTCATCGACTCTGCCGCTTTCGTCCTGCAGCGCCGCACCCTGGCCGCACAGCAGAAGGCGCTGCTGGCCGGGAAGCCCGACACCCAAAAGCAGTTGGGGAGCCTCCGTGAGCAGATCACCAAGCAGCAGCGGGAAGTGGACCGCCTTAAAGCGCTTGTCAATGACGACGCCGCCACGCCCAAGCAGCTGGATGACGCAACGGCCCAGCTCCGCGTCCTGCAGAGCCAGTACGACGCTACGCTTTCCACCCTCCGGGGGAGCAGTGCCAGCATAGACGGGAATGTGGCGGTCATTACCACTCAGATGGACCAGGCCGATTACAACATAAACAAATGCCGAGTCAACGCCCCCATCGTAGGCACCGTACTCACCAAATATATGCAGGCAGGGGAATTCGCCGCCGCAGGGAAGCCCCTGCTGAAGATCGCAGACCTGGATCAAATGCACCTCAGGGCCTATTTCACCTCTGACCAGCTGAGCCGGATCGCCGTCGGCCAGAAAGTGAAGGTCATCGCCGATTTCGGCGGAGACGAAACCTATCCCTACGAGGGGACCATTGCCTGGATCGCTTCCGAGAGTGAATTCACCCCAAAAAGCATCCAGACCAAGAATTCCCGCGCCAACCTGGTGTATGCCGTCAAGATCGCCGTAAAGAACGACGGACGGCTCAAGTCCGGCATCTATGGCGAAGTAATCCTGTAATGAACTGCATCGAGGCCCATACCATCCGCAAATCGTACGGATCCGTGGAGGCGCTGCGGGGCGTTAGCCTGGCGGTGTCTCCCGGGGAGATCCTGGGCCTGATCGGCCCGGACGGGGCGGGGAAGACCACGCTCTTCCGGATCCTGACGACCCTCATCCTGCCCGACGAGGGGAATGCCAGCATCTGCGGTCTGGATGTGGTGAAGGACTACCGGGAGATCCGCACCCGCGTGGGCTATATGCCCGGCCGTTTTTCCCTTTATCCGGACTTGAGCGTGAAAGAGAACCTGGACTTCTTCGCTAATATTTTCGGAACCACGCTGGAGGAAAACTATGACCTCGTAGCACCCATCTATCGGCAGATAGAGCCGTTCAAGGAACGCCGGGCAGGGAAACTCTCCGGCGGCATGAAGCAGAAACTGGCCCTCTGCTGCGCCCTGATCCACAAGCCCGAGGTGCTGTTCCTGGACGAGCCCACCACCGGGGTCGATGTCATCAGCCGGGTGGAGTTCTGGGAGATGCTCGCCGCCCTCCGGGAATCCGGCCTGGGCATCCTTGTAAGCACCCCCTATATGGACGAAGCGGCCCGGTGCGACCGCATCTGCCTGATGAACGAAGGGGCGATTCTGCAGACCTGTCCGCCTCCCGAGAACCTGGAGGAATACTTCATTGAATTGATGAGGAAAGATGGATAAAGTCATTCAGGTAAAGGATCTTACGAAGCGCTTTGGAAGCTTTACGGCCGTGGATGCCATCACTTTCGAGGTGGGCCGGGGAGAGATCTTCGGCTTCCTGGGTGCTAACGGCGCCGGCAAGACCACGGCGATGCGTATGCTCTGCGGCTTGAGCTATCCTAGCGGCGGCAGCGGGACCGTAGCAGGCTTCGACATCGTGCGGGAAGGGGAGCAGATCAAGCGGCACATCGGCTATATGAGCCAGCGTTTCTCCCTGTATGAGGACCTGACCGTGTTTGAGAACATGCAGCTCTTCGGCGGAATCTACGGAATGAGCGAGCGAGATATCCGTTCCCGAGCCGATGATCTCCTGGAGAAGGTGCAGTTCGCCTCACAGCGGGACACCCTGGTCGGAAGCATCCCGTTAGGCTGGAAGCAGAAACTGGCCTTCCTGGTGGCGACGATGCATTCGCCGGAAATCGTCTTCCTAGACGAGCCTACGGGCGGTGTGGATCCGATCACCCGGCGCCAGTTCTGGGACATGATCCGCCAGGCAGCGAGCGAAGGAACTACCATTTTCGTGACCACCCATTACATGGACGAGGCCGAGTATTGCGACCGGGTTTCCATCATGGTGGACGGCCATATCCGCGCCCTGGACAGCCCGCAGGCCCTCAAGGAGCAGTTCGGTGCCAAGAATATGAACGAAGTATTCGTGAAGCTATGCAGATAAAACTGTCATCGTTCGTCAAGAAGGAGATGCTCCACATCCTCCGTGATCCCCGCACCATGCTGGTGGTGTTGGTGATCCCGGTGGTGCTCATCCTGCTGTTCGGCTTCACGGTCTCCACGGACGTCAATCACATCGACGTGGCCGTATGCGCGCCTGTCCGCGGTGATGCCGTCCGGAAAACGGTGGAACGGCTCTGCCGGACCGACCTCTTCCGCTTCAAGGGTTTCATCGACGCGCCGGACATCGACGCCCATCTTCGAACCGGCAAGGCCTCTGCCGTTGTCGTCCTGGCCGATGACTACGAGACTTCCGGCCACTACCAGGTCGTCCTAGACGGTGCCGACGTGAATACGGCCCGGGTGAGCGAAGGATATCTCCGCGGGGTCATCGGCGGAGGGGACCAGGATCTTTTTGTCTTGCAGCAGGTTTACAACCCCGAAATGAAAAGCGCATTCAATTTCATTCCGGGCATCCTGGGCATGATCTTCCTGCTGATCTGCGCCATCATGACCTCGGTGAGCATCGTCCGGGAAAAGGAAACCGGGACGATGGAAGTGCTGCTGGTATCGCCGGTGAAGCCTGCGTATATCATTGTGTCCAAGATGATTCCGTACCTGCTGCTGAGTCTGGTGGACCTCGCCATCATCCTGCTGCTGGCGTATTTCGTCCTGGATGTTCCGCTGAGCGGGGGCGTGTGGAATATTATCCTCTTCTCGGTGGTCTACCTGGTGCTGGCGCTTGCGCTTGGAATGGTGGTTTCCAACGTGGCGAAGAGCCAGATCGCGGCGCTTCTGATGAGCGCCTTGGTCATGATGATGCCGGTGCTGTTTTTCTCTGGAATGCTGTTCCCGCCGGACAACCTGCCCTGGGCGCTCCGGTGGATTACTTATATCATTCCGGCCCGCTGGTATATCGATGCCATGCGCAAGCTGATGATCGAGGGCGTGGGCCTCAGGAGCGTCCTCCTGGAAGGCGGTATCCTGGTAGGGGAGACGCTTCTCCTGCTAGCGGCCGCCACGAAACGATTCAGCGACAGATTGGAGGGATAGCGCCATGGGAAGTCTTAAGTTCTTGATACGCAAGGAGATGATCCAGTTCCGGAGGAACAAGTTCCTTCCCCGGCTCATCTTCGCGTTCCCGGTGGTGATCATGTTGGTGGCACCGCTGATTGCCAATATGGACGTCAAAGGCGTGAAACTGGCGGTTGTGGACGCAGATCGCAGCGAACTGTCCGCCCGCATCCGTTCGCACCTGGGCGCCTCGGACAACCTCTCCCTGCGGCTGGTGACCGACGATTACCATGAGGCCTTCAACCTCCTGGAAGCGGGCAAGGCCGATGTGATCCTGTCCATCCCGGCCGGTTTCGAGCGCTCCTTCGCCAGCGGCCGGCCCGAGAAGATCAAGGTCGATGCCAACGCCGTCAATGCTACCCGGGGAACGTTGGGCGCGCAGTACGCCGTCCTCGCGGTAGGCGGGGCCCTACGGGAGATGAATCCCACCCTGCAGGCTGAGGAAATGAGTGTCCGTTATTTCTACAACGAGACGCTGGATTATCGTTTCTATATGATTCCGGCCTTTATCGTGATACTGATCCTGCTGGTGTGCTGCTTCATTCCGGCGCTGAACCTAGTCCAGGAAAAGGAGAAGGGGACCATCGAGCAAATCAATGTCACGCCAGTCTCCAAGCTGAATTTCACGCTTTCCAAGCTCATCCCGTATTGGGTCATCGGGCTGGTGGTCATTACGGAGGCCATCCTGACCGTTGGCCTGGTATACGGCCTTTGGCCGGCCGGAAACATCGGCGGAATCTACCTGGCCGCCTTCCTCTTCGCTCTGGCCATGTCCGGCTTTGCCGTCACCGTGGCGAACTTCTCCGACACGCTGCAACAGAGCATCTTCGTGATGTTCTTCTTCGTGATGCTGTTCATGCTGATGGGAGGCCTGCTCACACCCATAGGTTCTATGCCAACTTGGGCGCAGTGGGTTACACAGGCTTTCCCTACGCGTCATTTCATCGCCATCATGCGCAGCCTGTACCTGAAGGGGACCACGGTCGCCGAACTTGGCGGCAGTTACCTGGGGCTCATCATCCTGGGTATCGTCTTCTCGGTCACAGCCATGGTCAGCTATCGGAAGCAAGAATAATCCAAGAACACCTCCCAAAAGCCACCAAACATGAAGGGAAAGAGAATCAAGATTTCTTCGTAACTTTGTTTCAATAAATCAGTTACTATGTTTGCATTCCAGAGTGAGTCTTGAGGACTCACTTGGCACCGCCGCCTCGATATACGGTCCTCGGCGGCTACAGCTCGACAGAGCTACGCCGGGCTCTGTGGAAAGGCCCGCTCCGCTCTGACGG
>JAGAHD010000123.1 GCA_017627255.1 Bacteroidales bacterium | reverse complement strand
TTCGGCATCGAGGCCTTCCTCCCGGGTTCCCAGATCGACATCAAGCCGATCCGCGACTACGATGTGTACGTGGACACCACCATGGACTTCAAGATTGTCAAGATCAACCAGGAGTTCCGCAATGTGGTCGTCTCCCACAAGGCACTGCTCGAGGCTGAGCAGGAAGCCAAGCGTGCCGAGCTCATCTCCAAGCTGGAGAAGGGCCAGGTGCTCGAAGGAACGGTTAAGAACATCACCAACTACGGCGTGTTCGTCGACCTCGGCGGCGTGGATGGTCTCATCCACATCACCGACCTCAGCTGGGGCCGCATCTCCCATCCGGAAGAGGTGGTCGCCCTGGACCAGAAGATCAATGTGGTCGTCCTCGACTTCAATGAGGCCCAGAAGCGTATCGCCCTCGGCCTGAAGCAGCTGACCCCGCACCCGTGGGAGGCTCTTTCCGCCGATATCAAGGTGGGTGACACGGTCAAGGGCAAGGTGGTCGCCATTGCCGACTATGGCGCTTTCGTCGAGATCGAGCCCGGTGTCGAGGGTCTTGTCCACGTGAGCGAGATGAGCTGGAGCCCGCGTCTGCACAGCGCCCAGGAATTCCTCAAACTCGGCGACGAGGTCGAGGCTGTCGTCCTGACCCTGGACCGCGAGGCCCGCAAGATGTCCCTCGGTCTGAAGCAGCTGACCCAGAACCCTTGGGAGTCCATCCGCGAGAAATATCCCGTCGGTTCCCAGCACAAGGCTACCGTCCGCAATATCACCAATTTCGGTGTGTTCGCCGAACTCGAGGACGGTGTCGAAGGCCTGATCCACATCAGCGACCTTTCCTGGAACAAGCTCAAGCATCCGAGCGAGCTCGTCGCTTCCGGTGACGTCATCGATGTCGTCATCCTCGATTTCGACGAGAACAGCCATAAGCTGAGCCTGGGCCACAAGCAGCTGACCCCGAACCCTTGGGATGAACTCGAGGCCAAGTACCCGGTCGGTACCGTGGTCGAGGGTACGGTTACCGCCATCTCCGACAAGGGTGCCACCGTCACTTTCGAGGATGGTACCGAGGCTATGGCCTTCAACCGTGAACTGACCAAGGAAGACGGCAAGCAGGCCCTCGTCGGTGAGAAGCTTCCGTTCAAGGTCGTTGAACTCCGCCGCAGCACCCGTACCGTGCGTGTCTCCCATGTCCGCACTTATCAGGAGGCGAAAGTCGCCCGTGAGAACGCCGAGGCCGACAGCACCAAGAAAGCCATCAAGAAGGTGAACAACACGATCGAGAAGACCACCCTTGGTGACATCTCCGCTCTCGCCGCCCTCAAGGACAAGCTCGAGAAGGGTGAATAATCCGCAGAACAGTTTTTCCGTCACGATGCTCGGTACGGCTTCGGCCATGCCCGTCGTGAACAGGAACCAGAGCGCCCAGGCACTGCAAGTGCATGGGCGCTTGTTCCTTGTGGATTGCGGGGAGGGGGTCCAGAACCAGATGGTCCGTTACCGGGTCCCGATGATGAAACTGGATTCCGTTTTCATCTCCCATATCCACGGTGACCATGTTTTCGGGATTTTCGGCCTCCTGTCCACGCTGGGCATGAAGGGTCGGCGCACACCCCTTAACATTTTCGCTCCGGTCAGTTTCGGACCGATCCTGAAGTTTTTCCTGAGTTATTACGGAGACGGGATCGCTTTCGAGATCCGCTTCACCCCGTTGAAGATGAAGGCCCCCGAGGTGATCCTGGAGACCAAGACGGCCCAGGTGCTCGCCTTTCCGCTGAACCACGGAATCGAGACGTTCGGGTTCCTGTTCCGGGAAAAGGAGCCGATGATGAACGTCCGGAAGGAAGCGATCGCCGAGTATGGGCTTACCCTCACGGAGATCGGGGCGCTCAAACGCGGGGAAGATGTGCTCCGGCCCGAAGGGATCATTCCCAATGCCGCGGCTGCATACAAACCCTTCGAGCCCCGCAGTTATGCCTACGTGAGTGATACGGCCCCGTTCCCGGAAGAAACCGAATGGCTCCGTGGAGTCACTGTCCTGTACCACGAAGCCACGTATCTGGAAGAGCTGGCGGACCAGGGAGCCCTGCGCCATCATTCCACGACCCTCCAGGCAGCCTCTGTCGCCCGGGATGCCGGGGTTGGCCGCCTGCTGATCGGACACTATTCTTCCCGCACGCGGGAGGCAGCACCTTACGAGGCGGAATGCCGGAAAGTTTTCCCGGAAACCTACGCCGCTTCGGACGGCGATGTGTACGAAATCTGAAAAAAATCCTTATCTTTGAGGTTATGAAGAAAGTCGTTTCCGCTCTCATCATGGCCTTCTGCCTGGTCCTTGCCGCTTCCCCGGGTCCCCAGACTCCGCAGGAGCGGTATATCGCCAAATACGCCACCATCGCCGTCAACGAGATGTACCGGACGGGCGTACCGGCCAGCATTACCCTGGCTCAGGGCATCATCGAGTCCCGCAGCGGGCAGTCCATGCTTGCCACGGAAGGGAACAACCATTTCGGCATCAAGTGCCACCGGGGCTGGAACGGACGCTCCGTCCGGGCTGATGACGATGCGAAGAATGAGTGTTTCCGGGCGTATGACAATGCGGAAGAGAGTTTCCGCGACCATTCCGATTTCCTCCGCTACAGGGACCGTTACAAATTCCTCTTCGACCTGGCCACGACGGACTACAAGGGATGGGCCTACGGCCTTAAGCAGGCCGGTTATGCCACGGATCCCGCCTATGCCTCCAAGCTGATCAAGTGCGTCGAGGATTATGGCCTGGCGCGTTTCGATACGATGACTCTCCAGGAATCCCTGTCCGACGGCGGTGCCGAGGCGCAGGCTCCCCAGAAGGCGGAAGAAGCGGCTGTCATTCCCGAATCCCCTTTGAAGATCGAAGCCGGCGAGACGCTCGGCTCTTCGGGCATTGAACAATATCGCTTCTCCCTTTCCCGGGAATTGTATTCCCGCAACGGCGTCCCCTTCATCTATTCCACGGCAGGAGAGACCTACGGCTCCATCGCCCGCGACAACCATCTGTTTCTGCGCGAGATCCTGCGCTACAACGACCTGAAGGCGGATGGCTCTCCCGATCCGGGAACTGTCGTGTACCTTGATGCCAAGAAGAAAAAGGCTTCCAAGGGCCTGGACAAGTATATCGTGGGCGGAGACGATGAAACGCTCCATGAAATCTGCCAGCGGTTCGCCGTCCGGGAAAAATCCGTCCGCAAGATGAATGCTTTTCCGGCCGACTACCAGCCCCGTGAAGGTGATGAAATCCTGTTGAGACCTGTCAAGAAACGCAGACTGTTATGGAAGAGATAAATCGGAAGTGGCTTTGGGTCGGTGGCGCGGCCGCCCTCCTCGTCCTCGTCATCCTGGGCGTGTGGGGCTATCGGGTATATTATGACCGCAAAGTCCCTAATTTCAGTGAAACGTTCGAAATCTATGTCCGTCCAGGCATGGAGCCTTCCGAAATCCTGGATTCCATGCTGGTGAGCGGCAAGGTCATCAGCTCCCGCAGCCTGCGCCGGACGGTGGGAAATCTGTCCTCCATGCAGGTCGGCCATTATACGGTGGATACCAAGTCCACCAGCAAGTATGTGGCGCGGATGCTCGAAAAAGGATGGCAGACACCGGTCAACCTGACCCTTTCGGGCTCGATCAGGACGCCAGGCGTACTGGCGCGGAAAATCGGGGCGCAGATGCTTGTGGACAGTGCAGAGGTGGCCCGCTTCGCGGCTTCGGACGACTCGCTGGCCCGGTATGGGATCCGGACTCCGCTCCTTTTCACCATGATCCTTCCGGATACCTATCAGATCCTGTGGACATCTTCCGTATCCGAGATCTTCGACCGTTTCAAGAAAGAGAGAGATGCCTGGTGGAATGCCGAACGTATCGAAAAAGCCCGGAACCAGGGGCTGACTCCAGTCCAGGCAGCGACCCTCGCTTCCATCGTCGACGGTGAAACCCACTATGTCCCGGAGCAGCCGACCATCGCGGGCGTGTACCTGAACCGGCTCCGGATCGGGATGAAACTTCAGGCTGACCCGACTGTCGCCTATTGTTTCGGATATTCCCTGAACCGGGTGCTGAAACGCCACTTGGAATACGATTCCCCGTACAATACCTACCTCTATGCCGGACTTCCTCCGGGACCTATTTCCTGTCCGCCCAAAAGCTGCCTGGAAGCGGTCCTGAGTCCGGACCGGCATGGCTACCTGTATTTCTGCGCCGATCCGTCCTTCAACGGGTCCCACCGTTTTGCGGTGACATATGCCCAGCATATGGAGAATGCCCGTGCTTTTCAGACGGCCCTGACGCAGCGGATGAAAAAATAGGAAACCATGGACAGCGAACTTTTCCAGAATTATTCGGAGGAAGGCCGCGACCTGATCCGAAAGGCTTATGACGTGGCTGCCAACGCCCTGGAAGGGGTTGTGCGCAGCGACGGAGCCCCGTTTATCCAGCATCCGCTGGCTGTTGCACACATCGTGTCCGACGAGATCGGCCTTCCGCCCGAATGCGTGGCGGCCGTTTTCCTGCATGAGGCCATCCGGATGGGGAAGGACGTCGATATCCGCTCCCTGAAGCTGGACGAGAGCATCTATACGATGGTGGACGGCCTGAACAAGATTGCGACCATCAAGCCCAAGGATACGCGGCTGGAGGCGGAAAACTACAAGAAGCTGATCATCCAGTATTCCACGGATCCGCGTGTCACCGTCCTCAAACTGGCAGACCGGCTTGAGGTAATGCGTTCGCTCTCCATTTTCCCGAAGGCTTCCCGGGAGCACAAGGTGCTGGAAACCCTCATGCTGTACATACCGCTTGCCCATCAGCTGGGCCTGTACAACATGAAGCGCGAGATGGAGGATATCTACCTGAGTTATGCGGAACCGGAGCAGTATCGCCTGATTACCAATAAACTGAAGGCGACCCAAAAGGACAGGGAGAAACTGATGGCCGAGTTCATCGAGCCGCTGAAGGTGAAGCTTTCGGACGCAGGTATCCGGTATAAGTTGAAGATCCGGACCAAGGCCGCCTATTCCATCTGGTGCAAGATGGTCAAGCAGAAAGTGCCTTTCGAGGGGGTGTATGATGTTTTTGCCATCCGTTTCATCATTGACTGCCCGGATGATCCCAAACTGGAGAAGGATCTCTGCTGGCAGGTCTATTCCTTCGTGACGGAGGAATACGAGCCGGACACGTCCCGCCTGCGGGACTGGGTGACCCATCCGAAGACCAACGGCTACGAGTCGCTGCACATCACGGTCAAAAACAGAGAAGGCGCCTCCGTGGAGGTGCAGATCCGCACGCGGCGGATGGATGATATCGCCGAGAATGGATTCGCCTCGCACTGGTCCTACAAAGGCATCAAGCATGAGGAAACGCTGGACAAGTGGCTGGCAGCCGTCCGCTATGCCCTGGAGCATCCGGATACCGACGGCCCTGAAGACCTGCCGCATCCTCCCTCCAAGGATATTTTCGTGTTTACGCCTACCGGGGAACTGCGGATCCTTCCCGCCGGGGCGTCCGTGCTGGATTTTGCCTTCAGCATCCATTCCAACATCGGTTCCCGGTGCGTCAGCGGAAAGGTGAACGGAAAGCCGGTTCCGATCAAGGAGAAGCTCCGCACGGGAGACGTGGTGGAGATCCTTACCTCCCGCAACCAGCATCCGGCACCGGACTGGATCAACTATGTCGTGACGGCCAAGGCCCGCCAGAAAGTGAAGCAGGCTCTTGCGGAAGGCGAGGTCAAGCGTGCATCTGCAGGGCGGGAGCTGCTGGAGAGGAGGCTGAAGAACTGGAAGTTGGAGTTCCCCGACGAGATGCTCACGGAAATGATGAAGAAGCGCAAGATGACAAGCGTCAACGCTTTTTTCGCCGCCGTGGGGGAAGGGGAGATCGATGTGAACGAGATCAAGGAATACATCCTGACCGAAGAACAGCGGCGCCAGGAGGCCCTGGAGGCGGCCCAGGCTGCTGAATCGGCGAAAGTTCGCCGTCTGGAGACGGATTCCAGTGACGACATCCTTGTCATCAATGCCCGGGATCTCAAGGGACTTGATTACAAGATGGCGCGCTGCTGCCATCCGGTTTTCGGGGACGATGTCTTCGGGTTCGTTACGCGGGAGAGCGGTATCAAGATCCACCGCATCACCTGCCCGAATGCCGCCCGGCTGATCGAGAGCTTCCCCTATCGTATCCAGAAGGTGCGCTGGGCGGACAGCCCCTCCAGCGGCTCTTTCCAGGTAACCCTGCGCATTACAGCTGCACAGGAAGGAGCTGTGCTGAATAAGATCATGGAGGTGGTCAATAACTTCAAAGTGTCGATGCGCTCCTTCAACGTGTCAGAAAATGCCCGGGGCGGAACCTACGAGATTTCCCTGAAGATTCTGGTTCCTTCCCATGTGGAACTCGACAAGGTCGTCTCCCAGATCCGGGCGCAGCGCCATGTGCTGAAAGTCAACCGGGTTTAGTCTTTCCAGACCTTCAGGTACTGCTCCAGTGCCCACATTTCGTCACGGTATCGGGCGGCTGCGGTGAAATCAAGGTCAGCCGCTGCTTTCTGCATCTTGCGTTTGGCTTCCTGTGCGGCTTTTTCCACTTGCGGCCGGGGCATGGACCGGATGACGGGATCCTGGAGGACCGCGGCAAGGTCGGCCTGGATATAACCGTCCACGAAGGCTGAGGAGCCTTCGCGCTTGGCGTCGTGGCCGAGTCCGACGGAAACGGTTCCCCGGCCGAGATCGGACGGATTGGGTACGTAGGCGGGTGCCGCTACGGAGTTCTCCGCACTGACATGGCCCGATACGCTGTTGCGGAGGCGGGGATTGACGGGTTTCCCGGTCGCGGAACGGTCGGCCCCTTCCTGCAGGAAGCCGCTGACATGGGTCGTATCCTCTTTCGAGGTCACGAGTTCGGACATCAGGATGTTGGAGCGGACCTGGACCTGCTGCGGGGTAATTCCATGCAACTGGTTGTATTCCTGCTGTTTGAGACGGCGGCGGTTGGTCTCCCGGATGGTTTCATCCATGGACGGGGTGATGGTGTCGGCATACATGATCACCAGACCGTTGACGTTGCGTGCCGCCCGGCCCGCGGTCTGGGTCAGGGCTCTTCCGCTGCGGAGAAAGCCCTCCTTGTCGGCATCCAGGATGGCGACAAGGGAGACTGTCGGGATGTCCAGGCCCTCCCGGAGCAGGTTTACACCGACCAGCACGTCGAACAGTCCGTTCTTGAAATCTTCGATGATTTCAACCCGTTCCGCCGTATCCACGTCCGAATGGATATACCGGCACCGGACCCCCATGCGTCCGAAGTAGCTGTCGAGCTCCTCCGCCATCCGCTTGGTGAGCGTTGTCACCAGTACGCGCTCGTCGGCTTCGGCCCGCTTTCGGATTTCCTCCATGAGGTCGTCGACCTGGTTCTGGGTCGGGCGGACTTCGATGGGCGGGTCCAGCAGTCCGGTCGGGCGGACGATCTGTTCGACGACAAGTCCTCCCGACTTCTCCAGTTCATAATCGGCAGGGGTCGCGCTGACATAGACGGTCTGGTGGGTAATCTGCTCGAATTCATCGAAGGTGAGGGGGCGGTTGTCCGAAGCGGCCGGAAGGCGGAAACCGTACTCTACCAGCGTTTCCTTGCGGGAGTGGTCGCCGCCGTACATGGCACGGATCTGGGGAAGCGTGACGTGGCTCTCATCGATGAAGCAGAGGAAATCGTCCGGAAAATAGTCGATCAGCGTAAAGGGACGCTGTCCCGGTTTCCGTCCGTCGAAATAGCGGGAATAGTTTTCCACGCCAGGGCAGTACCCCATTTCCTTGATCATCTCGATATCGTATTCCACGCGCTGCTTGAGTCGCTTGGCTTCCAGGAATTTCCCGACGCTTTCGAAATACTCGACCTGCCGGACCAGGTCGTCCTGGATCTGGCTGACGGCCATGGCCCCTTTCTCCTTGGAGGTGACGAAATTCTTGGCGGGGTAGAGGTCGATCTTGTCGAGTTCTTCGAAACGGGCTCCCGTCACCGGATCGATGAGGGCGATACTGTCCACTTCGTCGCCGAAAAACTCAATGCGGGCGGCATAGTCCGCTCCGCCGAGGAAAATGTCCACCGTATCCCCCTTGACCCGGAAGGAACCGCGCTTGAAATCTGTTTCCGTCCGGTAATAGAGGGCGTCGACAATCCGGTATAGGAGCCGGGTCATGGACATCTGCTCCCCTTTGCGGATCGTCACGGTCTGGTCATGGAAGTCATCCGGATTTCCGATGCCGTACAGGCAGGATACGCTGGAGATAACGATGACATCCCGCCGCCCGGACATCAGCGCCGATGCGGCGCTGACCCGGAGTTCATCGATTTTATCGTTGATGCTCAGGTCTTTCTCGATATACGTGTCCGTCGTCGGAATATAGGCTTCCGGCTGGTAATAGTCATAGTAGGAGACGAAATACTCGACAGCGTTGTCCGGGAAAAAAGCCTTGAATTCACCATAGAGCTGGGCGGCGAGGGTTTTGTTGTGACTCAGCACGAGGGCTGGACGCTGCAGCCGCTGGATGACATTTGCCATGGTGAACGTCTTGCCCGATCCCGTCACGCCGAGGAGTGTCACGGCATCCACGCCTTGGTCCAGGGCACGGCAGAGCCCGTCAATGGCTGCCGGCTGGTCGCCGGAAGGTTGGTATGTAGACTGGAGTCTGAATTTCATAATACAAAGATACACCGCTTTTTTGCATTTTCAATAAAATCAAAAAACTGGGGGAATATTTGTATTCTCGGAAAAAAATATCTAATTTTGCATTGTGTGTCGCAAGTTTACCCTTGCGTTAGATGTGAAAGTTAATGTAATTCTTTTTATTATGAAAGGTATCAAAATGATTCTCGGAGCCCTTGCAACTGCAAGCCTCCTCTTCTCCATGAACGCCAACGCTCAGGAGAATGCCAACCGCGACGAGAACGGTAAGGTTGTCCGCGGTGCCTATGAAACCAACGGCGCCTTCGACAATATCTTCATCGGTATTGGTGGCGGTGTCAACTCTGTCCTCGAAAAGGGCTATGGCCTCGGTAACTTTGGTATCGCTACCGATGTCAATGTCGGCAAGTGGTTCACTCCTGCCGTCGGTATCCGTGCCGGTTGGCATGGCTGGAACAACACGGCCAAGAGCGGTGTGTTCGAGAAGGCCCCTTACAACTATTTCCATGGCGATTTCATGTGGAATCTTTCCAATAGCATCGACGGTTACAAGGAAACCCGCGTCTGGAATTTCATTCCTTATGCTACCACTGGTGTCCTCCGTCTCAACCATGGTGGCAAGGCTACCGATAACGAGTTCGCTGCCGGTGCCGGTCTGTACAACATGTTCCGTCTGGGCGACCGCGTCGGTCTGACCCTCGACCTCAGCCTGCTTGTCGCCCGCGCTGAAGCTTACGGTGCCAAGGGTTTCATCGGCCGTTATCTCGGTCTCCCGAGCGCTACCGTCGGCCTCGCCTTCAACCTCGGCAAGACCAACTTCGACCGTCACAGCTCCATCACTCCGGTTGTCATCCCTGTTCCTTTCACTGTCGAGCAGTACAATGCCCTCCAGAACAAGGTGGCTGCCCTCGAGAAGGAACTCGCTCCGTTCCGCAACCTCGTCGACGGTCAGACCTACCTCTACAAGAACGGCAAGTTCACCGCTGTTGAGGCTAAGGTTGTTTCCCCGGCTACCGTTTACTTCGATCTTGGTTCCTCCAAGCTCTCCCAGCGTGAGATCGCCCACCTCGAGTACTTCGCCAACAATGTCGTCGACGGCAACACTGAGCTCCAGCTCATCGGCTCCGCTGACAAGCAGACCGGTACTGCCCGTGGCAACATGAAGCTCTCCGAGAAGCGTGTTGAGACTGTCAAGAACCTCCTCGTCAACAAGTTCGGTGCTGCTGCCGGCAACATCGAGTCCATCGCCGAGGGTGACACCAACAACGTCTACGACACTCCTGCCAAGAACCGTTGCGTCACCATCAAGGTTAAGTAATTTCCGGGAGATTCCCAATGGATTTACGGGGTCGACTCAATTGAGTCGGCCTCTTTTTTTATGGGATGTCGGCACCATGTCGGAAAGATATACGGGAAAGAGGCTTCCCTCGTTGCGATTGCTGATGTGTCTTTGTGGCTTATTTTTTAGGCTGTAGATGAGGCGCAGATGCAGGGCGGGCAACAGGCGCTGGTGGGCGCGTCTACCCCCGGACACGGGCAGGGAAGGGGCCCGCAAGATGCGAGTTCCGTGGCACGCGGGACGAAGGAGATTGTGGGAGGGAACGGCGTGAACTGAGTCCCGTCAGTGTCTGCTGACCGCCCTGCTCGAAGCCTCGGCTTCAAGATATAAAGAGAGGGTGACTATCCGTCTCTCGACTTCTAGTCACCCTCTTTGGCGTTGAAATACAGGGCCTTATCTTCTCCTGCGGCTACGACGGCGGCGGTTCTTGCGGGCATTCACCACAATTGCGGCAATGCTGACAGCGGCAAGGGCCGCGAAGATAAAGACGTACGTGAAGACATTGGCGTTGTCTCCCTTTACGCGTGACCACATGGTAATGAGCTTTTCGGTGTTCTCGCCCCAGTCATGCTCCTGGGTGGAGCGGTTGATGTCGGCCTTGTCCGGGTAAAGGACCGGATTGGCGCAGACGGCCGTGTCGGCAGGGGAGAAGAAATAGGAAAGGTCGACCGGCTCGAATTCTTCGTCGGTGAAGGCTTCGCGGACCTCGGGAGCACCGCTCACGGAAACGTATCCCGTCGCTTCGACATTGCGGATGACGATGTCCGGACGGCTCATGAAGTTGATCCAGTAGCTGGCGGCCTTGACGTTCTGGGCGAACTTGGGAATGACCCATCCGTCGAACCACACGGTGAAGCCTTCCTTCGGGAGGGAATAGCGCAGGTCGACACCCTGTTCTGCGGCCTCATCGATAGCCCATACGCCGTCTCCGCTCCAGGTGAGGTTCACCCAGCCGAGTTCCTGTACCATCTGGTCTTTGCCGAAATCTGCCTCCCAGCCGGCCACGAGTTCCTTCGCCTGTTTCATGTACTGTTCCACGGCGGCGATATCCTCGTCGGAGGTGTAGTTCATCAGCTGGTCTATGTCCACTTTGCCTTCGGCAATATCCTTTTCCTTCAGTTTGAGGATGATCTGGGAGTAGACGTCACGGGCGGAATCCTTGATGAAGATCTTGTCGGCAAACTTGGGATTGCGGATGATGTCCCACGTGGACGCTTCCTCGTCGGTCACGTATTTGGCGTTGTACAGGATGCCGGTCGTCCCCCACATGTAACCCACGGAATAGTCGTTGGCGTTCTTTCCGTTTCCGTCCATCTTGTCGAAGCAGGAACGGATGTAGGGGGAAAGGTTCTCGTCGATATAGTTCGGAGTGGAACCGAAATTGCGGTCCAGGGGCAGCAGGAGGTCACTGCGGAGCATGCGTTCGATGATATAGTCGGACGGGCAAACGACGTCATAGTCCTCATGTCCTTTCTCGATCTTGGAAAGCATGGTTTCGTTGATGTCGAAGGTCTGGTAAATGACTTTGACTTTTTCTCCGGTCTGCTCTTCGTACCATGCTTCGAACTCGGGGATGACTTCCTCGTCGATATAGTCGGACCAGTTGTACACTTTCAGGACCTGGGAGCGGTCCTCGGCACATCCGCACAGCAGCAGGGCGGCAGCCAGGGGAAGGATGATTCTTTTCATCGGTTGGCGTTTTGTTTGTTCATGCGGTCCTGGCGGACATTGATGATGACCAGGAGGATGAGGATAATCAGGAAAATGAGGGTCATGAGCGGACGGAGCTCAGGCGTAAGACCGCCTTTGCGCGCATCCGTATAAATATAGGTGGAGAGGGTGTCGAGGCCGATGGTGCCACGGGTGAAGAACGTGACGGCGAAATCGTCGAGCGACATCGTGAAAGCAAGGATGAATCCGGAAATCATGCCGGGTTTGAGTTCGGGAACGAGCACCTTCCAGAGAGCCTGGGATGGCGTGGCGCCGAGGTCCAGGGCCGCTTCATAGATATTGGGATTCATCTGCTGGAGTTTCGGAAGCACGCTCAGCACGACATACGGCGTGCAGAAGGTGATATGGGCCAGGATCACGCTCACGTATCCCTGACTGAAATGAAGGAATACGAACAGCAGGAACAGGGATACACCGGTAATGATGTCCGGGTTGATCATCGGGATGTTGTTGAGGAAGGTGACGACCTTCTTTTTCCGCCCCCGGAGATTGTGGATCCCGATGGCCGCGATCGTCCCCAGCAGGGTGGAGAAGGCGGCGGCGACCAGGGCGATCAACAGGGTGTTTTTCACGGCGGCGAGCAGGGAGGCGTTGCCTTGCATCTGGCCGGTCAGGAGATTCTGGTACAGATGGGTGGAGAACCCTTCCCAGCTGCCGAGGACCTTGCTTTCGGTAAAGGAAAACACGGCGATGAACACCAGCGGTGCATACAGGACTACCAGCAGGACCCAAATGTAGAGTTTGGCGAAGAACTTGCTCATATCAGACCTCCTTCCATTTCTTCCTTATCCTTGGAGAACAGGGATGTGATACCGATGATGACCAGCATGATGAGGGCAAGGGCCGCACCGTAATTCCACATGGAGGAATTGATGTTCTCCTGGATGATGGTACCGAACAGCTTGATCTTGTTGTTGGTCAGGAATTCCGAGATGGCGAACGTGGACACCGTAGGCATGAAGACCATCAGGATGCCGCTGGTGACGCCCGGCATGGAGAGAGGAACGGTCACCTTCCAGAAGGCTTTCCATGGCGTGGCGCCAAGGTCGACGGCCGCTTCTGCATAGGACTTGTCCATCTTGGAAAGCACGTTGTAGATCGGGTAGATCATGAACGGAAGGTAGTCGTAGACCATACCGAACAGGAGCGTCCCCTTGCCCAGGGTGATGCCGAGCATCGTGAAAAGCTGGGCGGTGGCGAGGGTTCGCATCAGGGCGTTGATCCACATCGGCATGATGAAAAGCACGATGGTGACGGCGCTCTTGTTGTACTGCTTGTTCGACAGGATCCAGGCGGCAGGATATCCGATCAGGATGCACAGGAGCGTGTTTTCAAGGGCGACCTCCAGGGAGACGGCAAAGGTTGAGAGGGCGTCTTTGTCGGTGAAGAACTTTGTGATGTTCCCGAGGGTGAAGTGGCCGGAGTTGTCCTGGAAGGCATACACCAGCACGAGCACCAGCGGGAGCACGACGAACAGTACGAGGAAGACGACGTACGGGATGCTCCAGTTGCTTCTCTTACTCATCTTTCTTTGTAATCTTGATGCCTTTTTCAGGAACCAGGCGGATTCCCACAAGGTCGCCCTTGTCCCAGATGTCGTTCGTGTCGACCCAGAGGGAATCCCCGTCTTCGGTCTTGATAGTGAGGTGGTAATGGTTGCCCATGTACAGGATGACGTGGACCTCGCCGTCGATGACTCCGTCGTCGAGATTGTCCATCAGGTCGATGGCATCGAAAGGAATCTCCACCTTGACCTCGGTGCCTGCCTCGAAACTGCTTCTGAGCGGGAAATCGCAGCCGAGCAGTTCGACGGTCTCCTCATCCTTGACTGTGCCGTACAGGGTATTGCAGACGCGTTCCTTTTTCATGACCTGGATGTCGTCCGGGTCGATGTAGAGCATGACTTCGCTGCCGACCGGGTAGGCGTCATAGTCCTGGATCATGAGTTCGTAACCGGTGTCGGTGTCCACCCACATTTCGTAGTGGACGCCCTTGAAGGTGCAAGTGTTGACCTTCGCCTTGAACTGGCATTTTCCGGGATCGGTCGTGAAATAGATGTCTTCCGGACGGACGACGACATCGACGGGGACATCCTCGCCGAAGCCTTCATCCACGCAGTCGAACTCATGTTTGATGAAAGCCACGCGGCGGTCGCGCAGCATACGTCCTTTCAGGATGTTGCTCTCGCCGATGAAATCTGCGACAAAGCAGTTGACCGGCTCATTGTAGATATCCACGGGCGTGCCGATCTGCTGAATGCGGCCCTCGTTGAGGACGACGATGGTATCGGAAAGGGTCAGGGCTTCTTCCTGGTCGTGGGTCACGTAGATGAAGGTGATGCCGAGTTTCCGGTGCATCTCCTTGAGTTCGATCTGCATGTCCTTGCGCATCTTGAGGTCCAGGGCGGCGAGAGGTTCGTCCAGGAGGAGTACCTTCGGCTGGTTGACGATGGCGCGGGCGATGGCGATACGCTGCTGCTGGCCGCCGGAGAGGGTTTCCACGTCGCGGTCTTCATAGTCGGACATGGCGACGAGTTTGAGGACCTTCCGGACGCGTTTCTCAATTTCTTCCTCGGGCACTTTCTTGAGTTTGAGGCCGAAGGCGATATTGTCATACACGTCCAGGTGCGGGAACAGGGCATAGCGCTGGAAGACGGTATTCAGGGGGCGCTCATGCGGTGGGATGCCGGCAAGTTCCTTCCCGTCCATGAGGAGGGAGCCTTCATCCGGCTGGAGAAAGCCCGCAATCATCCGCAGGAGGGTGGTTTTGCCGCATCCGGAGGGACCCAGGAGGGTGATGAATTCGCCGCGGCGTATATACAAGTTGATGTCTTCCAGTACTTTCTTGTCACCGAAGGATTTGGAAAGGTGCTGGATTTCAATGATTTTGTCTGTTTCGCTCATTTTCCGAATCTCAGATAGTAAGTAACACCCAGGGAGACAGATGCGCACTCCCATAAAGAGTTATAACCGCCCAGGGCATGGATGCGGAGATTCTCGACGGGATACCAGTTCATGCCGGCGCCGGCCCACCAGCAGGTATTGCTGCTCAAGCCGTCATTCTTAGCGAGGAAGGTTTCCCATCCGCCCTTGGCGAAGAAATCCATGGATTCGGAAAGTGTATAGGAGACAGAAGGCATGACAGTCAGGCCATAGGCCAGGTCTCCTTCCATCATGCTGGCGTTTGAGAGGTCCAGACCCACGGTCCAGTTGCCCAGTTCGGCCCGCTGGCCTAAGGTTGCCAGCCAGAAAAACTCATTCGAGTACTGCTGGATGGCCGTTGCGTTCCAGATGGTTTGGACGGCATCCGCGATGGTGCCTCTCCATCCCAGGGAATAGTTGAACCAGGGCTTGCCGAACAAGTCATCCACGTAGGGGGAAGTGGTTACCTGGAAAGTAAACTCATGGCTTTCGGAAGGGGTCCAGCCTAATTTGGCACCCCACTGGTAGCAGTCGAAACCGTTCCAGAGGGAGGAAGCGAGGAAGGGATGGACGTCGAAGTCGTAATCATCGAACTCCAGACCGCCGGTCGTGACCATATCCTTGCCCAGGGTAACGGAGAAATCGCCGGCAGAATAGGTGAGGTTCGCCCAGTCAAGCCAGTTGGAGGTGCGTTTCAGGGTGTTCTGGTAGAGAGCCTTGGTATCTTCGGCCCAAAGTCCTTTCTCAATGGAATAGAAGCCCAGCCAGTGATTGGCGACGCTGAAAGAAAGGTTTTCTGAGAGAGCACCTTCGAAAAGTGAATAAAGAGATGAATTACCGAGTGTGAAATTGCCATTTCCGTCACTGAATTCCGGAGCAAGGTCTAATCTCGGAATAACGGACAACCCGACACTGCGGCCGGAGTTGTCAGCCTCTTGTGCGGACACAAGGAAGCAAGGCAGCAACGCTGCTGCGCAAACAACCAGGAGTCTCTTCATTTTTGAATCTCATAAAAAAGTATTTGGTGAAACATCGTGGAAATGCTTGATTTCCGCCTGCAAAAGTACAAAAAATTATTTATATCGCGACAAAAGTTTCAATTCATTGTCCGCTTTTATCTTGTCGATGATGGCACATACCAGCCGGAAGGTCCGGCTGTCCCGGCTGTAATTGGCCGGCGTGATGTACCCTACACGGCCCTGGCGGAGGAGTTTCCGGGCAATATCCCGCTTGTGGGGCTGGGCAGGATCGAAGACGGCGATCGAAGATCCGCCGAACATGCCGACAACTTTCATGGAGGGGACATCCGTTTCCCCGTCGCCGAAATAAATCATGTTGGTGAACGGGATGCGCTTGTTTTCGTCAGCGATGGATTCGTTCACGCGCTTGGCGTCCCGCGAGGAAAAGATGCCTTTTTGGATCTTGAACAGGAACTGGGTCTTTCCGGTGTAGTCCACGGCGATGCCGGGCCATTCCGCCTCGCCTTTCTCGTCATAAATGAAACTGCCTGCAAAGATATGCTTGAATTCCCGGGCGATGGGGGAGCCTTCAATGATTTCCTTGAGTCCGGACGAATTGATATAGTGCTCGACCTTGACGCCCCGGGACTCCCCGTAGTTGTTGACATTGCGGAACCATTCCCGGACGCCTTCGAACAGCTTGATGTCGGCACCATACCGCTTGAAATCCTCACGGGTAAGGTGGATGCCGCTGCGCCTGGCCTCGTCGAACATGAGTTTCATGTAGGCGAGGATGTTGGAGGCATCCTGTCCCCGGGCAATACCGTCGCTCTTGGCCCAGAATTCGGCCGGCGTCTGTCCGATGGCCTGGATGAATCCGAATTCCTGCATGTTGCCAGGTGAAAGGGTCCCGTCGAAATCATAGATGAGGGCGATGATGGGTTTGCGTCTCATAGTCAATCCAATTATCCCGCAAAGATACGAATATTAGCGTTTTTTTGCTAACTTTGCCCGCAGTATCATAAACGTGAACCGAATGGAAAAAAAGTATCCGCATTATCTTGAACGGTTGCAGGCTGCAACCCGCAAATATTGGGACAAGCCCGCACTCAATACCATCGGCGGCGACAGTTTTACCTATGCGCAGATGGCCACTGACATCGCCCGTTTCCACATCGTGTTTGAAAAAGCCGGATTCCAGAAAGGGGAAAAGATCGCCCTCTGGGCCAAGAACGGCGCCCGCTGGGGCTTCGCTTATCTGGCGGTCAATACTTATGAAACCGTTATCGTGCCCATCCTGGCTGACTTCAAGCCGGAGAGCGTCATGGGACTGGTGAACCATTCCGAAAGCATCGCCCTCTTCACGGATGCTGACCGCTGGAAGAAACTGGATCCGGAACAGATGCCCGGCGTCCGGGTGGCTTTCGATGTCGACACCTGGGATATCCTATATTGCCGTGACGAAAAGATCAGGGAGATGTATTCCCATCTGGATGAACTGTTTGCCCAGAAATATCCTTCCGGGTTCGGTCCGGACGACGTCGTGTTCCCGACGGATAACTGGGACAATCTTTCCACCATCAATTATACCTCCGGATCCACCGGCGACCCGAAGGGCGTCATGCTGACCTACCGGAATTTCTCCGCCAATGTGGATTTCAGCCAGCGTCATGTGCCGGCCGGCGACAAGATGGTCTCCATGCTTCCGATGGCCCATATGTACGGCCTTGTGATCGAGTTCATCTATCCCCTCTGCAACGGTACCTCTATTTACTGGATGGGGAAAGCTCCGACTCCGGCGGCCCTCATGAAAGCCTTTGCCGAGGTGAAGCCCTACCTGCTGATCACGGTGCCGCTGGTGATGGAAAAGATTTACAAATCCAAGATCAAGCCGATCCTCGACAAGCCGCTGGTGAAAATCGCCTTGAAGGTTCCGGGACTGAATTCCCTCATTTACAGCAAGGTCCGTTCCGGCCTTGAGCAGGCTTTCGGCGGCAACGTCCAGGAATTCATCATGGGCGGTGCGCCCCTCAATCCGGAGGTGGAGCGGGTTTTCAAGAAGATCAAGTTCCCGTATCTGGTGGGCTATGGCATGACAGAGGCTTGTCCTCTGCTTGCGTACGAACACTGGACCAAGTATGTGGCCGGTTCCTGCGGCAAGGCCGTCGACTGTGCGGAAGTCCGCATCGATTCCGATGACCCGCAGCATGTCGTGGGCGAAATCCAGGCCAGGGGCGAAAACATCATGATCGGGTACTTCAAGAACCCTGAGGCGACGGCCAACGCCTTCACCGAGGACGGCTGGCTGCGGACGGGTGACCTGGGAGTCATCGACGCGGAAGGGAACATCTTTATCCGCGGTCGTTCCAAGAATATGATCCTGGGGCCTTCCGGCCAGAACATCTATCCTGAAGAGGTCGAGGCGGTTGTCAACAACCAGCCTTACGTGATGGAATCCGTGGTCGTGGACCGGGGAGGCAAACTGGTCGCCCTGGTGTACCAGGATGAGCAGGCGGTCGCGAAGGCGCTTCTCGACGCCGAGGCCAAGGCGGAAATTCCTGAGAACATCCGCCTGGGATCCAACCGTCAGCTCCCTTCCTACAGCCAGATTTCCAAGGTGGAACTGATGGACCGCCCGTTCGAAAAGACGCCGAAGATGTCCATCAAGCGTTTCCTGTACAAATAGGAGTGACAAATTGTCAGTCCTTCGGGTCTGGCTTGTTATTTGACGTTTTCCTGACCGGTGCCGCCGTGCGGCGCCGGTTTTCGCTTGTTTTCGAGCGAGGTCGAGAAATCTAAAATGTAAAAGAAGATATGGCAAACAAAGGACAGATCGGTGTGACTACCGAAAACATTTTTCCCGTTATCAAGCAGTTCCTGTACAGTGACCATGAGATTTTCCTGCGCGAGCTGGTGGCGAATGCAGTGGATGCGACCCAGAAGATGAAGGCGCTCGCCGCCTCGGGCGACTGCAAGGACGAAATCGGTGACCTGAAGGTCAGGATCGAGTTGGACGAAAAGGCCAAAACCCTGAAAGTCATCGATAACGGTATCGGTATGACGGAGGAGGAAGTCGACAAGTATATCAATCAAATCGCCTTTTCTTCCGCCGGCGAATTCCTGGAGAAATACAAGGACCAGATCGGCAATATCATCGGCCATTTCGGCCTGGGATTCTACAGCGCCTTCATGGTTTCGAAGAAGGTGACGATCGATACGCTGAGCTGGAAAGAGGGGGCCAAAGCCGTCCTGTGGAGCTGCGACGGTTCTCCGGCCTATGAAATGGAAGACTCTTCCAAGTCCGACCGTGGCACCGTCATCACCTTGTACCTTGATGACGATTCTGACGAATTCGCTTCCCAATCCCGTATCGGGGAACTGTTGAACAAGTACTGCAAGTTCATGCCCGTTCCGGTAGTCTTCGGCAAGGAACAGGAATGGAAAGACGGGAAATATGTCGATACCGACAAGGACAAGGTCATCAATTCCGTGGAACCGCTGTGGGCCAAGGCTCCGTCCGAACTCAAGGAGGAGGATTACCTGGCATTCTACCGGACCTTGTATCCGATGAACGAGGAGCCGCTGTTCTATATCCACTTGAATGTGGATTATCCGTTCAACCTGACCGGTATCCTGTATTTCCCGAAACTGAAGGACCGCGTAGCGGTGGAGCGCAACAAGATCTCCCTCTACTGCAACCAGATGTTCGTGACGGACCATGTGGACAATATCGTTCCGGATTTCATGACCCTGCTGCACGGTGTCATCGATTCTCCGGATATCCCTCTGAACGTGTCCAGAAGTTACCTCCAGAGTGATGCCAACGTGAAGAAGATTTCCGGTTACATCACAAAGAAGGTGGCCGACCGCCTGGAAGACATTTTCAAGAACCAGCGGAAGGACCTGGAAGCCAAGTGGGACAACCTCAAGTTGTTCATCGAGTACGGTATGCTTTCTGACGAGAAGTTCTGCGACCGGGCCCTCAAGTTTGCCCTTCTGAAGAATACTGACGGCAAGTATTTCTCCTTCGATGAGTACAAGGCTGCCGTGGAAGGCACCCAGACCGACAAGGATAAGAAACTGGTTTATCTGTATGCGACTGACGTGGAAGGCCAGTATGCCTTCATCGAGGCGGCGAAGAACAAAGGCTACGATGTCCTCCTGATGGACTGTGAACTGGATTCGCACTATGTCAATCTTCTGGAGCGGAAGCTGACGGACAGCCGTTTTGCCCGTGTGGATTCCGACGCGGTCGAGAATCTGATTCCGAAGGAGGAGAAAGTCAAGCTGGAGATGAAGGAGGATGAGCGCTATGACCTGGAGAATC
The DNA here is from genome assembly GCA_017627255.1 of Bacteroidales bacterium. Lineage (GTDB taxonomy): Bacteria > Bacteroidota > Bacteroidia > Bacteroidales > UBA932 > Cryptobacteroides. The sequence continues at coordinate 2,502 of JAGAHD010000123.1, read as the reverse complement.
TCTTCAAGGCGGTCCTTCCTGCCGGTAAGGATTATTATGTGACCGGGGACAACCTGGGCGAAGATGCTGCGCCGATCCTCATTACCCAGAGCGAGTTCATGCGTCGCTATCGTGAGATGAGCGCGTTGGGCGGGGGAATGAATTTCTATGGCGAGATGCCGGAGAGCTACAATATCACGGTGAACATGCAGCATCCGCTGGTGGCGAAGGTCTGGGATGCCAAGAAGTCAGAGGTCGCCCCTCAGGGCGAGCTGCCGGCCGAGGCCCCGTCCGATGCATCCGATGAAGAGAAGAACCATGCCCGGGAAGCCCGTGAAGCGGTGCGTAAGGCGCATCGGAGCGAGGTGGAAGCCTTTGCGGAGAAGAATGAGATCCTGCATCAGATCGTGGACCTGGCCCTGCTTGCCAACGGCATGCTCAAAGGTAAGGCGCTGAGTGATTTCATCTCGCGGAGCCAGAAAGTGGTTACGGACGCTTATCTGAAATAACGTGAGACGCTTCCTGATTATCGTCCTGGCGCTCCTGTCTGTCTGCAGTTGCAGGCAGACAGGACGCCGGCCTTTGATTGGCATTTCCAGTTCCCGTTCCGATGAAGGCGCTGTGATGCTCGCATCCGCCTACGTCGATGCCGTTTCCCGCTCGGGCGGAGATCCGGTGATCCTTCCGGTCGTGGAGGATCCTGCCCAGGCGGAGCGGCTTGTCGCTTCGGTGGACGGGATTATCTTCTCCGGAGGAGCCGATCTTACGCCGGGCGCATATGGAGAGGAAATATGGAATGAAACGGTTGAGATCGATTCTGTCAGGGACCGGAGCGACATGGCTCTGGCCAAGGCGGCACTTTCTTCCGGAAAACCGGTTTTGGGAATCTGCCGGGGCGCCCAGCTGCTGAATGTCGTCCTGGGCGGAACGCTTGTGCAGGATCTTCCGACGCAGTGGGAAGGTGCCGGGGAGCATAATGGAGGGGTATGGCACCGGATCGGTGTGGAGCAGGGGAGTGTGCTGTTCCGGTTGTATGGAAGTGATTCGCTTTCGGTCAGTTCCTTCCATCATCAGGCCGTGAAAGACCCCGCCCGGGACATCCGGGTGACGGCCCGGGCGGCAGACGGCGTCGTGGAAGCCTTTGAATACGGGCAACATGTTCTCGCCGTCCAGTTCCATCCGGAAAAGATGGCCCTTTCCGATCCATCGTGGCTGGCGTTGTTCCAGTATTTTGTCGGGATGTCCCGCTGATTATTTTCCGATCAATTCCAGGAATTCGTTGCGGGTGCGGTCCGATTTCAGGAAGATGCCGGAGAAGGCGGATGTCGTCGTGACAGCATTGGATTTCTGGACGCCCCGCATGGACATGCAGGTGTGCATGGCTTCGATGACCACGGCAACGCCGAGCGGATGGAGCGAGGACTGGATGCAGTCCCGGATCTGTTCGGTCAGGCGTTCCTGGACCTGGAGGCGGCGGGCATACGTTTCCACCACGCGTGCAATCTTGGACAAGCCGGTGATTCGCCCGTTGGGGATGTAGGCGACGTGGGCCTTTCCGATGAAGGGCAGCATATGATGCTCGCAAAGGGAGAATAGTTCGATGTCCCGGACGATAACCATCTGGTTGTAAGGCTCATTGAAGATGGCCGACTGTAGGATAGCGGTGCCGTCCTGCTCATATCCCTGGGTCAGGAACTGCCAGGCTTTGGCAACGCGTTCCGGCGTTTTGAGGAGCCCTTCCCGGTCGGGATCTTCCCCCAGAAGGTTCAGGATGGCCTTGATATGGGAAGCCAGTTCCTGTGTGGTTTTTTCGTCGTATTCTTCTATCTTTCTATATGCCATGGTATTGTATTTGCTGCAATCCTTTCTGATCAGGGTGCAAAATTAGCGAAAAAAATCCATTATAAAGATTTTTTGTCTATATTTGCAGCCCTGATAAGGGATTGGACCCTTAATTGACTGATAACTAACATCTAATTGACACGACTATGTATTGGACACTCGAACTTGCAAGCAGCCTTGACGATGCTCCATGGCCGGCCTCCAAAGAAGAACTCATTGATTATGCCACCCGTACCTGCGCCCCCGAGGAGGTGATTGAGAATCTGGAGGAACTTGATGAGGACGGCGATATCTACGAATCCATCGAAGATATCTGGCCCGATTATCCTACCAAAGAGGATTTTATGTGGAATGAGGAGGAGTATTGATTTGATAATCAATAAGTTACAAGTATAAAACCAGGGTTTGAGTCCTGGTTTTTTTGTCTTTTTACTTCCCAAATATTTCCCATTTTTGGAGGAAGTCCTCCTGGAGAAGGAGGAGGAATAGTAAAAAATCTTACTAAAAACTGAATCGAACACCTAATCCGTCTTGCGATATTTGAGGAGTAACTCCAGAAGGAAGGATGGCAGAATTAATATCGTTGGTAAGGTCACGAACTGTATTCGAAGCGGAAATTGTTTGATATACTCCATAGCCAGACCAGGCCAAACCGCCTATGATAAATGGAAATCCTCCCGG
>JAGAHD010000122.1 GCA_017627255.1 Bacteroidales bacterium | reverse complement strand
GGTCTATTTCGACTGCCGCCCGTCTGTGTGCGACCGCCTGCGCGAACTGGCCGTCGAGGGGATCCGTGACCTGGCGGAAAACGGCCCTACTGACGAGGAAGTTACCAACGCCGTCCTCAACCTCAGGAAGAACATTCCCGAAAACCGGGTGACCAACGGCTACTGGCACGGCGCCATCGAGAATTATGTCATCTACGGAGAGGACAAGGACGCCCTCCGCGAAGCGGCCATCAACGGTCTCAACCGCACCGTCATCCAGCAAACCCTGCAGGAGATTCTTTCCAAGGGCAACATGATAGAGATCGTCATGAAGCCTGCCAACACGGCGGAAAACGAGTAGTTCCTGCGGCCAAATACAGAAAAGAAGAGGGAGACCCCACAAAGTCAAAATGACTTGAGGTCTCCCTCTCTTTATGTCTTGAAGGGCACGGCTTCCAGCCAGACAGGCCGCAGCCATTGGCGAGCTCCCGCTCAGAGGCAAAATGCCGCCGCTGCGAAGCTTGGAGCACAAAAAAGAAGAGGCCGATTTAGTCGACCTCATTCATTTCCTTGTGTTTCCTACCGGTATTCCCGGGGAAAACCTTACTCCTCCGGAGCGATGGCCTCGGCCGGGCAAACACCGGCGCAAGTACCGCAGTCAATGCAGATGTTCGGGTCGATGCTGTAGACATCACCTTCGGAAATGGCGCCGGTCGGGCATTCGCCCTGGCAAGTTCCGCAAGCCATGCAGAGGTCGGGATTGATCTTGTAAGCCATAATAAAATCCTTTAAATTGTTGTTATTTTTTTACAGTCTTTTAATCGTCACTGAAATTAGACACAAATTTAGGCATTTTATTTGATTTTCAAACAATCGAAATTAACTTTGCGATATGAGAACATTACTAATCGGTATTACGGTCCTTGCGACCCTTTGCAGCTGCCGCAACGCACGGAGCGCTGAATTGACACAGGCTATGCAAACCCTGGGCCAAATGACGGAAGAGCCCACCATGGCTATCGAGCCCGAGTGGACGACGGAGGAAGCCGTCAACGTGGGGGATGTCGTGGAGTTCGACAAGACCGTCCATGATTTCGGCGATGTCAGCATTACCGACGGCCCCCTGTCCTGCACTTTTACCGTCAAGAATATCGGCAAGGAGCCGATCGCTATCTTCGAAGTCGTGACATCCTGCGGCTGTACGGATACGCGATGGACGCGCGAGCCGATCCAACCCGGCAAGACAGGCACCATCTCTGCCACCTACAAGAACGAGGACGGTCCCCTGCCCTTCGACAAGACACTGACAGTCTACATCGCAGGGCTTAAAAAGCCTGTCATCCTGCGGTTACAGGGTGTGGTCCATGAAAAGAAAGTTGCCCTGAGCGAGCTCTTCGGAGTCCACAAGCTCGGGGCTTTCGGTATGAAGACTCTGGAATACAAGGCCGGAAACGTCTCTCAGGGCGAATCGGTCAGCGAAACGGCCCAGGTCGCCAATCTCGGGAAGACCCCTCTTTCGGTATCTTTCACCGACGTTTCACCGCAGCTCACCCTCCACGTCGAACCTTCTCCCATCCCTGCCGGAAGCACGGCGACCCTCCATTTTACCGTCCGGGCCGACCGCAGTCTCTGGGGATGGAACGACTATCACGCCACGCCCGTCGTCGGAGGCAGGAAGGGGAAACCCATTACCGTCCGTGCCTTTTCGAAGGAGAACTTTGAATCCTGGGACGAAGAGCGCCGCAAAGCCAGCGCACAGCCCGTTTTTGACGAAAGTTCCGTCAATTTCGACATCGTACCGGCCGGGAAGAAAGTAGAAGCGGTTTTTTCCTTTACCAACAAGGGGAAGTCACCGCTGCACATCTACAGCATCGATGCTGACAATGAGGCCCTTTCCTTCCGTCTTCCGGCCGATACCCCCGCCGGCAAAAAAGGAAGCATCCCGGTTACCCTGGATACTTCCTCGCTGGAAAAGGGTGAAACGGTCATCATGCTGACCCTCACCACCAATTGTCCGACCCGGCCGATGGTCAATCTTTTCCTGGTCGGGGTCGTTCGCTGATTTACTGGGAGACGGACACGGCAAACACCTTGAAGGCGGATTTGTCGTTCTCATCAATCGCCGTCACGGAAATATTCGTCGTGGAAGCGCCCTCCGCCTTCATGTCGGGGACCAGGTCATACAGGAAAGAGAAGTCAAGCGTAACTTCGGTCTGTCCCTGGATCTTGCTGGTCGGGAACCAACGGGCAAGCTCCTTCACGGCAGTCTCGTCGGAAACGAGGTCAACCTTGACCGGATCTCCGGTCGCACTGCTGCGGGCCTGGAACCACTTCTTGATGAATTCGGAATTACCCTCTATCGACAGGAGCAGGCTCTGCAGTTTGCCGTCCGCCTTGATGTCGAGTTCCAGGTCGGTTTCCTCTCCGGAAAGGTTCACCGGCGCGTCGATACCGGAAATCGTCGGACCTTCCACATAATTGAAAGAAGCCGTCTTACTCACCTTCTGTCCTTCCCGGTCAGTCAGGAGGACGTCAAACTTGAACGTATCGCCGGTAGACAGCGTGTTCTCATTGTCCTTGATCAAAGCCTCCAGCAGACGGGCAAAATCCAGTTTACCCGCTGTTTTGCGGCCCTTGATGGATGACCCGGCATTGAATCCCAGCGGCGTCAGGACGCCGGCCAGTTTCGTATCATTTACAAGATCCAGGATCGCAGGTGAGGATGACTTTCCCGCATTGGAGGAAATACCGATCATCTGGTTGACGACGCCGATCAGTACAGTCGGGACCGTAGCCGTGATCTGGAGATTCTCCAGGCCTTCCGGCGCCTCATAGGTAACCGTGCCGTTCATGGCAGAAACGGAACGGATTGTCTGGGCGGAGAACTTGTCATTCCCTTCCCAGGTCAGAGTCGGCTTTAACAGATTCTTGGACGGATCATCTTTCTTGCATCCGCCCAGCGGCAGCAACAACAGCAGCGATGCCGCCATCAAAAGGGTACGTTTCATATGCATCATTCTTTTATACATGTTTTCATGCAATTATCATGCAATTTAGGAATTTTCCCCGGAAAGTCCAAGCCAGCTCCCTTCCGGGGGAAATTTTAGTGAATCTCGTGAGAATTCATTATCTTTGCAAATTAGAGATAATGTGCACTTATGGCAGAAAAGACGACTACGACCTACAATGACGACGCTATCCAGACCCTGGAATGGTACGAGCACATCCGCCGGCGCTCCGGCATGTACATCGGCCGGCTTGGCAATGGCGAACGTCAGGGGGACGGCATTTATGTGCTCCTGAAGGAGGTCATCGACAACTCCGTCGACGAGTTCTCCATGGGATACGGCAAACGGATCGACATTACGATCGAGGACAAGACCGTGACCGTCCGCGATTTCGGGCGCGGCATTCCGCTCGGGAAAGTGATCGACGCCACCTCCAAACTCAATACCGGCGGCAAATTCGACACGGCTAACTTCCAGAAATCCGTGGGCATGAACGGTGTGGGTACCAAGGCCGTAAACGCCATGTCTTCCGATTTTTACGTAGAGTCTTTCCGTGACGGACAGAGTTTCCATGCCCGGTTCTCCCGCGGAATCCTCCAGGACAGCGGCCTGGCAGAGTCCGGCGAAAAGGACGGCACCCTGATCCGTTTCACTCCGGATGAACAAATGTTTGAAGGGTATTCTTTCCACATGGAGATTGTCGAATCCATGGTCAAGAATTACTCCTATCTCAAGAAAGGACTGACCCTTGTCCTCAACGGCGTCCCGTACAAGAGCGAGAACGGCTTGCTCGACCTCGTCGCCGAGAACATGTCGGAAACGCCCCTCTATCCGCTCATCCACCTGGAAGGGGAAGACATCGAGATCGTCCTCACCCACGGCAGCAGTTACGGCGAGAACATCGCATCCTTCGTCAACGGCCAGAATACCCGAGACGGAGGCACCCATCTGGCAGCCTACCGTGAGGCCATCGCCAAGACCTTCAAGGACTTTTTCAAGAAGGACTACAAGCCGGAAGACGTTCGCCAGGGCATAGTCGGTGCCATCGCCATCCAGATCCAGGAGCCGATTTTCGAGGGACAGACCAAGACCAAGCTCGGCTCTACGTACATGTGGGAAACCCAGGTCAAGAAGGAGGACGGGACGACGGCGACGGACCGCGGTCCGACAATCCGCAGCTTCATCAACGATTTCGTGTCCAAGAACCTGGACAACTACCTCCACATGCACATGGACATTGTCCCGGTCATCGAGGAAAAAATCAAGGCGTCCCAGGCCGAACGCGAAGAGATTTCCGGCATCCAGAAGAAAACCCGGGAACGGAACAAGAAAGCCAACGTCTACAACCGCAAGCTCCGCGACTGCCGCTATCATTTCAGCGACACCAAATTCCCGAAAGGCCATGAAGACGAGCGGGAAAAGACGTCTATTTTCATCACGGAGGGTGATTCCGCTTCCGGAACCATCACCAAAGTCCGCAACGCCAACAACCAGGCCGTTTTCTCCCTCCGCGGAAAACCGATCAACTGTTATAAGGAAAGCCGTAAGAAAGTTGCCGAGAACGAAGAACTCAACCTGCTGATCTCGGCGCTCGGCGTTGAAGATGACCTGGACAATCTCCGCTACAACAACATTATCGTCGCAACCGATGCCGATGATGACGGAATGCACATCCGGATGCTTGTCCTCACGTTCTTCATGAAGTATTATCCGGATCTGATCCGCCGCGGACACGTACACATCCTGCAGACCCCCCTGTTCCGCGTCCATAACAAGAAAGAAACGGCCTACTGCTATTCCATCGACGAGAAGGAAGCCGCCATCAAGAAACTCAAGACCGGCGTCGAAATCACCCGGTTCAAGGGTCTTGGCGAGATTTCCTCCCATGAATTCGTCGATTTCATCGGCGAGAACATGCGACTGGACCCGGTCAAGCTCTCCGACGAAGAATCCATTACGGAAATCATGGAGTTCTACATGGGAGACAATACAGGCGAAAGACAGCACTTCATCATGGAGAACCTCCGCAGCGAGGAAGAATTGGAAGACGTAAACATATGATCTATGGGCAAGAAGATTAAAACGACTGTCAGTCCGCGCTGGGCTCGCTTCTGCGGTTGGGCCCTCCGGAAGCTGGGTTGGGAAAGCGTCGGTGGCCCGATGGTGGAAAAGAAAGCCATCGTGCTCGGTGTTCCCCATACGACCGCCAAAGATTTCCTGATCTGCTACCTGTTCTATACCCAGTTTGGGAAGGTGGCTCACATCATGATCAAGAAAGAGTTCTTCTTCTGGCCGGTCGGACCGATTCTCCGCAGCTGCGGCGCCGTCCCCGTAGACCGGGCCAGTGCGGCTTCTATGGTCCGCAGTCTCATCCACACCATGGACCAAGTAGACGAATTCCACTTGGCCATCGCTCCGGAAGGAACCCGGAAGGCCGTAAAACGCTGGAAAACCGGCTTCCACCTGATTGCCAAGGAGACCGGTTCCACCGTTTATCTGGGCTATTTCGACTGGGGACGCAAGCGGATCAGCGTCGGTGAACCTTTCGAACTGACCGACGACGTGAAAGCCGACATGCAGCGGATCTATGACCACTACCGTCCGATGGGCCTGCAAGGCCTGCACAAGGACGGATTCATCGTACCTTAATTCCTCCAAACCTCTTCCCTATCAGATCCTTCCCCTATGGCCAAGAAAATCAAGAGTCCTTATAAGCCCTGGCGGAAATACAGATCCCGCGAGAATTATTGTTCGACCCTTCACAAGGTTTACGAGTACGCCACCCATACTTATTCAAAACGCACTGCCTACCAGTTTGTAGACGGAGGCCAGCATTACACCTACGCGTCGTTCCGCGCCAAATGCGACCAACTCTCCCAGCGGATGTCACGCTACGGAATCAGCGCCGGAGACAAAGTGGCCATCCTCTCCCAGAGCATGCCGAACTATATCGTGGCCTTTTTTTCCGTCACGGCATTCGGCCGGGTCGCTATCCCTATCCTTCCCGACAGTTCGGAGAATGAAGTGACGAACATCCTCAACCACTCCGAATCCAGGGTTATTTTCATCTCCAAGCGGTTACGCTCCAAATTGTCGCAGGAGTGCTACGACCGGATGACCCTTGTCATCGACATCGAGACCTTTGAATTCATCAAGAAAAACCAGGAAGACTTCCAGTGCGACGGTTGGGTGAAGGACCCGCAGCCGGACGACCTGGCGACGATTATCTACACGTCCGGGACAACCGGCAATGCCAAGGGGGTCATGCTGTCCCACCGCAACATCTGCCACAACCTGGCCGCTTCCTTCAAGGCACAGCCCTGTTTCCGGAAAGACCGCTTCCTGTCCATCCTCCCGATCGCCCACGCCTATGAAATGAGCGTATCCACTCTCTATTCCTTCTCTGTGGGGGCCTGCTGCTACTATATCCAGAAGCCGCCGACACCGAGCATCCTCATTCCCGCCATGAAGAAGGTCAAGCCTACCGTCATGCTGTCCGTCCCCCTTGTCGTAGAGAAGATTTACCGGAACAGCATCGTCCCGACGGTGAAGAAGAGCCGCGTCCTGACCTGGCTGCACAACAAGATGCCCTGGTTGCTGTACCGGCTCATCCGCGCACGCCTCATGAAGACATTCGGCGGCAAGCTTCGTTTCTTCGGAGTGGGAGGGGCGAAAATGGATACGACCGTGGAGACCTTCCTCAAAAACTGCCATTTCCCTTATGCCGTGGGATATGGCCTGACCGAAACCGCTCCCCTCGTCTGCAACGTCATGGTGGACAAGCGGAAACGAGTCGGATCCATCGGCGTGGCGTCCTACGGGGTAGAAATCAGGCTGGACAACATGAATCCCGAGAACGGCGAGGGCGAGATCGTCTGCCGGGGAGACAATGTTATGCTCGGGTACTACAAGGACCCGGAACGGACCCGCCAGGTCCTGGACGACGAAGGCTGGTTCCATACCAATGATGTCGCCACGATGGATGAAGACGGCTACTATTACATCAAGGGACGCCTGAACAATACGATTCTCGGTCCTTCCGGCGAGAACATCTATCCGGAAGAGATCGAAATGGTCATCAACGACATGGAAGGCGTCAACGAATCCCTCGTAATGGAGCGGGACGGCAAACTCGTCGCCCTCGTCAAGTTCGATGACAATGTCCTGAACTGGGACCAGGCCGGCGAAGACAAGTTCTTTGAGGATCTTGAGGCGCGCAAGCAGGCCGTTCTGGACTGGGTCAACAAGACTGTCGGAAAGAATTCAAAGATCGGCGAAGTGGACGCCATGAAAGAGCCGTTCGAAAAGACGGCGACGTCAAAGATCCGCCGGTTCAAGTACAAGGACTCCCACGGCGACGAACCGGAAAAACCGAAAGACAAAGAATAGCCATGAAAAGAGGAAGAGGATGCCCGCAGGCCTAATCGGCTTTCCGGTTTCCCTCTTCCTCAAAAGCACCCGCAAGCGGGGCTGACGGCAATCTGACAGTCTCTGTACAAGAGGCTTGCGGAGACAAAGATACACCGGATACGCCCTCGTTTCCAAAGAAAAAGCCCGGCAGAATCTGTCGGGCTATCTCTTTGATTGTCATTCTGTTACAAGGGAACTTCCCCTTACGGACCAACTGTTCCAGCCACAGGATGGCGCCTAAGGCACAGCGGGCAGACAGAAATTATTCGGCGACGACGTTGAACTTGAAGGTTCCCTTGATTCCCTTGTAGAGTTTCACGGAAGCTTCGTACTCGCCCAGTTCCTTCACCTCATCGGAGAGGATGGTGATGTCCTTCTTCTCCACGTTCAGGCCCTTGGCGGCAAGCGCCTCGGCGAGGTCCATGGTCGTAACGGAACCATACAGTTTGCCAGCCTCGCTGACCTTGGCCTTGACCTCGACGGTCTGGGCGTTGATCGTAGCGGCAAGCGCTTCGGCGTCAGCAACGAGCTTGGCCTCCTTGTGAGCGCGCTGGCGGAGCATTTCGGCGTGCTGCTTTTTGACAGATTCGGTCGCCACGACGGCGAAACCCTGCGGCACGAGATAATTCATCGCATAACCGGCCTTGACCTTGACGATCTCACCTGCGTAGCCGAGATTGGCCACATCTTTCTTGAGCAAAATTTCCATAAGGCAGATTATTTAAGGAGGTCAGTAACATACGGAAGGAGAGCAAGGGAACGGGCACGCTTGATAGCCTGGGCGACCTTGCGCTGGAACTTCAGGGAAGTACCGGTAATACGGCGGGGAAGGATCTTGCCCTGCTCGTTGAGGAACTTCTTGAGGAACTCAGGGTCCTTGTAATCGACATACTTGATACCGGCTTTCTTGAAGCGGCAGTATTTCTTCTTTCTCACCTCGACGGTCGGAGGGTTGAGATAACGGATTTCGCTGTTTTCGTTTGCCATGATAATTTCCTCCTATTGATTATTCAGCC
>JAGAHD010000121.1 GCA_017627255.1 Bacteroidales bacterium | reverse complement strand
TTCTTCTTGTTGACGGTCTGGACATACAGCGGCTCCTGGGTGGCCTGGTCAATGTATGGCCGGGTGCGGGATATGGTGCGCTGCCAGGAGGTGTTGTTGTTGCCGCTGTGGTTCTCCTTGGTGATGGTGGTGAAGATGGTCTCGTGTTCCTTGAAGAAGTCAATGAGCTGCATGGATGCGCTGAGCAGGTCCTTCTTGCCGGAGCTGGAGCTGGCGCTGCTGCGCCGGAGGTCGGCCTCTTCAACGATGGACGTTTTCTTGTTTTCGTCGTAGAAGCGGCGGATTACCTGATGCACCCAGATGGAGAAGCCGGAGATTTCGTTGATGATTTCTTTACCGTACAGCGGATTCGACGGGGACTCCAGGTCGATGATTTTCTCGGGCTCGGCGTTCTTCATTCCGAGGAAGGTGTATTTCCCTCCCCTTTTCAGCAGCAGGGCCTTTGGCAGGATGAAGATCGGGCCGTCGTACTTGGCCTTGTTGTAGACGTAGCCGACGTAGCGCGTCTTGACTTTGCCTTCGTACGGCTCCAGCATCTTCCCGAAGTATTCCTCGAGAAGATGCGGCGGGTACAGGTAATCTTCAAAGTAGATGCGCATCGGTGCCGGACGTCAGATGTGTGGATTACTCGGCGGGCTGCTCTCCCCCGTCTTCGGGCTCTTCTACTGTCTGCTCAGTTATAGCCTCGGTCTTAGGGGCTTTCTTCTTGCCGTTCTTCACGTAGTAGAGGAAGCCTTCGAGCAGCAGATCACCGTTCTTGCGCGGGTCTTTCTTGTCTTCTTCTGGTGCGTCCGGGGCGGGTTCATTGAACAGCTCGGTGAACTTGAACGGCTTGCCGTAGATGTCCCGGAAGAAGAAGGACTGCGGGCTATTGGTGCCGGCGTAGAGGTCCTTGCAGACGTCATTCCACAGGTAGAACATCACCTTGTTCTTGAACTCCGTGGCGGACATGTTGGAGCGGATGAAGAACTCGCCCATCTGCTTGTCCTCGCTGTCGGTGGCAAGGGTGATTTTATCGTTGATGCAGGGCAGGTATTCCAGCCAGTGGTAGTCCTTTCCGCCGACATTGAACGTGTAATCTGCTTCCGAGTTGGTGTAATCAATCTTGATGTACTTCATCTCCCAGCGGCGCTTGAAGGCAGAGTCCATCGGGAAGAGACTTTGGTCGGAGGTGTTCATCGTCGCGTAGATGTTGAAGTTGGCCGGAAGCTTAATCTTGATGTAATCATCCAGCTGGGCTTCGTCCCGGAGGTACTTCATCAGTTCTTCCTCTGCGTCGATGGGGAACTTGGACTCACCGTTCTCACGGTCCAGAAGCTGGAAGAGGTCGCCGAAGATCTGGGCGCAGTTGCCACGGTTGATCTCCTCAATGATGAGGTAAATGGGCGTGTCGGGATGCTTTTTCGCGGTCACGTATGCGTTGGTGAAAACCTGCGGAACGAACTTGTAGTCCAGAACGCCATTCTCCTTCACAGGTTTGTAGCAGCCGACAAACGTGGAATAGTCATAGTCCGGGTGGAACGTAGTGCGGAAAACATTGGTAGTTCCATCATCGAATTTGATAACCTTCTCCTCTCTCAGTCCCTCGGTCAGTTCTTTCACCTGATGAGATTTACCAGTACCAGGGCAACCGTAGTAGATGGTTTGGATGGTGTTATTCACTCCCGTTTCATACCTGGGGTCGCGGTCCCCTTTCTTCAGCGATGGAGGCAGATATGAGAAGAAGTCTATCAGATCAGAATTAATCTGGAGCAATGAGGCCTTGAACGAGCTATCGATGACATTTAGCGCGTAGAACATTGCTCCAATTGAATAACGTTCACCAGAGCCCTGCAGCATTCTTATCGTTTGATTGGAATGGTCATCAATTCCAATAATTGGCATAGCGGAACAATCGTAATACGCTTCAGGGGCATATTTCAGAAAGTCGAGTCGATTAACTGCGGAATCAAATGAGTACAGAATTTCCACGACGTTGGCTGATTCGTCATTGAATTGCTTCCCTCGTTCGACGGACTTCACGCGGCCAAATGCCTTATAGCCTTGTTTCCAAGACGTTGGCATACCCTTGCTATTATCAGAGCCAAGCCAGATAAGTACATAAGCCCCCTTATCAAATTCTTGGGGTACCTGTGTACATTTTACTTTAATTTCAAAAGGGGTGGTGAGGCCGGCAGGAACATTATTTAAGTTCTTGATTGCCTCTACGCTGGTCTTACCCAACCTGAGTGATGCGAGAGAAATACTACTCATGGTTATTCTGTGCTTTTAATTCTTCCAATGCGGTTCTGAGTGGTGCAAATAACGTTCTTCCCTGATGGTCAACCCTGCGAAGAATACCTTCGGCGGCGTTAGGTGAAAGATAGTAAACCTCCGCAACGTCGTTCTTCTCTATCAGGTCTATCAAAGAAGAATCTATTATTTCGGCCGGAGTCGGGTTAATGGGGCACTGTATAAATGAATCGCCCCAAGCAATACCACCCCGTTCCCACTTATGCTTAATCTCTTCGTCCGAAAAATCAATTTCGTTCAAATTGCCAATCCAAGAACTGTTCTTGAACTCCGGAACCAGTTTGTTGATATTATCAATATTCCAGGAATCGCTCGGTTTCTTGCCAAGTTCCTTATAAACACGTTTTGCAACCCATTCGACAACAGGGACGGACACGGCATTCCCTATAGCCGTATACCTCAAAGAGTTAACATCCTCTACGTCACCGTGAAAATCAACAGGTGCAGTCCAGTTGTCGGGGAAACCCTGCAATCTTTCTGATTCAAGAGGGGTCATTCGTCGCACGCCATTGCGGCATACAACGTATGTTCTACTCCAGTCCGTACCAGTATGTCTTCCTGATGTGGCAGCGAGGCAATACGACACCTTGGGCACCTTCGGATATTTATTGGGTTTATTGGACTCAGTAATAAAGTCGGTCCGGCTATGTTTCGGCTTTTCTGCCCCCGACCTATCAAACATTACCTGTAAGGCTTTGCCGGGTTGATTTAACCAGCAGCAAAGGTATACGCGAGTACGAGATTGAGGAACGCCAAAATAACGGCTGTTAAACAATCTCCAACCAACAGCGTATCCCATAGAGGTCATTGTCTGAAGAATGACGCCGAAATCGCGTCCCCCGTTAGACGTGAATAACCCCTCCACGTTTTCAATGATTACAACTTTAGGCTTGACCTGGTCAATCAATTCGGCAAACTTATAAAAAAGACCAGACCTTGTGCCGGATAAACCCAAACGCTGAGACCTGCCACGAGCAACAGAAATATCTTGACAAGGAAAACCACCACACCAAACATCCGCGCGGGGAATATCCTTTAGCTCAATTGCATTTATGTCTCCTCCTTTCGTTACATTCGGCCAATGGGCATTGAGAATACCCTGGCAGAATGGGTTGATTTCGCATAGGAAAGCGGTCTCGAAACCGTTCCTTTCAAATGCGATGTCAAAGCCACCAATTCCAGCGAAGAATGACGCAATCTTATAAGTTTTGTCGGTTTTACTCATGCGGATTATCTCCTGGTAAAATATATGTCTATTGTTATTTGAAACGCTTGTGTTCTGGGAACAATATCCCAATAAACTAACAAATTTACACATTTTCTTCCAATTTATCGTTATCCAATACGTAACGTCCATTCAATCAGCCCCGAAGGACTGCCCCGAACGTCTGTCCGGGGCTCCTTCTGGCCAGGGGCGGTTTTGGAATGGTTCCCGAAGTAGATTATGCTGAATTTTCGAGTCAGTTTCGACTTTGGAAGAAGGAGCGTAGCCGTAGCTACGTGACTGATGACAAAGGTGAAAATGGCCGGAAAGGCAGCGTAAGATACGAGAGGAATCATTCCGAAACAGCCCCTAGCATTTCTTATACTCACCGTGCTTGACCTGAACCACTTCTCCGGCCTGGATCGCCCGCGCTACCTGTCTCCGGACGGTTCGCAACGTCTTGCCGACCTGCTTGGCCACCGCCTTCATATCGTCGGTCTTGAAGTAGCCCGGCAGCGCCGCCAGGATGGTCTTGCGGGTCGCCGCGGAGTAGGAATCGGCCACCGCAATGCCCTCCGGTCGCTCCCGGTCCAGAACGTTGAAGATGTAGTCATTATGCGTGGAAATGACCCGGATA
The DNA here is from genome assembly GCA_017627255.1 of Bacteroidales bacterium. Taxonomy (GTDB): domain Bacteria; phylum Bacteroidota; class Bacteroidia; order Bacteroidales; family UBA932; genus Cryptobacteroides. The sequence goes on along the minus strand of JAGAHD010000121.1, from coordinate 834 downwards.
ATCTCCATCGTGGCATCGAAATCGACGTCCTCGCATTCGACGCTTTCCTTGATTGTATCGGCGTCCATCATCCGCAGGGCGGTCAAGACCATCGCAATACGGAGGAAGCACCAGGCAAGGCGGTGGGAGCTGGCGGAGTAACGGTCGCCGTTAAAGTCCTGCATCCGTTCCTTTTCCAGGGCGAAGAAGTCGTTGAACTTGCCGATCTGCGGCAGCGAAAGCCTGAACAGAATCTTCGGTTTGTCCTCCAGCTTTTTCGTAAAAGCAGTGAACTCCTCGCCGATGGCATCGAAGGTATCCTCCAGCGGTTCATCGCCGCCGTACGAGTCGAATCCGTCGAGCCACTCAGGGGTTGAGTTAATGCAAAAGAACATGAACCTGGACAGCAAGCCGTTTTCGGAATCTCGTATCAGCGATTTCACTTGCTCCGGCGTGCCAGACAGTACCGTGGACAGACGCGGATTTTCGATTTCCCGCTCTTCTCCGTCGTCCCCGCGGCGCAGGTACCCGAAACTCTCGTGCGCAAACGCTTTGCGGAATGAATCCGAGTAGTTGCCGAAGTCGCTGTTGAAGGTGTTGACCACGGTGTCGCCTTCGGTTTCAAACAGCAGCAGGTTGCCATTCTCTGCCATCGCCTGTGCAAAAGAAGTAGCGCTGGAGTTGGCCGGAACACGCAGGAGCTGGATGGGAGGCTTCTCGGGCGGGTCGATGTTCTCTCCCTTCTTCTGGCGCTTGTACCGCGCGTACTCCTTCTTGTATTCCTCTTTAGCCGTGTTCCAGCGGTCCAGTTTCTCCTTGTGAATGGGCTTGACCAGGCGGTAGCAGAAGTCGAGT
>JAGAHD010000120.1 GCA_017627255.1 Bacteroidales bacterium | reverse complement strand
GACATAATCTCTATACTCCTTTCCGGCATGAATCCATTCCTCCGAAAATCATCCCTCTGCCTGCTTATCGCCTTGCTGGCGGGAGCCGCGGTTTGCGCCCAGGAAGACCGTCAATGGGCAAAAGAAGATGTCCTTTCCGATCCTACCCGCTGGGGAGGAACCTTCAGCATGTATCCGGTAGGGCAGCCTCTTCCGCCGCGCCCGCCAAAAGGATACAAGCCGTTCTATATCAGCCACATGGGACGGCATGGAGCCCGGTTTGTGGACGGGTCCCAGTTCTATCCCAAGATGTACGGAATCTGGAAGACCGCCCACGGGAAGGGGCAGCTGACCCCGGAGGGAGAACGGTTCTTCAAGGCTTTCGACGAGGTGTATCCCCGGATGCTCTACCATGAAGGGATCCTGACCCGGAAAGGACAGGACCAGCACCGGCAGATTGCCCGCCAGATCTACCGGAACTATCCGGAGATTTTCAAGGGAAAGACTTCGCTGACAGCGCTTTCCACGGAATCCTCGCGCGTCATCGTAAGCATGCTCTGCTGCCTGGACGAACTGTCCGACCTGGACCGCGACCTCACGATCGGGGTGGATTATGGCCGGCCTTATTATTCCATGCTCATCCCGGAGAGCCATTCCAATCCGGATTACAAGGCCATGGAACCTTTTACGGAGGAAGCCCTGGGCAGGTATGAACGTTTTGCCGCGGCCGTCTTTGATGAAGAGGGCGTTCTCAGCCGATGGTTCACCTCGACGGAGGGCATCGGGCTGGACCGGGACTCTTTCATGTACAATATGATGCAGCTGGTATCCGACTGCAGCAACCTCGATTTTGACGTTCCCGAAGCACTGACAGAGGTCTTTACGCCGGAGGAACGCTATGCGATCTGGCGGGTCCAGAACTATAGCGACTACATGTATACGGGTGTGGCGCCCGGGGTGGACCGCCGCCGTATGATGGAAATGTCCGTGACCGTAAAGGACATCATCGACCGCTTCGAGGAAGACCAGGCTGACGGAGTGGCCCTCCGGATGCGGTTCTCGCATGACACGGCCCTGGCTCCGCTGATTTCCTATCTCGGCGTCAACGGGATGGACGCGATGATTTCGGATCCCTTCGAGGTGGAAAAGGTGTGGCGCAGCTATAACATTCCCATGGCTTGTAACGTGCAGCTGGTGTTCTTCCGCAGCCGGAAAGAGCCGGAGGAAATCCTCATCCAAGTGCTGCTGAACGGTTTCTGCGCCACGCTGCCCCTCCCAGAAGCGGCACCGGGTTTCTACAGATGGAGCGATTTCAAGGCCCGGTTCGACAAACTGGCCATATAGGGTATCCCTGTCCGCTCCGATTCCTTATCCCCAAAACAGCCGTCTATGGAGAAGCCAAAGCAGTATTACGTTTTCATCAGCTACAAGAGCGAGGACCTGGAATGGGCGCTCTGGCTGCAGCATGAACTGGAACACTACCATCTTCCGACAACCATGGATGGCCGTTCCCACGTGCGGCAGAACCTGCGGCCGGTTTTCAGGGATACCGATGAACTGAGCGCGGGCAATCTCCCCGAGCAGCTGGGCATGGCGCTTGAGAACTCCCAGAACCTCGTCGTCATCTGTTCTCCGAGGTCCGCCCGATCGCCCTGGGTGAACAGGGAAGTCGAACAGTTCATCGCCTTGGGAAGGACAGACAGGATTTTCCCCTTCATCGTGGAAGGGAATTCCCCGCAGGAGTCGTTCCCTCCCGCGCTTCTCGGACTTCCCAGAGAGGAAGAACGGCTGGGAGGAGATGTCAACAAGAACGGCAGAGACGCCGCTTTCATCAAGGTTGTTTCCGGAATGCTGGGCCTCAGCTTCGACTCCCTGTGGAACCGCTATGAAAAGGAAAAGGCGGAGCAGCAGAGAAAAGAAAGGGAACAGAGGGAGTCGCTCCTGAGAATGCAGAGCCGTTTCCTTTCCGAAACGGCCGATGCCCTCTCCGATGATGGAGACACGTTCACCGCCCGCCGCCTTTCCCTCGAGGCATTGCCTCAGCCGGGCGACATGGAGGCTCGCCCCTACGTGGCCCAGGCCGAATCCGCCCTGAGAAGGGCTTGGCTGGAAGACCGTTTCAAACTAGACCTTCCCTTCCAGTTCCCGGACGAGGTCAGCGTACTGTCCACCCGGGGCAGCAGGGATGTCCTCGTTTTCAGCCGGGAAGAGCTGTATGTCATCGATTCCTCTACCGGAACGGTCATCCGGTCGTTCAGGAAACCGTCCGCCCCGTACTATGATTTCATCCGCGACGAGAGACGAGACAACGCCGGTTTCAGATCCGGTGCGGTCTCTCCTGACGGCAGGGTCCTGGCCACCGTCCATGAAGACGGGCTGTGCCGGGTCTGGGACCTGTCCACCGGCGAACTCGTCACGGAAATAGCCGCCGAGGCCCCCGTTGAAGAGGAAGACTGGGACGAGGGAATCCCGCCCGTCACCTGTGTCAAGTTCAGCCCCGACGGGAAGATCCTGGCCGTGGCATCATCCCATTGCACCCTGTGGGAAACGGAGTCTTTCTCCAAGGAGGGTTCCCTTTATGCCCGTCATTTCATCGAGGAAATCGAATTTTCCCCGGACGGCAGGATTCTCACCGAAGTCCGCGGATACTGGAACCTGGCGACCCGGGAATACACTCCCTATCCGCTGCCGGAAAAGGGGCCGGAAGGCGATGGCGCGCTGTGCTGTTTCAGCGCGGACGGCAGGAGAGTGGGAATCCTTGCATGTCCCTGGACCTACATCATTGAACTCGATACCCTGACCATCCTCTCCCGCCGGCAGATTCCCCAGTACCAACTCCGGCAATCCGCCTTCAGTCCGGATCTCGGGACGTTCTATTACAGGAGTGTCGGAGAAAACGAGGGCAAACTGGCCATTGCCGGCATGGACGGCGATGCCTCCGCTACATGGGAACAACCGGAATCCATCGTCAGTTTCTGTTTCACGGATGACGGGAAAGACATCATTTTCTTCAGTGCAGAGAAGATTCTTTCCGGCAGGAGGTTCATTCCGGAGAAAAAGACGTGGAAAGTGCCCCTTCCGACAGGACAGGACCTACTGTGCGCCGCCATCTTCCACCCCTTTATCGCCTTGGTTTCCGCCTCCGGCAACAATGACCTCCTGCTGTACGATGCTGCTGCAGGAGAATCCCGCTGCATCCTGGAAGGACTGCACAGCCGTGCACGGGTCTTCGGCATCAACGTCGCCAGAACCCGGATCGCGGCAGCGGAAGACGACGGGATCCTGGTCTGGCAGATTCCCGTGCCATCCGCCGGCGGCCCCCTCAGGCGGGTGGCTCCCACCAGGAGATTCCCTCCCGTAAAGGGCATCACATGCCTGACTCTCGACAACGAAGGAGAGCATATCGTGTTCGCCACGTCCGACCATGAGCTGGAGATGAGGGGTGAAGAAGAGCGCATCGTCCTGGAGGATTTGGCAGAAAATGATTCCCGGGAGGAAGATTTTGCCGGGAAATGGGTCAGGGGCGAAGCCGATGACTTGTACTATAGGGATGATTTCTGGGACGAAGAACTCCCCTATTATGCGGAATGCGTGGCAGTCAGTCCTGACGGCAAGGAAGTAACCGCCGGTTATTGCGATTCGTTTGTCCGGATCTGGTCCCTGGAAACCGGGCAATGCATGGGGCGGATCCCCTTCGGCGCCGACAGGATTGAATCGTTGGAGTATTCCCCGGACGGAGACTATGTCCTTGCCGCTTTCAGGGGCGGGCTGCTGGAAGTTTACAAGACCCGGGAGTGCCAGACCATCCTGTCCGTCCCCGTGACAGATTCCTTCCCGGACGCCGGGGAAGGAAACAGGGAGGGTCCGGTAACCGCCTCCTTTGACTCCGCCGGCAACCGGATTGTCTTCACCATGAAACAGGAGGACAGGGACGGATGGCAGGTGTACGCCGGAGAACGGGAATGGTTATCCCTCGAAGACCTCTATGCCCGGACGCGGGCGCAGTTCCTGGGGACTGGCTTTACCGACGAAGAAAGATACCGGTTCCTGCTGGATTAAACGCCCATTTCCATGGAAGGAAAACGTTTCAACGCCTACACCGGTCCCGGAAAAGCCGGCCGGCCGTGGCAGAAGCTGGTGCTCGATGCCGGCTTCTCCTGCCCGAACCGGGACGGAACGAAAGGGAGCGGCGGATGCACTTTCTGTGACAATGCCGCCTTCCATCCCGCATACAGCTCACCCTCCAAAAGCATCACCTCCCAGTTGGACGAGGGGATCGCATTCCATGCGGTCCGTGGCCGGAAAGCGGACGGGTATCTGGCTTATTTCCAATCGTTTTCCAACACCTACGCTTCGTTGGACACGCTCAGGTCCCGCTTTGGGGAAGCCCTCTCCCATCCTGCCGTAAAAGGTCTTGTCATCGGAACGAGGCCCGACTGTGTGGACGGGGAAAAACTGGATTTCCTCGCGGAACTCGCCGCAGGCGGGCATCCCGTCATCGTCGAATACGGCATCGAGTCCTGCTATGACGAAACCCTTCGCCGTGTAAACCGGGGCCATGATTTCGAAACAGCCTGCCGGGCCGTCACGGAAACGGTCCGGCGCGGGCTTTCCACCGGGGCGCATTTCATTCTCGGACTGCCCGGAGAATCGGTGGACATGATGCTCTCTGCCGCAGAAAAGATCAACGGCTTGTCCCTGGACCATGTCAAGTTCCATCAGCTCCAGATCCTCCGCGGAACTCCGATGGAAGCCGAGTTTGACCGGGACCCCGACGCGTTCGTCCGATGGACCCCGGAAACCTATGTGGATTTCCTTGTCGACCTGCTGGAGCGGCTCCGCCCCGATCTGGCCGTCGAACGCATTGCCAGTTCCGTACCGCCCCGTTTCCACGCCCACCCGGGCTGGGGGCTTCCGTCCGCCACCCTGCAGCAGCGGCTCGAAAGGCGGCTGGAAGAAAGGGACAGCTGGCAGGGAAGCAAATTTTTTCGTAACTTCGCGGCGCCATGAAAATCCGAGACATCGACCTGGGTGAGCGGCCGGTCGTACTGGCCCCGATGGAGGACGTGACTGACGCGTCCTTCCGCATCCTGTGCCGGGAAGCCGGTGCCGCCATGGTGACCACGGAATTCGTCTCTTCGGACGGTCTGGTCCGCGACGCGGCCAAGGCCATCGCCAAGATGCATACCCTCGAAGAGGAGGCTCCCGTCGCTGTCCAGATATACGGGAGCATCCCCGAAGCCATGGTCGATGCCGCCAGGATGGCCGACCGGGCCGCAGAACTCGCAGGCGGGCACGGAGCGGATGTCGTGGATATCAACTTCGGATGTCCCGTCTCCAAGATCGCCGGCCGGGGAGCCGGAAGCGGCATGATGAAGGATCCCGACAAGCTCGTGGCGATTACCGAGGCCGTTGTCAAGGCTGTCCGCAAACCCGTCACCGTCAAGACCCGCCTGGGATGGGACGATTCCTCAAAAATCATCGTCGAACTGGCCGAGCGCCTGCAGGACGTGGGGATCGAAGCCCTCACCGTCCACGGACGTACCCGCTGCCAGATGTACAAGGGCGAGGCGGACTGGACGCTGATCGGAAGAATCAAGGAAAACCCGCGGATGCGGATTCCCGTCATCGGCAACGGAGACATCAACAGCGCCCTCCGGGCCAAGGAAATGTTCGACCGCTACGGCGTGGACGGAATCATGGTAGGACGGGCCAGTTTCGGCCATCCGTGGATCTTTACCGAAATCCGGCACTACCTGGATACGGGGGAACTGCTTCCCGCGATGAGCGTAGCGGACCGCGTGGCCCTGGCCAAACGCCACTTCCACCTTTCCCTGGACCTGAAGGGACCGGTGACGGGCGTCTTTGAGATGCGCCGCCACCTGAGCTGTTATTTCAAGGGTCTCCGGGACTTCAAGGACACCCGTATCAAGCTCGTCACATCCAAGGATCCGGAGGAAATCCTTGCCACGCTGGACTATGTCGCAGCCCGATGGGGAGACGAAACCCCCACCGCAGAATCCGTGTACGGATTATAAAGTTTTTTAGTATCTTTGTAGGAACAAAACGTGGTCCTGCAATGGAAAGACATATCAAAACGATCGGCATCCTCACTTCGGGAGGAGATGCGCCCGGCATGAACGCGGCCATCCGCGCCGTCACCCGCACCGCCCGGTTCAATGACATCAATGTCATCGGGATTCTCCGCGGCTATCAAGGCCTTATTGAAAAGGAATTCGTCAAGTTCACCTCTTCCTCAGTTTCCAACACCATCCAGCGGGGCGGCACCATCCTGAAAACCGCCCGTTCCAAGGAGTTCATGACCCCGGAAGGGCGGAAGAAGGCCTATGCCAACATGGTGGAAGCGGAAATCGACGCCCTCGTGGTCATCGGCGGCAACGGTTCGCTTACCGGCGCCCAGCTGTTCGCCCGCGAATACGACATCCCGATCATCGGCCTCCCCGGGACCATCGACAACGACCTGTACGGGACCGACTCCACCATCGGATACGATTCCGCCCTGAACACCATCGTGGAGTGTGTCGACAAGATCCGTGACACCGCCAACTCCCATGACCGCATCTTCTTCATCGAAGTGATGGGACGCGATGCCGGTTTCCTGGCCCAGAACAGCGCCATCGCTTCCGGTGCCGAAGCCGCCATCATCCCGGAAGGCAACACGGATGTGGACCAGCTCGCCGCCTTCATCGAACGAGGCAAGCGCAAGTCCAAGAACAGCGCCATCGTCCTGGTGAGCGAAGCCCAGAAGGACGGCGTGGGCGGAGCGATGTACTATGCGGACCGTATCCGCAACGAGTACCCCCAGTTCGACGCCCGGGTCACGATCCTGGGACACCTGCAGCGCGGCGGAATGCCGTCTGCCTATGACCGGATCCTGGCCTCCCGGATGGGATATGCCGCCATCGAAGCCCTTCTGGAAGGCCAGCGCAACATCATGATCGGCATCAAGAATGACGAGATTGTCTACGTCCCCTTCGCCCGGGCCGTCAAGATGAACAAGCCCATCAACGAGGAACTCATCACCGTCCTCAACGTCCTGTCCATGTAATCCGACTCATCCCCTAACTCCACCACACGACGTGATCTACCGACTTATCCTGGGCATCCGGCATTTTCTGTATGACAAAGGTTGGAAAAAGTCATACGAAGCCTCTGTTCCGACAGTCTGCATAGGAAACATTACCGTAGGCGGGACCGGAAAGACTCCTCACACGGAACTTCTTCTCCGCACCCTCCTCCAGAGTGACGACTGGGCCTACTCCAACATCGCCGTCCTCTCCCGCGGCTACAAGCGCAAGACCAAGGGATTCCAAAAGGTCCCCAGGGACGGGACCGCCCTCCTGTACGGGGACGAGCCGCTGCAGATGGCCCGCAAGTTCCCGTCCGTAACGGTAGCTGTCGACAAGGACCGGATCGAAGGGTGCCGTTTCCTGACCGGACCGGAGGCCCTGCAGACAGACAAGAAGGCCCGTAAATGCCTGGACAAGGACATTCCCCGGGCAGACATTATCGTACTGGACGACGCCTTCCAGTACCGAAGGCTGCGACCCTCCCTCAACATCGTCCTGGTGGATTACAACCGGCCCGTGCAGAAAGATAAACTCCTCCCCTGGGGGCATCTCCGGGACCTGAAGGGCCGGCTTCGCGCAGCGGACATCCTCATCGTCACCAAATGCCCGGTCTACATGGACGAATGGGAAAAGGGAAAGTGGGCGCAGCAACTGGGGATGTCGGATTTCAATCCGGCCGACTGCACCGGAACGGCCAAGGGAGGGAAGCAGCAGATCCTCCTGTTCTCCACCTTCGGTTACGAGGATATGCAGGCGGTTTTCGAAGAAGCTGACAGCCGGTTCATGTATGCCAAGCGGCTGGTCCTGTTCTCCGGCATCGCCAAAGACACGCAACTGAGGAGTTTCCTCTCCGACAAATACAAAGTCGTAAAGCGTTTCAGCTTCCCCGACCATCACAAGTACTCCTCCGGTGACATCCGGAAAATCGGCCGGGCCGTCCGGGATTTCCCGACCGCCTGCGTTGCGACCACAGAGAAAGATGCCCAGCGCATCGAGGACGTCAAAAAAGTCCCCGGAAGCCTTAAGGAGCGGCTTTTCCAGGTTCCCATCTATGTCCAGTTCCTGTCCGACCGGGAACGGGAAGTCTTCGAGGCTACCGTCCTGGGCCGGCTCCACCGCGATATCTACTCATCAAATCCGGCTTTAATATGAAACGATTCCTTCTCCTTCTCTGCCTGCTGGCCGGTATCCATGCCGCGGCACAGTCCCCCCGTACTGTACCCGCTTTCTACAAACCCGAAGTCCATCCTGACCGGACCGTATCCTTCAAGGTCGTAGCCCCTGAGGCCTCCCGGGTCCGCATTGAAGCGATGGACCAGCACGGACAGATGCAGCGTTCCGAAGACGGAACCTGGACCTGGACCTCGGCTCCCATGAACCCGGGTTACCAGATCTACACAATTTATCTCGATGAAGTCGCTGTCCCGAATCCGCGCGACATCCTCTACCCCTCCAACGGCGGTTATGTCAATGCCGTCGAGATTCCGGAGGAAGGCTGCCCCGAATTCGAGCGGCAGCAAGGCATCCCCCACGGAACCATCCGTCTTGTCCATTACTATTCGGAAGTCTGCGGAGCATGGCGGGAAATGCGGGTCTATACGCCGGCCGGATATGACAGCAGCCGGAAGAAATACCCGGTTCTCTATCTCCAGCATGGCGGCGGAGAGGACCAGACCGGCTGGTTCATCCAAGGCCGTACCGACAACATCCTGGATGCGCTCATCGCTTCCGGCAAGGCCGTCCCGATGATTGTCGTCTGCGCCAACGGACACGTCCCCGGAGCCAGGGGATACAACTGGGAAGGCATGCAGCCTTTCCGCGAAGAGATGCTCCGGCATATCATTCCGACCGTAGAGAAGCAGTTCCGTGTCAAGAAAGACCGGAAATACCGCGCCATGGCCGGCCTGTCGATGGGTGGCGGGCAGTCCTTCTATGTGGGACTCCGTTCCCCGGAAGTTTTCTCCCACGTGGGCGTCTTCTCCACCGGCGTGTTCGGCGGGATCGCCTCCGCCACCAACCTGGATCCGGAACGGGAGATTCCGGGAATCTACTCTGCGACGGAGACCTTCAACCGCCAGTTCGACCTGCTGATGATTACCTGCGGAGAACAGGATCCCCGCATCGACGGAACCCGTGCCACGGTCAGCCAGATGAAGCAGCACGGTGTCGACCTGGAGTTCAAGACCTATCCGGGCGTCCACGAGTGGCAGGTCTGGCGCAAATCCATCCGAGACTTCCTGCCCCTGCTGTTCCGCTAGGCGTTTCCGCCTGAGAGGACTTCGTTCTGCACGCGGACCGATTCCTCGTGGATGGCATTGAAGACATCCGTCACAAAGCGTTCTGAAAGCCCGTATTTGCGGGCTTTTTCCTTCATGCCTTCGAGGACCTGGTCCCAGCGGGAGGTCTGGAGGATCGCCACGTTGTGGTCCCGCTTGTAGGTTCCGATTTTCCGGCTCACGCCCATCCGTGACCCGAGGGTGTAGAGGATGTTCTCGTCGATGATATCGATCTGCGCACGCAACTGTTCGATCCCCTCGCGGTAAACCTTGTCGCCGGAATCCTTCTCGCGGATCCGGAGCTCATACAGCAAGTCCACACAGGCCTTCGGAGTCAGCTGCTGGCGGGCGTCGCTCAGGGCCGCGTCCGGATTGCAGTGGGATTCGATCATGACACCTTCCAGTCCCAGGTCCATGGCCTGCTGGGAGAGTTCCAGCAGGTATTTCCGGTCGCCGCCCATGTGGGACGGATCGGCGAAGAAGGGAAGCTCGGGATAACGGGTACGAAGTTCGATGGCAATCTGCCAGCCCGGAGCATTGCGGTACGGGATGCTTTCCGTCGTGGAAAAACCGCGGTGGATGACGCCCAGCTTCCGGATGCCGGCCTGGTTCAGCCGCTCCAGCGCGCCGATCCACAGATCCAGGTCCGGGTTGACAGGATTCTTCACCAGCACGGGGATGTCGGTATCGCTGAGGGCATCGGCGATTTCCTGCATCAGGAACGGGTTGGCGGAAGTCCGGGCTCCGACCCACACCATGTCGATCCCATACTTGAGGCACTCGAACACGTGCTTCTCGCTGGCCACCTCGGTGCAGACTTTCATGCCGGTTTCTTCCTTGACTTTCCGGAGCCATTTGAGGCCGGGGACGCCGACTCCCTCGAAACTGCCGGGATGGGTACGCGGCTTCCAGATGCCGGCGCGGAATACATGGATTCCTTCGGCCGCCAGCGCCCGGGCCGTTTCCATCACTTGTTCCTCGGTTTCCGCACTGCACGGGCCAGCGATGGCCATCGGGCGCGGAAGGGTGAAAAATCCCCATTCACTGACAGGGATCAGATCCAATGCTTTTGCCATATTCGTTTTACTTCAGTCTATCGGATGATCTTCTTGATACGGTTGGCCTCATTGATGAGGGAACGGACTCGCTCCTCGTCGAAATCGGCAACCGCCTCGCGGAAGGCGTTCATCTTTTCGATGTATGTATCCATCACATGGAGCACGTTCTCACGGTTCTGCACCAGGATGGGGACCCACATGTCGGCACTGGATTTCGCCAGGCGGACTGTCGAAGAGAAACCGCCGGAAGCCAGGTCGAAGATGTGTTTCTCGTCGCGTTCCTTGTCCAGGACCGTGAGGGCAAGGGCGAAGGATGTGACATGGGAAATGTGGGAGACGTAGGCCGTATGGACGTCATGGCTGGCTGCGTTCATATAGATAGGACGCATGTTCAGGGCGTCATACAGGCTTTCAATGATGTTCACGGCCTTGGGGGAGGATTCCTCGGTATCTGCAAAAATGCAGGCCCTCCCGTCGAAGAGGTTCGGCATGGCGGCCCAGGGGCCGCTGTATTCCGTTCCTGCCATGGGGTGGGTCGACACGAACTGGGCGCGACAGGGATGGTACAGGGTCGCCTGGCAGATCTGTTCTTTGGTGGAACAGACATCGATGACGATCTTGTCCCGCCCCGAGGACGGGTTCTCCGCTTCCATCGCCTGGAAACGGTCGAGGATGTCGCAGACGATCTTCACCGCTGATCCGACGGGAACGGCCACAACGATAATGTCGGAACGCCGGATACAATCCTCATACGGGACAACCTCGTCCACGAGTCCGATTTTCCCTGCGGCGGAGGCATTGACACTCTCCCGCTCCACGCCCAGGACCTTTTCGGCGAATCCCCGCCGCTTCAGGTCGATGGCCATGGAGCCCCCGATCAGGCCCAGCCCGATGATGCCGACCGTTCTCATGCTACTTGCCGCTCTCAATCAGGGCCTTCACCTTCTGAAGCGCCTTCTCCAGGACGGGGACGGGGGCACAGAGGGAAATGCGGACATAGTTGACACCGTTCCTTCCGAAGATGAAACCCGGGGTGATGAACACGCCGGCTCCGTACAGGAAGCGGTCGGAAAGGACCTCGCCGGGCGTCTGGGTCGCGGTAGCCAAGGACGGGGACACGCGGCCGAAGACAAAGAGGCCCGCACTGTCCGGATCGTATTCCGCGCCGATGGCTTCCATGATCTTGCCGGCCACGACAGCGCGGCGGCGGTACTCCTCATTGAGCGTCCGGAACCATTCCGGTCCCTGCTTGAGTGCCTCGACGGCTGCCAGTTGGAGCGGACGGAAGATACCGGAATCCATCTGGGACTTGACCTTCAGGATCTCGCGGATGTAGTCCGCCTCACCGGCCACCATGCCGATACGCCAGCCCGCCATGTTGTGCGCCTTGGACAGGGAGTTCATCTCCAGGCAGCACTCCTTCGCCCCGGGAACGGCCAGGATCGAAAGCGGTTCGTCGTTGCGGATGAAGCTGTACGGGTTGTCATTGATGATGAGGATCTTGTGGCGGCGGCCGAAATCCACGATCTTCTCATACAGTTCGCGGGTCGCCTTGGCACCGGTCGGCATGCCGGGATAATTGGTCCACATCATCTTCACACCGGTCAGGTCCATCGCCTCCAGGGCGTCGAAATCAGGCACCCAGCCCTTTTCGGCAACGAGGTCATACTTGATGATCTCCGCCTCGGCCATCTGGGAAGCAGACGTGTAGGTCGGATAACCCGGGTCCGGAACCAGTACCTTGTCTCCCCGGTTCAGGAAGGTCAGCGAAGTCAGGAGGATACCCTCCTTGGAGCCGGTCAGCGGCTGGATCTCGCAGGCGGGGTCCAGCGTGACACCGTAATAGCGGGCATACCAGTCGGCGAAAGCCTGCCGCAGTTCCGGAATACCGGTGTAGCTCTGGTAACCGTGGACACCGTCCTTGACGGCGTTGGAGGCGACGGCTTCCAAGGCTGCACGCGGAGGCGTTCCGTCGGGCGAGCCGATGCCGAGGTTGATGATGGGATCTTCACCGCGCTCCTTGCGCTCGGCATTCAGCCGGGCCATTTCGCGGTTCTTGATGGAGAAATAATACTCCTTGACCGATTCGGTCCTCTTTGCGGGTTGGATGATCATAATGCTGCTGTATATTCACCAAGAATTGTCAGGTCTTCAATCAGCGGGCGCACGGCGGCAAGGGCCTGCTGGTAACGTTCGTAGGTGTCGAACTTGATGTCGACATAGAAGAAATACTGCCACTCGCGCCCGGGAATCGGAAGCGACTGGATACGGGTCAGGTTCATGTCGTAGAACGACAGGATGGTCAGGATGTGGGCCAGGGATCCCGGCTTGTGGGGCAGGACGAAGCAGATGGAGGCCTTGTCGATGCGCTCCGGGGGGACCGTCAGCGCATCGTCGAAGATCAGGAAGCGGGTAAAATTCTGTTTGTAGGTCTCGATGCTTTCCCGTAGGATTTCCAGGCCGTAGAGCCGGGCGGCCAGGGTCGAGGCGACGGCACCGACGCCCCGCAGCCCCCCATGGGCCACGTCCGCAGCGCTCTTGGCCGTGTCTTCTGACTCCACCAACTTGATCCAAGGGCAGTTGCGTTCGAAGAAATCACGCGTCTGGTTGATGGCCATGTAGTGGGTATGGACCTCGCGGATGTCCTCCAGCCGCTGGCCGGGAAGGGCCATGAGATTCTGCTGGATGCGCAGGTAGACCTCGCCCTTGATCCGGCGGTCATACTTGCGGAGGAGCTCGAAATTATGGATCAGACCGCCAGAAACCGTGTTCTCGATTGCCATGACCGCGGCATCGGCCCGGTCCTCGTCGAGGGAACGGTACAGATCCTCGAACGTATCGCACTCGACGATGGCGGGGACATCGTCCGCATAGAAAAGGCGGGCGGCCTGTTCATGGAAGCAACCCTGATACCCTTGTATGGCAATTCGTTTCGACATATTCCAAAAAGGGCCGTCCACATCCGGACAGCCCAACATAAATTACTATTTATGATGATACGATGTCCGGCTATTACCTTGCAAGATAATAGATAAAGGAAAAACCGAAATCGTAAAATCGCATTTGTCTTAAAGTTCGTTGGGACAAAGGTATAGTAAAATTTTTTAATTTGCAAGGATTACACGGTAAGAATATCCTTTTCCTTTGCAGCGATGATGGCATCGATGTTCTTGACATGCTTGTCGGTAATCTTCTGGAGCTCGTCCTCGCCCTCTTTTTCGCCGTCCTCGGACAGGCCGTCGTTCTTCTGAGCTTTCTTGAGCAGGTCAATCCCGTCCCGGCGGGCGTTGCGGACCGTCACTTTCGTCGTCTCGCCCTGCGCCTTGGCCTTCTTGATAAGCTCACGGCGGCGCTCCTCGGTCAGGGCGGGGACCACGCAGCGGATGATTTCACCGTTGTTGGACGGAGTCAGGCCCACGTTGGCATCCAGGATGGCCTTCTCGATCTTTCCAATCATGTTGCGCTCCCACGGCTGGATGGCGATCGTCTTCGCATCCGGCGTCGTGATTGAAGCGACCTGGTTCAGCGGGGTCACCGTTCCATAATAATCCACCATAACACCGTTGAAGATGGCCGGCGTGGCCTTGCCTACGCGGTAGTTCTTGAGGTCTTCCTCCAGGAAATCCACCGCATCCTGCATCTTGAGGTCGGCGGCATCCACAATTTCTTTCGCTCTCGGTAACATAGTCGTATCGTGTTTTGTTGTTGTCAGTTTGCAAATATAATGAAAAACGGCAAGAATTGAGCCATTCCTGCCGTTTTTCTTCTGAGAGTATGATGGTTACTGGTTCAGCGCATCGGCACTTTTGATGTACTTGGCCAGGTCTTCATCGGAGACATGATAGTTCTGCATCTCGCCGGAGAAATACTGGTCGTAAGCGGCCATGTCCACGAAACCGTGACCGGAGAGGTTGAAGAGAATGGTCTTGGCTTCACCGGTTTCCTTGCACTTGAGGGCTTCCCGGATGGTGGCGGCGATGGCGTGGCAGGACTCAGGAGCAGGGATGATGCCTTCAGTGCGGGCGAACAGGACGCCGGCCGCAAAGGAATCCTTCTGCTCGATGTCCACGGCCTCCATGAAACCGTTCTTCATCAGCTGGGAGAGGATGACGCCGGCACCATGGTACCGGAGGCCGCCGGCATGGATGGAAGCCGGCTTGAACGTATGGCCGAGCGTGTACATCGGCAGGAGCGGGGTCATGCCGGCCTCGTCACCGAAGTCATACTCGAACTTGCCGCGGGTGAGCTTCGGGCAGGAGTACGGCTCGGCCGCGATGAAGCGGGTCTTCTTGCCGTCCTGGATGTTGTGACGCATGAACGGATAAGCAATGCCGGAGAAGTTGGAGCCGCCGCCGAAGCAGGCGATGACGATGTCCGGATACTCTCCGGCGAGTTCCATCTGCTTCTCAGCCTCCAGGCCGATGATGGTCTGGTGCAGGCACACATGGTTCAGGACGGAACCCAGGGCATACTTGCAGTTCGGGGTGGTGACGGCCAGCTCGATGGCTTCGGAAATGGCGCAACCCAGGGAGCCCTGGTCGTTCGGATTCCGGGTGATGATATCCTTTCCGGCACGTGTGGACATGGACGGGGATGGAGTGATCGCCGCGCCGAAGGTCTGCATGATGCTGCGGCGGTAAGGCTTCTGCTCATAGCTGACCTTGACCATGTACACGGCACAGTCGATGCCGAACTTCTTGGTCGCATAGCTGAGCGCACCGCCCCACTGGCCGGCACCGGTCTCGGTGGTCAGGTTCGTGATTCCCTGCTCCTTGGCGTAATAGGCCTGGGCGATGGCAGAGTTCAGCTTGTGGCTGCCGGCCGGGGAAACGGACTCGTTCTTGAAATAGATGTGGGCAGGCGTACCGAGGGCCGCTTCCAGTTCGTACGCACGGACAAGCGGGGTGCAGCGGTAGGCGGAATACTGTTCACGGACCGGCTCCGGGATCGGGATCCATTCATCCGTCTGGTTGAGTTCCTGGTCGGCGCAGGCCTTGCAGAAAATCGGATACAGGTCCTCCGGCTTGAGGGGTTCCTTGGTCGCCGGATTCAGGAACGGCAGGGGCTTGTTGGGCATGACCGCCTGGATGTTGAAGTAATGGGTCGGAATCTCGGACTCCGGAAGCATGAATTTTTTCTGTCTCATGGCTCTATTTGTTAAAGTTGTTGATAAATAAATGATTTACAGTCAATTTTTCGGCATAAAAAAGAGGCGCGCTGTAAGTCAGCGTGCCTCTTATAGTCATAGGATCATACTACGGCGATGCGACTTACAGCTTGGAACTGCAAGTGCGCCACCAGGAGATATTGAGCCTATTGTTTCCCATACCGTTTGCAAAGATGGATAATAAAAATAGAACTTCCAAGAAAAAACTGAATTTTTTTATTGCATCTGCGAAAGGAGCGCCGCCGTCCACTGGTGCGAAGCCGTCACGCTGTTGGCCTCCACGAAGGCATTCACGGCCGTGCACACGAACAGAAGGATGATCAGTGTGCTGAGGATGACACCGAGCACCTTCAGGCGGGGCAGCCACTTCTTGTTGTTCCAGCCGATGGTCTGGAACATGGACCAAAAACCGTGGTTGAGGTGCAGCCAGATGGCGATGAACCACACAATGTAAAGGGCCAGGACCCACCAGTTCCGGAAGGTGCACATCAGCAGGTAGTACGGATTCTCGGCCTCGCCGCCCATGAATTCACGGAGCTGCATCTTGGCCCAGAAATGGGTCAGGTGGAAAGCCAGGAAG
>JAGAHD010000119.1 GCA_017627255.1 Bacteroidales bacterium | reverse complement strand
GAGAGCAGTTTCTTGTGCGCGTCAGCCGGGACGGACTCATCCTTGAGCAGAGAGGAAAGCGGTCCGGAGATGATGGTCAGCGGGTTGCGGAATTCGTGGGCGATGTTGGCGAAGAAACTCATGTTCATCTCGTTGGCCCTGTGCTCCAGCTCGTTCTTTTGTTCTGCGACGCTCAGGCGCAGTTTGTCCGACTTCAAGCGGACGATGAAACGGATCAGCTGGTTCACTGCGAGCAGGGCGGCTAGAATGTAGAGCAGGATTGCCGGCCAAGTCAGCCAGGGGGAGGGTTTGACCACGATCTCCATCTGCTGCTCGCTGATGACCCGGTCCGTGAAGGATTGGATCTCACGGAGTTGGAAGCGGTACTTGCCTGCGGGAATCTTGGCGTATACGGCGCTCGACTCACGGACGACGTCGATCCAGTCCGTGTTGTATCCGTCGAGTTTGTACTGGATGCTGATCGGCTGCTGGTCATAGTGGATGGTCCCGAATCCGATCTCGAAGGAATTGTGGTCGTGTCCCAGGACGCAACTGCTTTCGTCAGGAGGGATACGGACCATCTGGGATCCCTGTTGGTCCCGGACCATCACGTTGTGCACCGAGAGGTGGTGGTCGTTTGAGGTCATCGGGATACTGGCGGGCAGCAGGACGCAGCCGTTGTTACTCCCGAGGATGA
This sequence comes from Bacteroidales bacterium, assembly GCA_017627255.1. GTDB lineage: Bacteria > Bacteroidota > Bacteroidia > Bacteroidales > UBA932 > Cryptobacteroides. The sequence goes on along the minus strand of JAGAHD010000119.1, from coordinate 14,543 downwards.
CGGAATTCCCGGATCGGACGATTCCGCCCGGGGTAAGTGCCGTGACAGGACTGTCATTGAGCGAGGGCTGGTAAACGCGGAGAAGCCCCTGGGCCGTATCGTAATAGACAATCCCTTCCGTTGCTCCTAGGATGAGGGTGTTGTCGGAGAGGGCCAGGATGCTCAGGATGTGCAGACCGTCGAGGGCAGTCTCCCGCCGGAGTATGTGCGTGTCCAGGTCAAGGATCTGTACGCCGTCTTTGGCAGAGGCTAGCCATGCTTTCCGTCCGAGCACAAGTCCCGCTGTGGTGCCGCCGTAAGAAAGCGGACCTTCGGGAGCGGTAACCTTAAATTCGGAGACGGAAGCGTTTGCGGTGTCTAACAAGAGGGGCGTCATCCCCTCCAGAACCACCAGGATCTTTCCGTTGCCGCAGTCCAGCAGCCGGGTTTCTCCCTCGCCGGATGCTCCGGCAAGCGGAATACGGTCAGTCCCGCCATCCGGGCGGTAGATGCCGATAGATGATGGCTGGGGCAGATAATAGGTTCCGCCGGCAGCTATCCCGCCGGCACCGGAGTATGGGCCGATGTCCCATTTCTGCAGTACGTGGGGTTGTTCACGGGAAATATCGGTCAGGAGGAGTTGGTGCCGTGTCCGGATCCAGAGTCGGTTGGCACGGTCCGGAGCCAGTTGTATGACCAGTGCATCGTCCAGATTGTCCGGTCCGGGAATACCCTCAATATCAAGGAAGACAATCTCTCCGGATGCGGATGGCAGGCGGAAGAGTTTTCGTCCGATACTGCCCCAGACCGTTCCGGATTCGCTTTGGACCAGGGTCTGGATGTACTGTTGTCCTGTCTGGTGGTGTGCCGGGCAGTCATTGAGCAGCTCGAGCGCTTTCTGGTCCCGGGAGATGCACTTCACCCCATAATGGCGATATCCGATCCAGAGATTACCCAGCGGATCCTGGTACATTCGTGAGATGTCTGTCCTTGAGGGGGTCGTAGGGATATAGGGTAGTGCGTCGTCCACGAAGCGGCGCTCCCGGGTATCGAAGGCTCGGATGCCTATGTCTTCATTCTGGAAAAGCAGATAGTTCCCCTCGGCTTCGCAGAGATTCAGCCTATCCGTCCAAGCGCGGTCGATCCGGAGAACCAGGTCGCCGGTGTTGATATCCAGGCAGAGGAGATCCGCACCAGACAGGATCCACATCCGGTCGCCGACTTTGACGGCGGCGGGATTTACGTTTGCGGACGACCGTGTTGAGCGGATGCTGTCGACCGGGTTGAAATAGCGGTCGTAATGGACGGATTCCGTCGCGGTACAGACCCAGATCCCGCCGTTGTCGTCGCAAAGGACTTTAGAGCCGGACGAGGGGTGTTTCAGGGTTGTGACGGGGAGCAGGTCTTGTGTCTCGTCCATGCGATAGAAACCGTCGGCGGTTTTGACGAGCAGGACCTGATCACTGGTCTCAGCGATTTCCTCGACTTTGCCCAGCCGGGCTCCGTCGCAATGATAATTGCGGAATCGCGAGAACCGCTCATATGTACAGAGTCCGGCATCCGTTCCGATCCAGACCGTCCGGTTGTGGTCGTTGAAAAGGCAACTGATGGCGGAGGATGGAAGCGCCTCCTCATTCGAAGGCTGTCCGGTATCCCAGGTGCGTGTGTTTTGTCCGTCGAATGAATTCAGGTTGTGGGTCGTCCCCAGCCAGAGCAGGTCTTTGGTATCCATTGCGATGCTTGTCACCTGGTAGACCGAGAGATTCCGCGAAGCATTCTGCGGAATGGCCAGGTGGCTGATCGTCGATCTGGGAGACAAGTCGTTCTCCGGCCGGGCACAGGCCGAAAGTAAAATTAACAGGACCGGGAGGAGGAGTTTCTTCATATCCACGTGACTTTTATACAAATTTATAAAAAAACATCCAAGGCGGGGACGGTTTGTTAAAATTCATAAATAAATGGCGTATTTCAATACACTCGTGATAAGAAATCAAAAGAAATAAGAAGGAAAAGAAACGTTGCTTTGACTCCGATTTCGGAAATTTGCAATAAACAAACAAACACTATTCTAACAATCATTTATGAGACTATTTAAACCAATCTCCATCGCACTGGCGCTCGCCATGCTTCTTTCCCTGCCCGTCCTGGCACAGAATGCTCAGATCAAGGGTACCGTGAAGGATGCAAAGGGTGAGGCTGTCATCGGTGCAAGTATCTTCGTCAAAGGCACCCAGACCGGAACTGCTTCCGACCTGGATGGCTCCTTCTCTCTCCAGGTCCCCCATGGAGCTGTCCTGGAAGTCTCTGCCATCGGTTACCAAGGGATCGAACTCCCGGTAGCGGGCAAAACTACCATTGATATCGTGCTCTCCGAGGATACCACGCTGCTGGATGATGTCGTCGTGGTCGGTTATGCCACGATGCGCAAGAAAGACGTCACCGGATCCGTGGTCCAGGTGAAAGCCGGAGACCGCGACAACGAGGCCCCTGGCACCGTTCAGGACCTGCTCCGCAACGTCCCCGGCATGAATATCGGTGCCAACAACACGGCCCGTGGCGGCGGTGACATTGAGATCCGTGGCGAGCGGTCGATGTCTGCGATCACGTCGTCTGCCCCGATGCTGGTCCTTGACGGCATGCCTTTCTATGGTACGCTCGCGGAAATCAACCCTGAAGACATCGGCCAGATTGACATCCTCAAGGATGCGTCGGCGGCTGCCGTCTACGGCTCCCAAGCGGCCAACGGCGTCATCATCATCACGACCAAGAAAGGCAAGCAGGGCAAGCCGGTCATCTCGTTCAGTTCCAAGATCGGCCTGGTTCAGATGACCCGCCGTCCCCGGATGATGAATGGCGAGGAACTTTTGGAATTCGAGCGTGATTACCAGAAGCGCCAGACCTATGGCTTTTCTCCTTCCGGAGAATATGGACCCTACCAGAGCGGCCGTGTAGACCAGCCCGGCTACTATGACCGTTGGGATGACCTGCCTGCCGGGGTCAGCGTGGATCAGTGGCGCGCCTATTCTGGTGCGGACGCGTCGATGAGCGATCAGGAAGTCTGGTTCCGGCGTATCGTTCCCGCCGCTTCCCAGACCCTTGTCGACGGCTATCTCGCCGGCAAGACTTTCGACTGGGACGACTATGCCACCCGCCTGGGTCTGAACCAAGACTACACGGCCAGCATCTCCGGTGCCTCCGACCGTACCAATTATTATATGTCCTTGAGTTACCTGAAGAACCGCGGCGTCCTGCTTGGTGACGACTACAATACTTTCCGTGCCAACATGAAGCTCACGACCAAGATCACCGATTGGCTCGAAGTATCTGCCAACGTGGCCTTCTCCGACCGTTCAGACACGGATATGACGATTTTGTTCTACAACCCCCGCGGCGGTGTCTCCAGCAACAATGTCTCGCAGAACAATCCGTTTACGTCGATGTATTACGCCGACGGCACCCTGAACCCGCATCCCAACGGCGAGACCAACTCCTCCAAAGGCTACAACTATGCTTATAACCAGAAGTACCAGAACGAGGAGAGCGGCACGACGACTCTCAACTCGATCCTGACCGCTAAGCTGATCCTTCCCTTCGATATCACCTATTCCTTCAATGTCTCGCCCCGTTTCATTTGGGGGTATGACCGTCTGTTCACCTCGGCGGACCACATCGACTATACGGCGACTCAGCGCGGTGTCAACCGCGACTGGAACAAGACTTTTGAGTGGAACCTCAACAACACCATCAACTGGGACCATACCTTTGCCGGCAAGCATCATTTTACCGTGACGCTCGTCCAGGAAGCGGAGCGCCACCAGACATGGATGGATTTCATCCGTGCCCGCAAGATTGAGCCGACCGATGCCCTCGGTTTCCATTTCACCTCCGGTGCTGGCAAGTTGGAGAGTTCTTTTGGCACGACAGATACTTACCAGAGCGGTGTGGGTTACCTCGCCCGTCTATTCTATTCGTATGACGACCGTTACATGATCACGGCCTCAGTGCGCCGTGACGGTTACTCCGCTTTCGGCCAGGCCGTCCCTTATGCAACATTCCCTTCCGTGGCTCTTGCATGGAGTTTTACCAATGAGCCGTGGTTCAAATGGACTCCGATGAGCATGGGTAAACTCCGCCTGTCCTGGGGCCAGAACGGTAACCGCGCCCTGAAAGATCCGTACCTCGCCCTGGCGAGCCTTGCTACTGGCAGTGCCCCGTTCGGCTATCTGGACAAGTCGGGTGCGCTTACCGAGATGCAGTACCTGACCCTGGACCGCATGGCGAACCCGAACCTGAAATGGGAGCGCAGCGAGTCATATAATATCGCCCTTGACTATGGTTTCCTGAAGAATCGGATCACCGGATCCATCGAGGCCTACCACATCATCACGCGGGACATGATCCTGAACCGGACGCTGCCGAATTTCACAGGCTTCAGCGAGATTGCCGCCAATATCGGCCAGGTGTCCAACCGTGGTTTTGAGATATCGGTCAGTTCCCGCAATATGGACCGTCCGAACTTCAAGTGGAATACGACGTTCAACCTTTCCTACAACCGCAACCGCATCGACCATCTGTATTATGAGTATGATGAAAACGGGAAGGAACTCGATGACATCGCCTCCCAGTGGTTCATCGGCAAGCCGATTTCCGTCATCTGGAATTATGATGTCCAGGGCATCTACCAAGTCAGCGAAGCCGCTGAGGCCAAGAAACTTGGTCTCGTTCCCGGTGATGTAAAAGTCCGGAACGTTTATACGGAAAACGACAGAATCCTGGAAGACGGAACCCGGGTGCCTGTTTATGATAATAATGACAAGGTGTTCCTGGGAGATTCCCAGGCCCCGGTACTATGGTCCCTGTACAACAATTTCACGTTCCTGAAAAATTTCGATTTCTCCTTCAACCTTGCTTCTCAGATGGGTGCCAAATTCATTGATACGATGTATTCGGTTTATGCAGAAGATGTTACACTTGAGAACGGACTTAATTTCGTAAACCGTCCGTACTGGCGCCCCGACAGACCGTACAATGACTGGGGACGGATCAATGCCCAAATGCCTGCCGGAACTTCCGGCGGCCTGCTGCACGACCGCTCGTTTATCCGGCTGGAGAATGTATCTTTGGCCTACAATGTGCCTAAATCCTTCATCTCCCGCTTCGGTATCTCCAGCCTCCGTCTCAACGCTACCGTGAGGAATGCCGGTGTGATCAGCCTGGATGGATGGAAATACTATGATCCCCAAACCCTGAGTTTCATGAACCGCACGATTACCTTCGGCGTGAACGTTACCTTATAAACCGGATAAAAGTCAACACCATGAAAAAGAACAACTATATATCGAAAATCAGTCTGGCGGCCTTGGCGGGAATGCTGATACTGGCGACAGGCTGCAATAAGGAGTTCCTTGACCCGAAACCGTTGTCGTACTTCGAACCGACGGCGACATTCAATACGGAGTCCGGTATCCGGGCAGCACTGATCGCCTGCGATCAGGAGCTTCGCAATGAATTCATGATTAACGATTTCCTTGCACGTGGCATCCTGACGATGGAGATGCGTATTTCCGATATCAGCATCGGCGCCAATACCGATGGCGGCCATGTGACGGCGATGTGCGAACTGGATACCAAGGTCACACCGACTTCCGGATACGACCAGTCCGCGTCGATGTTCAGCGACGTGCTCGGCGGTGCCGTCAAGTCCGCGAACACGATCCTGGACTACGTAGATGATGTCCCCGGCCTGTCAGAGACACTCCGCAATGCCTATAAGGGGCGTGCCTATTTCCACCGAGCCTTCCGCTACTATAACATGATTTTCCAGTTCCGCAACGTCCCCCTTGTGACCCATGTCATCTCCTCGCCGAAACTGGATTATAAGTCCACCGCGCGTGAAGCCATCATCAAAAAGATGATCGAGGATCTGGAGTTTGCCGTCGCGCACGTACCCGAACAGTCGGAGATGGACTATTACGGTATGGTCAACAAGGGCGCCTGCCAGGTGCTCCTTATCAAATACTATCTTGCCGACGGACGTTACCAGGACGCCAAGAACCTGGCCGACCAGATTATCGGGAGCGGTATCTACTCCCTGATGGAACAACCGTTCGGGACCTTCGACGAAGGTGGCGAGCCAGAGACCTGGAAAATCACCCGCAATGTCATCTGGGACATGCACCGTCCCGAGAACAAGCTCATCCCGGCGAACAAAGAAACCATCTACGGTATCGTGAACCAGGGGAGCGGATCCTCTTTCCGCAACTTCTCCAGCCTGCGTATCTTCGTGCCTTTCTGGGCCAACGGCACCAATATTTCTCCGGTGGGCGGTTTCGTGAGTACGAACCGTTTCGCCCGCAACAGCCCGAATTATGACCAGGCGCTCGACTTCAACCGCGGTATCGGCCGTGGTGTCGGCTGCATGCGCCAGACGTGGTGGTTCGAGAATGATATTTGGAAGGTCAACGGTGTGATGGACAAGGGCGATCTCCGTCATAGCGAGGAAACCGGTAACTGGTTCTCCCGTGACCTGTTCCGTTATAATACGCCGCAGATCAAGAATTCCTCGGATCCGGCCGTCTCAGCCCTGTACGGCAAGACCTATCGTGAAGCCGGATCCCCGCACTATGCCGATACGATCAAATCCGTCGGTTCTGTGATGCACTACAAGACCTTCCTGCATGACGTCGTCAAGGAAGCGAACATCAGTTCCAATGACCACCAGGGAGCTACTTCCGGCGCCTGTTCCAACTGGTACATCTATCGTCTTGCGGAAGTTTATCTGCTCCGGGCTGAAGCGAAGTACTATCTAGGTGACAACACTGCTGCTGACGATGTCAACATCATCCGCAAGCGCGCCCATTGCGAGCAACTGTACGACACTGTGACCATCGGTGAAATCATGGATGAGCGTGCCCGCGAGCTTTATATGGAGGAGTTCCGCCACATCGAGCTCAGCCGTGTATCCCTCTGCCTCGCCATGAGCGGCAAGCCGGACGAGTGGGGGAATGTCTACGATGTCAACACCTATGACAAGCAGGAGGGCACCGATCCCAATGGCGGCAGCTACTGGTGGCAGCGTGTGTGCCACTACAACAACTTCTACAACAAGGGAGAAGACGGCAAGGGCACGCATAAGCTAGGACGTCTGACTATCATCTACAACATGAACAAGCACAACCTCTACCTGCCTGTGCCGCAGGCCGCCATTGATGCCAATACCGGCAACATGATGTGGCAGAACTTCGGTTATGACGGTTACGACGCCAACCGTGCCGTCTGGACGGACTGGCATGATGCCGTCGCGGATGAGGAGAAGTAATCCTGCATCAACCAATTGTTTCCCTATATGAAAAAAACAGTATTGCTCATCGCCCTTGCGGCCTCCTTCCTGGCCGCGGACCTGTCCCGGGCACGCGAGGTCATCTCGCTGAACGAAGACTGGCGTTTCACGCCTGCCCGTGTGGCCGGGATGAACCGCTGGGGCGGCGCGAACCCCAATGCCGGCGAGCCGGTCAACCTGCCGCACACCTGGAATGCTGCTGATTTCATGAGCAGCAGCGGCTACCGCCGCGGCTATGGCACCTACGCCAAACAGCTCGAGATCCCTGCGTCTTACCAGGGCAAGCGCATATTCCTGCGCTTCGAAGGTGCGGGGGTGGTGGCCACGCTCCTGGTCAACAACCGCCTCGTGGGCGAGCACCGGGGGGCTTATAACTCCTTCGTCTTCGAGATCACCGATTATGTGCGTCCCGGTGCGACGAACAGCCTGACTGTCATCTGCAACAACGAACCGCAGTTCGACATCGCACCCCAGAGCGGCGACTTCAACATCTACGGCGGCCTGTACCGGGACGTCTGGATGGAGGTGACCGGACCGGAGTGCATCTCTCCGCTCTATTTCGGCTCCAACGGTGTGCTGATCCACCAGAAACTGGTGAACGAGCAGCGTGCGGAATTGAGTGCCGAGGTCCACGTCTCTTCCCTGGGTGACTACCAGGGTTGCGAAGTCGCTTTCTGGCTGGAAGATGCGGCCGGGAAGGTCGTGGCCGAGAAGAAGACCACCCAGGTCAACAACGGCATCGCCACCTGTTACCTGGGCCTGGACCGTCCGCACCTGTGGAACGGCAAGGAGGATCCCTACCTGTACAAGGCAGTCACCGTGCTCAAGAAGGACGGCAAGGAAGTGGACCGTGTCGAGGAACAGATCGGCCTGCGCTATTTCTGGGTGGATGCCGACAAGGGCTTCTTCCTCAACGGCAAGCACCTGAAACTGCAGGGCGTATGCCGCCACCAGGATTGGGCGGAACTCGCCTCCGCCCTCAAGGAGGAGAACCATCTGGCCGACTTTGATTTCTTCGACGAGATCGGTGCGAATGCGCTCCGCCTGGCCCACTATCCGCAGGCTCACTTCATGTTCCGCGAGGCGGACAAGCGGGGCTATGTCGTCTGGGAGGAAATCCCGTTCGTGAGCGGCTATGTGGCCGCCCAGGCTTTCGAAGACAACCTCCGACTCCAGCTTCAGGAGATGATCGTCCAGAACTACAACCACCCTTCCATCTGCTTCTGGGGCCTCCAGAACGAGGTCCACGACGGGATCGATGCCATCGTGGGCGATCTCAATGACATCGCTCACCGCCTGGATCCCGGGCGTATGACCGTCCAGGCGACCGACCAGGAGCTTCCGTTCATCCACACCACGGACGCGATGGCCTGGAACAAGTATTTCGGCTGGTATTATGACACCGTGTCCGACTTCGGACCCTTCATGGATGACTACCACGCACGCTTCCCGAACGACAAGCTCGGCATCAGCGAGTACGGTGGCGGCGCCAGTGTCCGCCAACACGTGGCGGCCTACGGTCCGGCGGACGAGGTAGATGTCCGGTCCACTTCCCGTGGCCGGTTCCACCCGGAGGAGAAGCAGACCTATCTGCACTACTACGACTGGAAGGCCATCGCCGAGCGCGACTATGTCTGGGGATCCTTCGTCTGGAACATGTTCGACTTCGGCTCCTCCATGCGTAGGGAAGGGGACACTGAGAACCAGAATGACAAGGGCTTGGTGACCCACGACCGCAAGACCCGCAAGGATGCGTTCTACTTCTACAAGGCCAACTGGAACAAGCAGGCGGCTACGCTCCACCTCTGCTCCAAGAACTACACGGAGCGTGAGGAGGACACCACGGACGTGATGGTCTTCTCCACGGCTCCTTCCGTCAAGCTCTATCTCAACGGCAAACTCGTCGGCACGGCCAAGACCGATGCCTACGCGACGGCCCGTTGGGAGGGCGTGAAACTCGCCAAGGGCAGCAACACCGTGACGGTCAAGTCGGCTGCCGGCGAGGATACTGCAATATGGAATGTCAAATAATTACGGATATGAAACGTTTTCACCTTATCTTTTCAGTGATCCTGGTGGCGGTCCTGACGGCCTGTTCCCAGACGAAACCGATCGATACGGTCAAGGTCGACGGGGGAATGCTCCGCGGCGTGCTGACCGAGAATCCCGAAGTGATGATCTTCAAGGGCGTGCCGTATGCGGCACCCCCGGTAGGCGAGCTTCGCTTTGCGCTGCCCCAGCCCGTGAAACCCTGGGAGGGCGTCCGCGTGGCCGATACCTTCGGCGCTCCGTCCGTCCAGCGCGGACGTCAGCCGGGCTCTTTCTACTACAAGGAGTTCCAGCCGGAGCCTTTGCCTCCGACCAGTGAGGACTGTCTCTTCCTGAACGTGTGGGCACCCGCCAAGACCGTCGGCCATCCGGAGGCCAAGCTCCCGGTGGCGATGTGGATCCACGGCGGCGCCTATGCCGGCGGTTGCGGCAATGACGTTGCATTCGACGGCGAGGCATGGGCCACGCGCGGCGTGATCCTGGTGACTATCAACTACCGCCTGGGTATGCTGGGATTCTTCTCCCATCCTGAACTCACGGCCGAGAACGGCTTCGGCGGGTCCGGCAACCAGGGCATCTATGACCAGCTGGCCGCCCTGAAGTGGATCTACAACAATATCGCGGCCTTCGGCGGCGACCCGGAGCAGATCACGATCATGGGCCAGAGCGCCGGTGCAGGCAGCGTGAAGACGCTGGTCACCTCGCCGCTGACCAAGGGGCTTGTGAGCAAGGCCATCATCCAGAGTGGCGGCGGTTTGGGTGGCTTCCTTGGCGGGGGTTCCGCGGCGACGCCGATGAGTTCCTATGATGAACGTGGTAAGAAGCTGATGGATGATGCCGGATTCGACAGCCTTGCGAAAATGCGTGCGGCTTCCCTGGAGGAACTCTCTAAGGTCCGTACCGGGATGGGTGGCCCCCATCCGGACGGCAACCTGGTCACGATGGGCTTTGACGAAGCGGCACGCTCCGGCCAGATCCTGGACATCCCGTATATGATTGGTAGCAACGGCGATGATATGGGTGATATGCGCGAAGGTATCAACGCTTTCTGTGCGCTCCGCTCCACGCAGAGCAAACAGCCCGCCTATCAGTATTACTTCGACCGCAAACTGCCCGGCGACGACGCTGGCGCCTTCCATTCTGCAGAACTGTGGTATATGTTCCATACCCTCGGCCGCAGTTGGCGCCCTATGACCGACCATGACTTCGCCCTGAGCGACAAGATGATGGATTACTGGACGAATTTCGTCAAGTACGGCAATCCCAACGGTCAGGGCAAGGATGGTCCCTGGAAGGCTTCCACGGAAGCGGAACCTTATACGGAACAACTGAATTAGCGATCTTCGGAATGAAACGCATTTTTGCATTTTTGGTTACAATGATGGTCCCTGTCCTCGTCCTCGCGCAGAATCCTGCGCAGGGCGGGGCTCAGCGGCCCGCGGGCGAACGAACCTGGAACCGTGTTCAGGAGCCTGCCTACATCACCGTGAAACTCTGGCCGGATGGAGCACCCGACAGTAACGGGCTGGAAGGTCCAGAGCGGCCGATGTTCGGAGGCCGGATCGGCAACATCACCGACCCGGAACTGCTGGTCTTCCCGGCCAAGGATCCGAACGGCCTGGCTGTGATCATGTGTCCGGGCGGCGGATACAACTATGTGGCCGCCGCGCATGAGGGGACGGACATGGCCGACTGGTTCAACAGCTTGGGCATCACCTTCGCCGTGTTGAAATACCGCATGCCCAACGGGCACTGCGACGTGCCCTTGCATGATGCACACCGTGCCATTGAACTGATGCGTGCACGTGCGGCAGAGTGGGGGATCGAGAAGCTGGGTATCATGGGCGGCTCTGCCGGAGGTCACCTGGCAGCCAGCGCCTCGGTCCACTATACGCCCGAGACCCGTCCGGATTTTCAGATCCTGCTCTATCCGGTCATTACGACCAAAGGCCGTTTTGTGCCTGGACGCGGCTTCCTCCTGCTGGGTAAGGATGCTACACAGGAGCAGGCGGATTTCTACTCCTGCGAATTACATGTCACCAAGGACTGCCCGCCTGCCTTCATCGCGCACAGTTATGACGATACGACCGTCCCGGTCACAGAGAGTGCCATGTACTTCACCACGCTGGTCAGCAACGGCGTACCAGCGGTCCTGCACACCTATCCTGAAGGCGGACACGGCTGGGGTTTCAAGGATACATTCCGCTTCAAGCGCGAATGGACGGCAGAGCTCGAGAAATGGCTGGCTAATCTCAGGTAAGCGGATATGAGAAGAATCAGCGTAATCCTGGCTGCAGTGATCTGCTGCAGCCTTGCTGTAAAAGCGCAGACCGTCCGTTCCCAGATCGTCGAGGGAGGGGGGACCGGTCCGTATAAGGCGCAGGTCGTCAAGGATGCCTCGCTCGAGCGTTTTACCTTATATCGTCCGCAAGACCTGAAGGCGGCTGTCAGCGAGGTCGGTAAATTACCCGTCATCCTCTATGCCAACGGCGGTTGTGCGAATGAAAATATCCAGATGCGGTACCTCCTTAGCGAGGTATGTTCCTACGGTTACCTTGCCGTTGCCATCGGCCCTTATGACGAAGCCGACTTCTTTGCGCGCTGGCGCGGGACTTTACAGCGTTCCTCCAATATGGCCAAGACGCAGGTCATGGCCAATGGTGAGGTCGTCCCGCATCTGACCGAAGCGGAGAAGCGTGCCATGGAAGCGGACCTGCGCCGTCAGCGCACGCAGGCCCAGGGGGGACAGACCCGGCAGGCGACCTATCCGCGGATGCTCCTGGAGGCACTGGACTGGTTGACCGACCAGAACGCCGATCCGAAGTCAGAGTATTATCATACAGTGGACTTGGGACAGGTCGCGGCGATGGGGCAGTCTTGCGGCGGCGCCCAGGTCCTGGGGGTCGCTCACGACCCGCGCATCCGTACTTGTGTCATCCTCAACTCCGGGATTGGGGACATGAGCATGCAGGGCGTCACGCCGGCCGCCCTGGAGAATCTGCATACCCCGATGCTGTATCTGATTGGCGGGCCGGCCGATGTCGCTTATCCGAATGCAGCCAAGGACTTCGAACGGATCAGCGGTCTCCCGGTGGTCATGATCAATACGCTGGATGGTCATGAAGGTACTTATTATGAGAAACACGGAGGCGCTTATGCCGTGACCGTACATGAGTGGCTGGACTGGCAGCTGAAAAGCCGCACAGGTTCATCCGCCCTTTTCCTGAATGATGAGTATTTTCGGATGAAGCATCCTGAATGGAGTATCGTCCGTAAGAATTACTAGCCAAGTGTTATGAGAATCGTATCCGTTTTGACAGCGGGCTTATTGCTCTTTGCCGGCTGCTCAGGCAGTCAGTATGTCCAGCCGGAACTCGGCACGCGTACCGTTCAACTCATTGAAAAGAACGGCTACAGTTTCAAGGACTTGAACAAGAATGCGAAACTGGACCCGTATGAAGACTGGCGCCTGTCGCCGGAAGACCGCGCAGCAGACCTCCTGGGGCAGATGACCTTGGAGGAAAAGCTGGGATTCATGCTGATTACCCAGATGAACATGAAGTCTTCCGCGACCAGCGAACTCAACGAGGAGGACGCCGTCACGCGGCGGAATATCTTTACCGGAGTCGAACTTGCGGAGGAAAAAATCAATGCATCAGGCACGACGAAGGGGATTTTGGAACGCAATCTCCGACATTTCATCCTCCGGGCCAATGCGCCGGCCCGTACGATGGCTGAGTGGACGAACAACGTCCAGGAAGTGGCGGAACGTTCCCGGTTGGGTATCCCTGTCATCTTCGCCTCCAATCCGCGCAACCATGTGGCGGTGGACAATTCGATGGGGCTTAACGTCGGCAACAGCTACCTGACCCAATGGCCCGGAACCCTGGGCCTGGCGGCTACCGATGATTTGGACCTGATCCGGACTTTTGCACGCACGGCTGCCGAGGAGTGGGTCGCTTGTGGTATACGCAAAGGCTATATGTACCAACTTGATCTGTCCACAGAACCGCGTTGGAACCGTATCGAAGGCACATTCGGCGAGAATGCGGACCGCGTGTCCGAAATTGCCCGGGCCTTGGTCCAGGGCTTCCAAGGGGAAACGCTGGGCACAGGTTCCGTTGCCCTGACCATGAAGCATTTTCCCGGCGGCGGCGCTGAGATGAAGGGGTGGGACTCACATTTCTCCTACGGAAGGAATCTCGTCTATCCAGGCGGGATGTTCGACTATCACATCAAGCCTTTCCAGGCGGCCGTTGAGGCCGGTGTGTCAGCAATCATGCCTTACTATGCCCGTCCATACGGGACGGAATACGAGGCAGTGGGTTCTGCCTTCAATTACGGCCTGCTCACCGAGGTTCTCCGTGGGAAATTGGGTTTTCGGGGTCTGGTCAATTCCGATACGGGTCCGATCGACGGGATGCCCTGGGGCGTTGAGGATCTGACCATCCCGGAGCGCTACCAGAAGGCCGTCAGCGCTGGTACGGACCTTTTCTCCGGAAGTGTGGATCTCAAGAATCTGCGTGAGACCTATGACAAGGGGATGATTACGGACGAGCAGATCGACCGTTCAGTCACCCGCCTGTTGGTGGAGAAATTCGAACTCGGCCTGTTCGAGAATCCGTATGTCGATCCGGACAATGCCGAGGCTGTCGCGAACAGCCAGGAACACCAGACACTGGCGGCGGAAGCTTTCCGGAGATCCATCGTCCTGATGCGCAATGAGAATTCCCTGCTTCCGCTCAAGGCGGGGACCAAGGTCTATTTCGAACGTCTCGGCAATTCCCGAGACGGCGGCCATTCTGCAACCGTTCTGCAGGAGAATACCTGGCCGGTCCGTTTCGTGGAGAAGGTGAATGCGGCCGATGTCGCCGTCCTGTGGCTCACCCCTTCCACGGGAGGCGGTTTCCTCGGAGGGACAGGTGGGGAGGCGCCCATCATCAACCTGTTGTCGGCCAACGGGATTGACGTCGATTATGTGAACCGTATCGCCGCCACCCGGCCGACGGTCATCCTCGTCAATTGCAGCAAACCGTGGGTGCTCTCCGAACTGAAGGGGCCTGCTTCACAGACCTGGCTCGCCACTTTCGGTACGACGCTGCCTGCGGTGATGGACGTTCTGACAGGTCGATTCAACCCCAGCGGCAAGATGCCGTTCGGCCTCCCGGCTTCCCAG
>JAGAHD010000021.1 GCA_017627255.1 Bacteroidales bacterium | reverse complement strand
TACCTTGAGCCTGTCCTTTGCCGCTCCCTCGTTTTCCATTTCTCAGAATACCTGGTACCGCTACCGGCTGGAAGGAATTGAAAACGGCTGGAACACTACGTATTCGCCGAGGCGCGTCTATTATACCAAGCTGCCTCCCGGAAAATACACTTTCCGGGTCCAGGCTTCGAACAACAGCCGCTCATGGGACACGGAAATGTCTTCCCTGGAAATCACGATCCGACATCCCTTCTGGAAAACCCCTCTCGCGTACGTCCTGTATTCCCTGGTGGCACTTGCCCTCCTGCTGTACACCCTTATCCGGTCCCGGAATGCCCTCCGTCGGAAGGAAACCCTCCAGCTGGAGAGAATGAAAGACGAGAAGCAGAAAGAAATCCTCCAGGCCAAAATCAGTTTTTTCACCAACATCACCCACGAAATCCGGACCCCGTTGACGCTGATCATGGGATCCCTGAACCGGATCCGGAAAAACGGCCGGAACGATCTGGTCAATGATGACAACGTCCAGGTCATGACCAAGAATACCCAAAGGCTGCTTGACCTGGTCAACCAGCTGCTGGACTTCCGCAAAATCGAGTCTTCCTCTTTCCTGCTGAATCTCGTCCTGTTGAATCTCAGCCGGTTGGTGGAAGACTGCCATACCCGGTTCACTCCGCTCGCCCAGGTGAAGGGTGTCGATTTTTCCCTCTCCGTCCCAAAAGACAACTATGAGATCACGGCGGACAAAGAAGCGCTCATAAAAATCCTGAGCAACATGCTCTCCAACGCCTTGAAATTCTGTAAAAAGACGGTCCGCATGACCTTGTCGGACGCCGAAGTGAACGGGGAGAGCCATGTCCGGATCCGCGTTGAGAACGATGGAGAAAGGATTCCTCCACAGGAAGCGGAAGAGATTTTCAAGCCTTTTTACCAGTATCATTATGAAGGAGACCTGAATGTTTCCAAAGGGTCCGGACTCGGACTTCCGCTGGCCCGCTCCCTGGCAGAAATGATGGGGGGACATTTCTATTTGGACGAAACGGTCTCAGATTACAACTCGTTTGTCCTGGATCTTCCCCTGGAACCCGTTGAAAGCCATGAAACTGAAACAGAAACGGTCCATCCCGTAAAAGAGGAAGATGCGGGTATCCCGGTTGATTTCCCGCACCAGGAAAAACACGCCGCAACGCTTCTGGTCGTGGAAGACGATCTCGACATCCGTAAATTCATCGCGGAAGAACTCGCGGACCGGTATTCCATCTTGCAGGCAGGGGACGGAAGAGAAGCCCTGGATTTATTGGAGAATCATGTTGTTTCACTGATTATCAGTGACCTCATGATGCCCGTCATGGACGGAGTCTCTTTCTGCAAGAGTGTCAAAAGCAATATCAAGTTCTGCCATATCCCGATTATCGTCCTGACGGCCAAGGTTTCCCTGCAAGCCCATCTGGATGTCCTGGATGCCAAAGCCGACGCCTATATCGAAAAGCCCTTTTCCACGGAACACCTGGTAGCCCAGGTTTCCAACCTGCTTGCCAACCGGGAGCTGATGCGCTCCACTTTCATCCGTTCCCCCTATGCGCACCTGTCCTCCGTCGCATCCAACGCCACGGATGAACGATTCCTGGAAAAAATGAACAAGTATGTCATGACAAACCTGTCCGACCCTTCCCTTTCCGTGGAATCACTGGCAGAGTACATGAACATGAGCTTGTCCACCCTATACCGAAAGGTAAAATCCACAACCTCCCTCTCCCCGAGTGATTTCATCCGGTTATGCCGCCTGAAAAAAGCCGCCGAACTGCTGAGCGAAGGGGACATGCGGATCAATGAAGTGGCGGAGTACCTCAGTTTCACTTCCCCGTCTTATTTCACGACTTGTTTCACGAAACAATTTGGCATTACGCCGAGCGATTTTGTCAAAAGGAACCAGCCATAGCCTCCCCTCCGCGTTGTCTTTTTAGCGTTTTTTGCACAGATAACATAATAGTTTTGATCAAATCGACCCCGCTGCAAGGCCCTGCGGGGGCGATTTTGCATTTTATCCGTGTTTTTATTGATAACACGGATAACTATCCGGTACTTTGCAGCGGACCCGGACAATAGACCGGAGATTGAAGACATGAAGCGTAAAAACTGGATCGGGAGCGCCTGTTGCGTGCTCCTTGCCGTCGCGGCTTGCGAAAAGCTGGACGATGACCGGACCTTCCACGTCCCTGACGAAAAGGAGTCCCTGTTCACCCTCGAAGACGTAGCGCGCCTGCTGGCCACCGTCCCGGTGGAGGCGGAGCAGCTCGCCGAAGTA
This sequence comes from Bacteroidales bacterium, assembly GCA_017627255.1. Classification (GTDB taxonomy): domain Bacteria; phylum Bacteroidota; class Bacteroidia; order Bacteroidales; family UBA932; genus Cryptobacteroides. The sequence continues at coordinate 8,989 of JAGAHD010000021.1, read as the reverse complement.
CATGCGGCCGTATCCGCCTCCAGCGGGAACGGGTATGATGAAGAATATACGATGCAGGATGTTTTCACCGCGCCGGGAGCCGGCGTCGGAGATGCGGGTGCAAGCCGGAGCCCGGACGCATACTCCCAGCCGCTGCGGGACCTCCTGAGGGAAGCGGTACGCCGGCAATTTGCCTTTACCCGGGCCGGAGAAGGAGATCAAGCAGATGCCGAAGCCTTCCTGGAGGCGCTGGCAGCATCGGATGTCCAGATCTACTGGCCGTATTCCGAATTGTGGACGGAAACACCGGACCGGCCGGTTATCACCTTCGACCCCGGGGACAATTCCGTACGGAACACCGGTTACCGGCTCCGCGAGGACGGATCAGTGGAAGAACTGCTCGTCGATGAGCAGATGGCCCTGGAGCGGCCGGTCTGGGTCGTGAACCGCAACGCGGATGCCGAGTTCAAAAGCCTTGAGATGCGACGGCGGGAAGATCCCGACTGGGGGAAAGGCGGCGGAGAGATCATTGTCCGGACACGGGCGGACGACGAGTCGTTCAAGACGCTGGTTCTCCGTTCTTTCCAGGCCAACCGGAACTATGATTCCTGGTTTGCGGGCGGATCGGAATTCTTCGTCAAGTGTGGCGCGATCGAAGACTTCACGGCCACGACCGAAGCGGAACTCCGCCTCTACACCCCCTCCGTCACGGACTTCCTCATCGTCGTCAGGTGCAGCCAGGTCGGCAAGGCCCTTCCCTTCAACGCCGTCCTGGTGTCCGAATGGAGCGGCATGCTGGACAACTGTGCCTTCATGGTCACGGAAGACGACGGCGGCACCCAGACGTCCTGGAAATGCGCCGCCACGGTCAAGTACAATTCAAAAAGCTACGGTTTCGATATCGAGATGCCCCTCCGCTCCCGGGACGACATCGTCTGGCGGGGAGCGCTGACCCGGTCCTATATCGAGAAATACGCCGGCACCGTCGGCCATTTCGGCGATGTGGACCTGGTGCTCGAACTGATCTGACCCTCACTTACTGCACCGTCATCTCGCAGTGACGGCAGTCGAATTCCAGCCGGAAGCGGTTGCCTCCGTTGCGGAGGAACAACGGCTCCGCCCGGAGACCGGGTTTCAGACGGGGACACAGGCCGAGTTCGTACCGGACACAGTACTTTGTCCGCATGAACTCGATTCCCTCCCGGTGCGTGAGTTCATAGGCATCCTCCAGCGTGACGGCGCCCCGCCCGCGGTACAGCGACCGGCTCACGGAGTTGGCGATATTGTCCTTGTAAGTCAGGACTTCGGGAGCCGCCTCGCGGGACACCGTCCCTTTCAGCAGCGGGACGGACCGCACCGGCAGGACGTCCAGGCGTTCCGCCAGGGTGCGGCGGAGTCCATTGAGAAAAGATGCCGCCAGGAAAGGGACCGTTTCCCCCGCTTCCAGGCTCCCGACCTGGAAGCGATAGTTGCCCGTATGCTTTTCCAGCTGGGTACGGACCGTGTCCAGCATCCGGTCCCGCTGGCGGGCCGCCTCAGCGGCAACGGTCTCCGTCACACTCGCTTCCCTACCGTCCTCCGTTCGTGCCTCCAGCCGGATGGCATCTTCCTGGAGAAGCGCCCGCAAACCGACCCGGATTTCCCGTTCCGGACGTTCCGCTTCCAATTTCCGCTCAAAGGCAGCGTCGATGTTGCGGTACAGCGTCATGCCTTCCCGGAGGCCCTCGACACGTTTGCAGCGGATGGTCAGCCCGTCACACACGTCACCCCGGAAGCCGACAATTCCGCCTCCGCCGTCCACAAACGCAAATCCGTCGCCGTTGGTCAGGACCAGGCCGGAATGCAGCGGCCGCAAGGTTACCTCCCCCGGACGGATACGCTCCACGGTTCCGACAGCTTCTCCCATCGATTTCGGAGCCTCCATCGCCGCCCAGGCTCCCCGCTTCCCGTCCAGGAAAAGCCCGGTGTAATCCCGGTTGAACGTCTTGCGGAGATCCGGGGTGAATCCGCCCCGGACCTGGCCGAAGGAAGCCCTCCGGTAATGGTCCGGACGCCGCATCACCAGGGCGTCCAGCGCCCGGCTGTATGCCCGCACGACATTGCGCACATAGGAAAGGCTCTTCAGCCGTCCCTCGATCTTGAAAGAATCCACCCCGGCTTCCGCCAGGTCTTCCAGGCGGTCCAGCAGGTTCAGGTCCTTGAGGGAAAGCAGGGCCTTGTTTTTCACAAGCACCCGTCCCGACGCATCTTCCAGGTCGTACCGGGACCGGCAGGCCTGGATGCAGGCACCACGGTTGGCACTGCGTCCGGAGAGGCGTTCGGAAAGATAGCACTGCCCGCTGTAACACACGCAGAGCGCCCCATGGACGAAGCATTCCAACTCCGTATCCACGGAACGGCGGATCTCCCGGACCTGTTCCAGGGAGAGTTCCCGCTCCAGCACCAGCCGGCCATAGCCGAGGCTGGCGGTGAAACGCGCCTTTTCCGGGGTACGGATGGCACACTGGGTGGAGGCATGGAGGACCATCCCCTCCGGACAGAGTGCGGTAATGGCCGGATCCTGTACAATCAGCGCGTCCACCCCGGCTTCCTGAAGCGCCGAGAGGAATCGCCGGACTTCCTCCAGCTCCTCCTCGTACACGATTGTGTTGACGGTCACGTAGATCCGCGCACCGAACCGGTGCGCATAGGCGCACAGGCGTTGGATGTCTTCAACGGGATTCCCGGCGGAATGCCGCGCCCCGAAAGCCGGACCGGCAATATAGACGGCATCGGCTCCGCAATCGATGGCGGCGATGCCGATGTCCGCGGTGCGGGCGGGTGCGAGAAGTTCAAGATACCGCATCCGGAATTACCGCATGTAGAAAATGAAACGGTTCTTGTCGTAGAAATCCTTGACGATTTCCGTCTGGGAGTATCCGCCGTCCCGGAACAAGGCTTCGGTTTCCCGGCCCAGCACTTCGTTGATTTCGGTAAGGCCTTTGCCTTCGGCCGAGAGGAAACGGTCGGACCAGCGGCAGATCGCCCGGTAGTATTTCAACGGATCCTCATCCGGCACGAAAAGGGCGGAAGAAGGTTCATAGTCGAGGACATTCTTGCGAATGAGTCCCCGTTCCTTCTCCATGATATAGGGCGGATTGCTCAGGATCAGGTCGAATTCACCGAAATTGAACGGCTGCTCGGTGTCCAGCACATCGGCATTGACAAACGTCGGAGCCTGGGCGCCTTTCTCCTTCAGTTCCACGGAGAAATTCTGGCTTCTGGCCACCTGCAGGGCCGGTTCTGAATTGTCCACTCCCACGACCCGGGTCCCCGGCACACCCAGGGCCAGGGTCCACGCGATGTTGCCCGATCCGGTACACAGGTCCAGCACCCTTACCGGCTCGGCGGACTTCCCGTAAGGGATGCGCATCCGACGGATACGGGACGCGATCTTGATGGCTTCCCGTACCAGGAGCTCGGTTTCGGGACGGGGGATCAGCACATCCCGGGTCACACGGAACGTCCGGCCGCTGAATTCGGTCTTCCCGGTTACATACTGGATGGGTTCACCCGCCTTGAGCCGCACCATGGCTTCCTCCAGGAGGGGAAGCTGCTTCTTGTCGATCTTGTACTGGGGCTCGACGATATGGGTATAGTTTTTTGTCCCGATCAGCTCCTCGCAGAGCATGAGGACGATGGCACGGGCTTCCGCCGTAGGGTAAAGCGGTTCAAGGGAAGAGATGCCCTCGTTCAGGAATTCGGTGAGCAGCATGGAGGGCTAGGAGTTTTCAATAATCCCGGACAGGAAATCCGTAAAGTTCAACCCGGCCGCACGGACCATCTTCGGCACCAGAGAGGCATTGGTCATGCCCGGAATGATATTGACTTCCAGGAAATAAAGACCGTCCGGAGCGGAGATGTAATCCATGCGGACCAGTCCTTTGCAGCCCAGGTGGCGGTAGATGCGGCAGGTGACATCCTGCACCTGTTTCGCGAGCGCATCGGGGATTTCTGCCGGACAGACTTCCTGGCTCCGGCCGTTGTATTTGGCGTCATAGTCGAACCAGCCCGTCTCAGAAATGATTTCAATGACCGGCAGGGAACGGACTTCCCCACCGTCAAGGTAAGCCGCGCAGGTCAGCTCATGCTCCCGCACGATCCCCTTCTCCACGATGACGGTATCCCCCTCCGTGAAAGCGAACCGGACGGCGGAAGGAAGGTCCTCCGCATGCTCCACCTTGGAAATGCCGAAACTGGAACCGCCGTTGGTGGGCTTGACGAAAAGCGGCAGGCCCAGCTGCTCCACACAGCGTGCGGACAGGGCCTCCACGTCGTCTCCCTTGCGGAAAAACATGTCGGGAGCAAGTTTCACATAGTCCACTCCGCGAAGGTAACTCTTGCAGGAATACTTGTCGAACGCGACGGTCGTCACGAATGCACTGCAGGTGGAATGGGGAATGCCGAGCATCTCCAGGTAACCCTGCAGCAGGCCGGTTTCACCCGGGGCGCCGTGCTGCATGATATAGACGAAATCGAACTTGACCTTTTCGCCGAGCACCCGGACCGAGAAATCGGTCTTGTCCACTTCGGGCTGGGCACCTTCCGGGAAAGGACTGCGCATGGAATTGGCCTTGCGCATGGCCACGAGTTTCCACTTGCCGAAGCGGGCGAAAATCTCATAGACATCATATTCGGACTCATCGATGCGCGAAGCAGTGAATTCACCGCTGCGGCAGGACACCTCCCACTCGGAAGAGTCGCTGCCGTAAATGACTGCAATAGTTTTGTACTTTGCCATGATAAGGAACTAATCGAAATAGTATTCTTCCAGGGCGGACGTCTCGGAGCCCTCGCTGCCGGTGCTTCCGGAACAGAAAGGACCGTTCACCCCTTCCGGGAACACGTCGGAGGCGGACACTCCCAGGGTGCCGTCCGCAAGGACTTTCTTCATCCAGAGACCCCAGATCGGGAGGGCCATGTTGGCTCCCTGGCCGAGTGCTGTGGAGCTGAAATGGACATAGCGGTCTTCCGCGCCCACCCAGACGCCGGCGGTGATGGTCGGGGTATAGCCGATAAACCAGCCGTCGGAATTGTCGTTGGTGGTGCCGGTCTTTCCCGCCATCTGGCCGGTCAGGCCATACCGGAAGCGCAGGCGGCTGCCCGTACCGCCGTCCACGACGCCACGCATCATGGAGACCATCTCGTTGGCCGCCAGTTCAGTGATCACCTCATGGCGCCGCTCGGAGAAGGTGGAGAGGATGTTTCCGTCGCTGTCCTCGATGCGGGTGACGAAGATCGGATGGGTATAGATGCCGCCCGAAGGGAAAGTGTTGTAAGCGGTCACCATGTCATAGACCGACAGGTCGGCCGAACCCACGCACAGCGAGACCACCGGATCGATATACCCGGTGATTCCCATCTTCCGCATCATCGCTACCATCGACTCGGGACCGAGCTGTTTCATCAGGTAGGCCGCCACGGAGTTCGAACTCTGGGCGAGGCCCCACCGCAGGTCCACCATCGCGCCGTTGGCATGCGGATCCTGCGGAGTCCAGGTCTTGTCCCCGTTCACCACGATGACCTGGGGAGAATTGAGCACCTGGTCGCAAGGTGTCATGCCCGACTCCATCGCCAGCGTGTACAGGAACGGCTTGATGGTCGATCCCACCTGGCGTTTGCCCTGACGGACATTGTCATACTTGAAATAACGGTAATCCGGTCCGCCCACATAAGCCTTGACATGGCCGGTATTGGGTTCGATGGCCATGAAGGCCGCCCGGAAAAAGGACTTGTAGTACCGGATGGAGTCATCCGGAGTCATGACCGTGTCCCGATAACCGGGCTTGTCCCAGGTGAAGACCCGCATCCGGGTCTTCACGGTAAAACTCTTCGCGATTTCCGCATCCGAATGGCCCGAAGCCTTCATCATCCGGGTCCGGTCGCTCCAGCGACGCGCCTGCCGCATGGTCACATCAATGACCTCATCGTCCGTTCCTGCGCTGAACGGGGCGTTCCTGCGGTTGCGCAGTTCTCGGAAAAATGCCTTCTGCAGGTCTTTGCCAAGGTGTTCTGCAATCGCTTCCTCGGCATATTTCTGCATCTTGTAGTTGACCGTCGTATAAATCCTCAGGCCGTCCCGGTCAAGGTCATACGGAGAGCCGTCATTCTTGCTGTTCTTGTTGAGCCAGCCATAGAGCGGATCGTCCGCCCAGAGGAGGGAATCAGCCTGGAAATCCTCCTTTGTGGCATAGTTGGACCGCTTGGGCTGTTCGGCCGACATGGTCCGGCGAAGCATGTCCCGGAAATAAGGACCGACGCCGGTGGTACGGTCCACCGTCCGGCTGTGGAGCACGATCGGCAGGGCCTGCAGGGAATCGCATTCGGCACGGGTCAGGTATTTCTTGGCCCGCATGCGGGAAAGGACCAGGTTGCGGCGTTCCAGCGCCTTGTCGGGATTGATGGCCGGGTTGTAGCGGGTCGGCTTGTTCACCATGCCCACCAGCACCGCGCTTTCCTCCACCTGCAGTTCCGAAGGATGCTTGTCGAAAAACTGCGTGGCCGCAGACTGGATACCGTATGAGTTGGAACCGAAGAACACCGCGTTCAGGTACATGTCCACGATTTCCTCCTTGGTGTAGTTCCGCTCGATCTTGACCGCTGTGATCCACTCCTTGAGCTTGATCCACACCATGCCCAGCTTTCCGACATGCTCCTTGCGGGGATACAGGGTCTTGGCCAGCTGCTGGGTGATGGTGGAACCGCCGCCCTGGCTGGAATCACGGGACAAAAGGGTCTTGAACAGCACCCGGAACAAGGATTTGATATCGATGCCTGAATGCTCGTAGAAACGGGCATCCTCCGTGGCGACCGTCGCCTGGATCAGGCTCAGGGGCAGTTCGTCATACCCCACGAACGTACGGTTTTCAATATGGTAGGTCGTCAGGATCTCCCCTTCCTCCGCGATGACCTGGGTGGCCAGCTTGCTGTCCGGGTTCTCCAGCTCCTCGATGGTCGGGATCTCAGCGAACACCCAGACCAGTCCCAGCAAGATGGCGAGGGCGACAAAAGGCGTAATGAGCAGGAACCAGAACCACTTCGTGATTTTCTTTCTTGTCGTATCCGTCATAAGCAATTATCTTCCGAAAAAAGTCTTTGCGTCACAAGACCAAAGGTCTTGCCAAAAGTTCAAAAGACAAAATTAATCAGAAAATTTGGAAAATTGCCCGGAATCTCGCTTACTTTGCAAAATAATCGGCACAAAGCCGGTTGCAACATCAAGATATGGAGGGAAAAAACTTAGTTATCGTGGAGTCTCCCGGCAAGGTGAAGACTATCCAGAAATTCCTGGGGAAAGACTATCTCGTCAAAGCGTCCATCGGGCACATCCGTGATCTTCAGGAAAAGAAACTCAGCGTGGACGTGGAGCATGGCTTCACCCCCGAATATGTGGTACCGGCCGACAAGAAAAAGGTCGTTTCCGAACTCAAGAAACTGTCCGCTTCGGCCCAGACCGTCTGGCTGGCCTCCGATGAAGACCGGGAGGGAGAGGCCATCTCCTGGCACCTTTCCGAAACCCTTTCTCTCGATCCGGCCAAGACCCGCCGCATCGTTTTCCACGAAATCACCAAGGACGCGATCCTCAAGGCCATTGAAACCCCGCGGGACATTGACATGAACCTGGTCGACGCCCAGCAGGCCCGTCGTGTACTGGACCGCCTCGTGGGATTCGAACTGTCCCCGATCCTGTGGCGCAAAATCCAGCCGAAGCTCTCTGCCGGCCGCGTCCAGAGCGTAGCGCTTCGCCTGGTCGTAGACCGTGAAAAGGAAATCATGGAGTTCCACAGCGAACCCTACTATAAAGTCGAAGCCCTCTTCCATCCCGAGGGGACACCGGCCAGCGTTCAGGTGAAAGCCGCCCTCGACACCCGTTTCAAGGACCTGGAAGAAGCCCGCCGGTTCCTGCAGGACAGCATCGGCGCCGCCTACGCCATCGACTCGCTCGAGAAGAAGGAAGCCACCCGGATGCCCGCCGCCCCTTTCACGACGTCCACCCTTCAGCAGGAAGCGTCCCGAAAGCTCCATTTCCCGGTTTCCACGACCATGCGGGTTGCCCAGTCGCTTTACGAGCGGGGTCTCATCACATACATGCGAACCGACTCCACGAACCTGTCCACCCTGGCCCTCGGAACCGCGAAGAAATTCATCCTCGACAATTACGGGGAGGAGTATTCCCGCCCACGCCAGTTCCGTACCCGCAGCAAAGGCGCCCAGGAAGCCCACGAAGCCATCCGGCCGACCTATATCGAAAACACGGCCATCACCGGCACCGCCCAGGAACAGAAACTGTACGAACTCATCTGGAAACGCACCGTCGCTTCCCAGATGGCGGAATCCCGCGTGATGAACACCCTGATCAAAGTTGCCTCCGACAAACGCCCTGAACGGTATTCCATCCAAGCGGCTGAAATGCTTTTCGACGGTTTCATGAAAGTCTACCTGGAAGGACGCGACGACGAGGAAGCCGACCTTGTAGAAGGCCTGCTCCCGGAAATGCATGTCGGAGACGGCATGATTCCCCAGGGCGTCACGGCCCAGTGCAAATTCACCGTCCCGCCCGCCCGGTACTCCGAAGCCACCCTCGTCAAGAAACTCGAGGAACTCGGTATCGGACGCCCGTCCACCTATGCCCCGACCATCTCGACCCTCACCACGGGTCGCGGATACTTGGTCAAGGGAGATAAGGAAGGCCGCCCTGAAAAGGTGGTCAACCTCACCCTCAAGGGGTCGGAGATCACCGAAACCCAAAAAACCGAAACAGTCGGCGCAGAAAAGGGCAAGCTCCTTCCGCAGGAGATCGGCCTCATCGTCACCGACTATCTCGTGAAGAATTTCGGCGAAATCCTCGACTATGATTTCACTGCCCGCGTCGAAAAAGATTTCGATGAGATTGCTGAAGGAGAAAAAGCCTGGAGATCAACCATTTCCGATTTCTACCAGCCATTCCACCAGCAAGTGGAATCCGTCTTGT
>JAGAHD010000020.1 GCA_017627255.1 Bacteroidales bacterium | reverse complement strand
GGCGGTTCTGCCGCAGGCTTCTGCCGCGAACGGACTGCCTCCAGCGAATCACGGCGGGCCAGTTCCTTGTAGATCTTGTCAATATATCCCGGGAAATACTGGTTGGTTTCCTTGAATCCGGGCCGGTCCTTGGCCAAGTATTCTTCCCGTTCGCTGATCCGCTCCTTCCACTGGGTGATATCCTCCATTCCCTGCGGACGTCGTTCCGGATTCCAGCGGAATCCCTTCAGTTCCCGTTCTTCCGCCGGCAGCTGGACGACCGGGAACGCATTGTTCTTCACGTCCTCGAAATAATATGTCTTGTCCAGGTTTCCGTCCACGAAGGTCGCATACAGCATCTTGGATTCCGCCTTGTTGACCGTAGCCAGGGCATCGTTCTCCTGCAGGTAGAACAGGACCGCCGCCCCGCCGAGGGCATCAAACCGGGTCAGGACGGAAGTGGAATCGAAATAAGCGACCATTTCCGTACCCTTGATCTGGTCATAGCAATTCTCCTCCTCTTCCGTTGTCACGAAGGCATTCGACATCAGGTGGGCCTTGTCCAGCCGCCTGTTCCGGATGGCCAGATAGATGCTGTCCGCCGCATACTGACGGTTTCCTTCATTGAAGATCAGCGGATCCCGATAGAGCCGGACGAGGGAGTCCAGGTCATTGTAACTCAAGGAGTCGCAGGAGAACTGCGCATCCCTGCGGAATAGCTTGACATGGCCGGTTGCCCAGAGGAAGGAAGTTGCGGTCGTATCCTTGGGGGGCTCAGTGACGGAAAGCGTATCCGAAGGAGAGGTGACAGCGGACAGGCTGTCCACAACCGGCAGAACGGACAGGGAGTCTACGGGAGTCGCCAGGGAATCCAAGGAAGTCCGCAGGGAGTCTTCAGGGGTCTTCAAGGGGGCCAGTGTGTCGGCCTCCACCCGGGAGGCTTCCTGACGGGGTGGCGTAGCCGGTGTCCCGGGTTCCACGGGCGGCTCCGTCCCCTTCTTCCCTGCCTGGGCAGGCGTTCCACCCGGCTGGGAACCGTTGCCGGGGGTCTTCCGGTCCGGAGGACGGTTCGGGTCATTCTTCGCCGCTTCCTCCGCCGCCTTGGCAGCCGCTTCGGCGGCCGCGCGCCGGTATTCCATAACAGGGTCTCCCTGCAAGTCGTTCAGCCGTTTCTCCGCATCCCGGACAGCCGCCTCGGGAACGTCGCACCGCGGGATGGAGCGGTAAGTCAGGGTATCCCCCCCGAAAAAAACCGTGTCTTTCTTCTCATTCTGCTCCATGATGGAGACTACCGCAGGATTGCGGGTCATCCGCACCTTGGATAAGGAATCGGTATACTCGAACCGGCCGGCAAGGGCCGTCACGTTCCGGGTCGTATCCAGCAGTTCCACATGGCCGAGCATTTCCACGTCATTCGGCGCCCGGTAATAGTACAGGGTATCCGACCAGGCCTCCTGGGCCTTCGTCATCACATGCACGTTCCTTCGGAAGAAGAAAACCTCATTCGCCCGGTCATACCAGCCGGCATTGGCGGACAGCATGTTCTCTTTCTGCCACATGTCGGTCGCATACCCGAAATAAGCCTTGCTCAATTCCGAATTGTACTCCAGGCGGGATGTCCGGACGAAAGCGGAATCGGTAAACATGTTCACCTCGTCGTTGAAGATGAACAGCCCGGCCTTGCCGTCATAGGAACCATACTGGCTCTCGATGATCTGTCCGTCCTTGTCCCGCATGGCTCCGCCATTCTGGAAAATGGCGACAGAGTCCTTGGTATTGTAATCCAAGTATTTGGTTCTCAGAATATTGTGATCCTTGTCCTCCAGTTGGACAAGCGATCCGCGGAACTTTGCCAAGTCGTCATCCACCACATACTGGAGCGTCTGGCTGGTCAGGCGCGTCCGGTCCTGGATCAGCTGGACATGGCCTATGGCATCGATGATATTGGTATTGACATTCCACAGCGCGGTGTCGCAGACCAGATACGTCCCGTTGTGGAGGAACCGGGCCGGACCGATTACCTTGCGGTACTGGACGGAGCCCTCCTCGATCAGCTGGGCCGACTGGGCGGAAACCAGCCGTGCCAGGGAATCCCGTTTCTCCTGGGCACGAAGGCTCGGAGACAGGACCGCAAGGCACAGCGGCAGGAACAAATATCTGAGAAGGCGTCCGCGCATCAGTCAAACTTGGTCTTCCAGACTTCACGGGTGAAGTCGCAGTCCCGGAACATCGGGTCAATGACGATATAGGTGTCTTTCACCTTCTGCTCCAGGAACTTGTCGATGGCCGCCATCTGCTTCTGACGTTCGACGCGGTTGAGCAGTTCCGTATAATCGTTCTCGAAGGTGGCGGTGTGGGCGGGGATGATCTTGTCCACCCGGATGATCTTGTAGACCGTATTGCCGGAACGCCCGTTTTCATAGCCTTCGTTATCCAGGGATTCCACCGGTTCCGAGATCTCTCCTTCCGACAGGTTCTGGATCGCTACGTAATCCTGGGGTTTCAGCTGGTCAATCTCGAAATAGGAAGATCCCGTGGCCGGGTCGGCCATCTGGCCGCCGTTGGTGCGGGTGGCCGGATCCTCGGAGAAGAAACGGGCCGCCAGCTCGAATTTCATTTCGCCGTCCACAATCAGGGTCCGGAGACTGTCCAGGCGGGAGAACGCCTTCTGCCGGTCTTCGGTCGTGTACTGGGGCTTGAGCAGGATGTGACGGGCATTGAACATATCTCCCTTCTTCTCGATGACTTCGATGATGTGGTAGCCGTCCGGCGTCTCCACGATCTGGGAAATCACTCCCGGACGAAGCGCCATGGCCGCATCGGAAAAAGCCGGCCAGAAGATGGACTTGGAAGCCATGCCCAGTTCGCCGCCCTTCCTGGCGCTGCCCGGATCCTCGGAATAGATACGTGCAAGGGTCGAAAAACGCTCCCCGTTGATGATGCGTTCCCGCAGCGAAAGGAGTTTCTCCTTCACCGCCATGCCGGCCGCTTCCCGGTCGGGATAGACGCAGATCTGGCTGAGCTGGTATTTGATCGGAACAATGGGAAGGTCGTCCTGCGCCACCGTATCCAGATACTGCTTGATGTCATACGGGGTCAGCTCAGGAATATTGCCGGCCACCTCGGACTGCTCCTGCTGGGTGAGGCTCTGTTCTTCCAGGGTCTGCCTCCACTCCTGGCGAAGCTTGTAAAGCGGTTTCCCGAAATACTTCTCCACCTCTTCGTCTCCGCCAAGATAGGTGCGGAAACGGTCCATCTGCTGGGAAAGATTGCTCTCCACCATATCCTGGTTGACCGTGAGGGAGTCAATCCGTGCCTGCATCAGGAAAATCTTGGACTCCATCATGTTTTGCAGGATCTCACAGCGGGCATCCCGGTCGGAGGAATAGCCCTGCGCACGCATCTGCTGTACCTCGTTTTCGATGTCGGATATCAGGAGGACTCCTCCGCCGACCACGGCAACGGTCTTGTCGACCAGGCCGCCCTGATACTTTTGGGCGGAAAGGGTCGTGGCGGACAGCAGGAGGGCGGCAACGCCCATCGTCTTGATAAGATTCATATCAGTATATTACAAATTTTTCCTTATTCCGGGCATCTTCCAGCAAGTCCCGTTCCAAACCGGACACGAGCGCATGCTTCCGTGTGCTGAGAATGATCTCCCGGATGCGGTCTTCACAAAAATCGGCCGGAGCGGTTTTCCCTGCCGGTACCATGTCCACGACATAGACGATCCGCAGGTTGCCGTTTCCGTCGGGCAGCTCGGCAAACCGGTTCTTGACAGCCCCCAGGAGGGTCTCATAGTCCGTCCCGAGTTCACGGGCGACGGTGATGATATCCATCCAGGTATCCGAACTGTCCACGTACCGGATAGCGGACGTCACGGCCAGGCTGTCGGCTTCCACGACCTCGGAGACCTCGTCGGAAGACATTTTCCGGCGGATTTCCTTCACGTTCCGAGAATCCTTGGGAATTACGACAAAACGGCATTTGAGCACCGGCCGGTCCAGCGTGAACTTGTCCGGATTCTCCCCGTAATACGCCTTGACTTCCGCCTCGGAGATGAGAGTGTCCAGCCTTTCATTGATGTAGCGCTGCTCATAGCGGTATTTCAGCAGGGTCCTCCGGTATTCTTCCAGTTCCCGGCTCACATCCTTCTCCCCTTTGGAAAGCTGTGCTTCGGCTACGTCCAGGAAAAGCAGGTCCTCCGCCCAGGTGTTGATGTACGAAAGGGCCAGGCCCAGGCTGTCTTCCGAAGACACGCCGTTGGGAATGTAGTTCTCCAGTTCGGAGCGGAACAGCTTGTGCTCCCCGACACGGGCCACGACCTCGTCGCCGAACAGTTCAGACGCCGTGTCCGCCACCCGGTGGACCACCCGGCAACTGCAGACACCGGCCAAGCAGGCCATAATGAGGAGCATTTTCTTCATAACCTGCAAAGATAACAATATTTTCCGGGAATCCTTCGATTTCCCGCACGCATCCTTCCGCAGGATACGGGAATCTAGTAAACCAGCAGCAGAAGGATCCGGCCCAGGGTGTCGCGGAGGCGGGCGGTGGTAGCCGTGCTGTTGTTCACCATGAGGGAAAACGTGACGGCAGGTTTTCCGGACGGATCCAGATAATAGCCGCTGTAACAGAGGACTCCGTCCATGGAGCCGCTCTTGAGACGGAACCGGGATTTCACCTGTGCGGGAGCCTGGGGGATGAGGCTGGCCAACGTCCCCTTTCCGGCCTGCGGAAGGGAGGTGAGGAACGCTTCGAAAGAGCGTGATCCCTGCATGGCACGGAGGAAGGAAACCATCCAGGATGGAGAGACATAATTGCGCCGGCTCAACCCACTTCCATCCTCCACACGGAGTCCCGCTTCGGGCATTCCGAGGCTTCGGAGCACCTCGGCTTCAGCCACATAGCAGCTGTCATAGACGGCGATGGACGTGGCGGCTTCACCCATCAGGCGAAGCAGGCTTTCAGCATAGAAATTATCGCTGCGATAGTTTGTCTCCCGGGCGATTTCCCACAGGGCAGGAGACGGGGAGGCACCGACGACGACGGGGTCTCCCGCCTTGTCGAGCGGGACGAAATCCGCCCCCCGGATATAGCCGCTCCGGTCTATGTCGGCATATCCGCCCGTTACGTCCCAGCCCGTCGACCGGAGATTCTGCCAGAAATAGTAGGCGCAGGTAAGCGCGCCCCACTTGTTGGCGAAATTTTCCGTCTTCGGGCTGCGGCCGATGGCGAAACTCCCGCGGAGTTCGGCATAAGGTGCCAAGTCGGTGGTGAACAGGTACAGGCTGTTTCCGGACCCTTTCGGCCCCGTCACCCCGTAATTCGTAAAGTGCATCCAGGGGGTGTCGGGATAGGTGATCCGTACCCGGACAGGGTCACCCGGTTTCGCTCCGGCCGACACGGCATAATCCTGGGCATTGGCATAGAAACTCAAGGCGCTGCATCCTGTACCATAGGAAGTTCCGGTATCGTCGTACGTCCAGGAACTGTTTTCCAGATGGCCCTCGAAGGCCCGGCCGTCCCCGATGATCCGCCCATGGATCCGCTCGATGCCGGCATCCCGCAGCATCGTCTTCCACCGCCAGAACAGCGCATCCGTCTTTACCGCGATGGAATCCCGCGTCCCGAGAGTCGGATCCCCGCCGCCGATGATGTAGACATCTCCCTCCAAGGTGCCGTCCACGATCTGGCCGGTGTATCCTAGCCGGGTGTCGAACCGTCGTTCCGGACCGAAAGCATGCAGGGCGGCACCGGTCGTGATGATCTTCATGTTGGAGGCAGGCACCATCATCCGGTCCGGATTCACCGAAACGAGAACCTTGCCGGAAGCGTCCCTGGCCACCAAACCGACCACGGCGCTCCTCAGGGGCTCTTCCGAGAGGATCTTTTCCACTTTCTGCTGCAGGGGGGTCTGCGCCTGCAGGCTGAGGCCCGCCAGAAGGGCGGTGAGAATCATCCATTTTCGCATAATGCAAAGTTATTCGTTTTTTTGTTATATTTGTGAATCTAAAAGTATCACACATGAAAAAGACTGTACTTGTTTCGGGCGGAGCGGGGTTCATTGGAAGCCACGTCGCCGTCGAGCTGATCCAGGCCGGCTACGAAGTGGTCGTCGCCGACAATTTCTCCAATTGCGACATGACCTGCTACGAAGGCGTGAAAAAGATTACCGGACGGAACGACATTCCCTTGGTGAAGATGGATTTCTGCGATGCGGAAGCCACGGAAAAACTGTTCTCCGACTACCGGATCGACGCCGTCATCCACTTTGCCGCTTACAAGGCCGTGGGCGAGTCCGTCCTCAAGCCGCTCAAGTACTACAGCAATAATATCCAGAGTTTCCTCAACGTGCTGGAAACGGCTTGCAACCACGGTGGATGCCAGGTCCTGTTCTCCTCCTCCGCCACGGTGTACGGCGAGCCGGAAAAACTCCCGGTGACGGAAGAGTCTCCCCGCCAGAGCGCCACTTCCCCGTATGGCAATACCAAGCAGATCTGCGAGGACATGCTCCGGGATACCGTACACGCCACCGAAGGCCTGGTCAAGGGTATCGCCCTCCGTTATTTCAACCCGATCGGCGCCCACCCGAGCGCCCTGATCGGCGAACTTCCCCGCGGCGTCCCCAACAACCTGGTACCGTTCATCACCCAGACCGCCATCGGCAAACGGGAGTGCCTGTCCATCTTCGGCAACGACTATCCCACTCCCGACGGAACCTGCCAGCGGGACTACATTGACATCGTAGACCTGGCCAAGGCGCATGTATGTGCCGTCACCCGCATGCTGGAAGGCAAGATGAAACAGCCCTACGAGATCTTCAACATCGGTACCGGACGCCCGGTTTCTGTCCTGGAACTTGTCAAGGCTTTCGAAAAGGTCAACAACCTGAAACTCAATTATAAGTTCGCACCGCGCCGCGCCGGTGACGTCACCGCCATCTGGGCCGATCCGACCCATGCCAACGAGGAGATGGGATGGAAGGCTGAAAGGACGATTGAACAGACGCTTGCCTCTGCCTGGGCCTGGGAGAAACACATTGCCGGAAAATAAAACCTTCGTATGATGCACTACAGAAGAATCTTTCTCTGCGCCGCCGTCCTCCTGACGGCGGTCCTGTCTTTGAAGGCCCAGCCTGAACTGACCCTCGAGGACCTCTATGTCAAAGGGACTTTCCGCGCCAGGGGCGCCGCCCAGCCCACCTGGATGGAAGACGGGGTATCCTTCTCCACCATGAACGAGAAAGGCCTCGTCAAGATCAATGCCGTCACCCAGGAAGAAACGGTGATCGTCCCCTCCTCCGCATTCATCCCGGAAGGAGCCGACAAGCCGGTCCGTTCCCAGGGCGTCGAATGGTCCCAAGACAGGACCAAACTGGTCGTTTATACGAATTCCAGCCGTGTGTGGCGTCGGAATACCCGTGGCGACTACTGGCTCGTGGACATTCCCTCCGGCACGATCCGGCAACTCGGCAAGGGACTGGAACCTTCCCGGATGATGTATGGCAAGCTGTCTCCGGCCGGAGACCGTTTCGCGTTCGTCTACTACAACAACCTCTATGTCGAGGATGTCGCCACCGGCGTCCGCCGGCAGCTGACGTTTGACGGAAGCGAGAAGATTGTCAACGGCAATTTCGACTGGGTCTATGAAGAGGAACTCAGCTGCTATGACGGCTGGCGCTGGAGCCCGGACGGCACGAAGATCGCTTATTGGAACTCCGATACCGAAGGGACCGGCACCTTCCTGATGATCGACAATATCGACTCCCTCTATTCCTTCACCATCCCGCTTCCCTATCCGAAGGCCGGAACGACCAACTCGGCCGTCCGTGTCGGCGTCGTGGATGTGAACACAGCCCGTACCGAGTGGTTCCCCCTGCCCGGCGATCCGCGGGAGAACTATATCGCCCGCATGGAGTTCGTACCCGGGACCGACGAAGTCATGATCCAGCAGCTGAACCGCCTGCAGAACACCAATACGGTCTATTACGGGAATGTCAAGACCATGGAACTGAATCAGTTCTACAGCGACCATGACGATGCCTTCCTTGACATCCATGACAACATTGTCTGGCTGGAGGGGAACAAGTATTTTACCTGGACGAGCGAGAAAGACGGTTGGCGTCACCTTTACCGGGTCAGCCGGGACGGCCGCGAGGAGACCCTCATCACCAAGGGCGACTTCGACGTGATCAACATCCAGTGCATCGACCCCAAGGGCGGCTATGTCTACTATATGGCCTCCCCGTACAGCGCCGTGGAGCAGTACCTGTACCGGAGCAAGCTCAACGGCAAGGGCAAGGCAGAGCGCGTCACCCCGCAGGGCTTCACGGGGACATATAGCTACAACATCTCCCCGGGAGCGAAATATGCCCTGTGCAGCTACAGCAACTGCGCCACCCCGCGCGTCTATGAAATGATTTCCCTTCCCGACCACAAGACCCTCCGCGTCCTGGAAGACAATGCCGCCCTCAAGGAGGTCTTCGCGTCCTACGGGCTCCGTCCCCGGGAGTATTTCCAGGTGGATATCGGCGAAGCCGTCCTGGACGGATGGATGATCAAACCCCGCGACTTCGACGCATCGAAGAAATACCCCGTCATCTTTCAGATCTATGGTGAACCGGCCTCCTCCACCGTCCAGAATTCCTGGTCGGGAGACTATTGGCACCAGCTGCTGGCCCAGCAGGGTTACATCATCATGAGCATCGACCCGCGCGGCACCAACAACCCCAAGGGCCGCACCTGGCGCAAGAGCATTTACGGGAAGGTCGGTGACGTGGCCATCAAGGACCATGCGAAAGCCGTCCGCCTGGCCGAGGAGATGTTCCCCTTCATGGATCCTGAACGGATCGGTGTCTGGGGCTGGAGCGGTGGCGGTTCTTCCACCGCCCACCTCATGTTCCAGTTCCCGGACGTCTATGCCACCGGCATCGCCGTCGCCGGCGTGTATTCCCAGTACCTGTACGATTCCATCTATCAGGAACGGTACATGGGCCTGCCTTCCACCAACCCGGAAGGATACCGCAACGGCTCCCCGATCAGCCACGCCGCCGGCCTGAAGGGAAATCTGTTCCTGATCCACGGAACCGGGGATGACAACGTCCATTACCAGAGCTGTGAGATGCTGGTCAACGAGCTGGTCAAGCAGAACAAGATGTTCTCCATGATGGCATACCCGATGCGTACCCATGGCATCAGCGAGCGGGAAAACACGACATACCACCTTTACCAGACCATGTTCAAATACTGGCTGGAGCATCTCCCCGCCGGCGGCCGGTAGCCTCCGTCCGTTCCGATGAGAGCCTCCGATCCGCAGACAAGACAGGAGAACATCCTGTACCTGGCCCTCTGGACCCTGGTTTTCGCCGCGGTTCCGGTGACGCTGCTCTTCCGGTGGCTCTCCGGTCTTGATTCCGTTTTCGACTCCGGAGAGATGTTCCGCATCTGGGGCGGTCTCCTGCCGTTCCTGGGCCTGTTTCTCCTGCATAATTATGCCGTCGCCCCCCTGCTGGTGCGCCGGCGGAAGGGTGTCCTCTATGTGCTCGCGTCCCTCGTCCTCCTCGCCGTTTTTGCGGGATGCATCCGGATTACGGGAAAAGAGCCGCAGAACCCGGGTCCGCCCGGACCGCCTCCGGAGCGATTTGAGGCGTTCGGAGAGCGTCCTGCCCGTCCCGGACTGAATCCCGGCTTTCCGGAAGACAGACGGCCGCCGATGACGCCGGAGACGATGAAACTTATCATCGGTTTCCTGCTGATGGGCGTCAACCTCGGCTGCAAGTTCTTCTTTGTCGCCCGCCGCAACGAGCAGCGGATGCAGGAACTCCGCACGGAGAACCTGCACCAGCAACTGGAGTACCTCCGCTACCAGATCAACCCGCATTTTTTCATGAATACCCTCAACAACATCCACGCCCTGGTGGATATCGACCCGGATAAGGCGAAGGAAAGCATTGAGGAACTGTCCAAACTGATGCGGTATGTCCTGTATGACGGCAACCAGCCTACCATTCCCCTTTCACGTGAAGTAGAGTACCTGCACCATTTCGTATCCCTGATGCGGATCCGCTATGCCGATTCGGTCCGGATCGGACTGGACCTTCCGGAAGACACCGGCGGAGCAGAGATTCCTCCCCTGCTGCTGGCCTCCTTCGTGGAGAATGCATTCAAGCACGGCATCAGCTACGAAAAAGAGTCTTTC
Source organism: Bacteroidales bacterium (assembly GCA_017627255.1). Taxonomy (GTDB): domain Bacteria; phylum Bacteroidota; class Bacteroidia; order Bacteroidales; family UBA932; genus Cryptobacteroides. Next base: position 7,753 of record JAGAHD010000020.1, on the reverse strand, counting down.
ATCCAGATTTCCCTTACCCTGGAAGCGGACAGCATCGTGTTCCGGTGCGCCAACAGCCGCCAGGGTGCCGCCCAGGCACGCAGCCACGGCATCGGGCTCGAAAATGTACACAAACGCCTTGAACTCTTGTACGGAAGCCGTTTCACCCTGCAGGTGGACGAACAGGCCGACCTTTACGATATCCTGCTCCGGCTGCCCCTCAAACCCCTCGCCCTATGATCCGTGTCGTTGCCATCGATGACGAACCGCTGGCGCTCCGCCAGTTGGAGATGTACATCGCCAGGGTTCCCTTCCTGGAACGGATTGCCTCCTGCTCCGGCGCGGGGGCGGCCGTGCCGTATCTGGAACAGGCTGATGCACTGCTCGTGGACATCGACATGCCGGACCTTTCCGGCATGGATTTCGTCCGCTCTCTCCGGCATCCGCCTCTGGTCGTCTTCACGACCGCTTACTCGGAATACGCCCTCGAAGGATTCCGGGTCAATGCCGTGGATTATCTTCTGAAGCCTTTCAGTTTCAACGAGTTCCTTGCATCCATGAACCGGCTGAAGGAACGCTTTGAACTCCAGGGTGGCGGTCTGTCCCGCCCCGACCATCCCCTGCAGTTCAAGACCGATTACAAGACGGTCCGCATAGAACCGGACGACATCCGCTATGCCGAAAGTATGAGCGAATACCTGAAAATCTGGCTTGAAGGCGAAACCGCTCCGCTCGTCGTGCTATACAGTCTCAAACGGCTCGCCGCCGAACTGCCTCCGGAGCGTTTCCTCCGCATCCACAGGTCATATCTCGTCAATCTCTCCCGCATCCGCGAATTCAACCGGACCGCCGTCACCCTGGACGGGGGAATCACCCTTCCCGTCAGCGACCTCTACCGCCCCGCCCTTCTGGATGCGCTCCGGAAGTGATCCCGGTTCACTGAGAAAAATTGCCCTTTCGCTGAAAACCACCTGCTTTCGGCGGGATAATTGTTTATCCTTGCCGAAAAGAAGTGTATATAAAACCTGAGCATTATGAAACGTATTATTTTACTCTGTATTCTTCCGGGCCTGGCCTCCCAGGCCTGCACCAAAGACGACATCCTGGGAGACTTTCCGTCTTCCGACACTACGGAAGCAGCCGGTGACGATCATTCCGGCAGCGACATCGAAACGGACGCCGACGACGACATGGTGTCCGCCACCACGTTCGAACGTACGGTGACCGTCACCTTTTCCGACAGTGAAGGTGCCTCCGTGGAGGGCGCTTCCGACGCGATCGAGGCCGTGGTCGACGGCAACAGGGTCACCCTTACCAACAACGGTTCCGAAACCGTGGTCTACAGGCTCACCGGCTCCTCTACCGACGGTTGTTTCAAGCTCTACAGCTCCCGGAAGCAGGAAATCCTGCTGGACGGGCTGAGCCTGGCCAATCCGCGGGGCGCCGCCGTCAACAACCAGAGCCACAAACGCACTTTCGTCGTCCTGCGGGGTGCCAACACCCTTTCCGACGGGCCCTCCTATACGGAAACGCCCTCCGACGAGGATGAAAAAGCCGCGTTCTTCTCCGAAGGCCAGCTCGTATTCAGCGGCGACGGATCGCTGACGGTCCGCGCAACGGGAAAAGCCGGCATCACTTCGGACGATTATGTCCGCTTCATGGACGGTGCGACGGTGGATGTTTCGTCCTCCGCCGGTCACGGAGTCCGGGGCAAGCAGGCCGTCATCGTTTCGGACGGGACGGTCAACGTCGAGGTATCGGGCACCGGCAAGAAAGGGTTCTCGTCCGACACCCTGGTCTACATCGGCGGCGGTATCACCACCATCCTGTGTACCGGTTCCGCCGGCCTCGTGGACGAGGAACTGACCGGCGCTGCCGGCATCAAGGCGGACCTGCGCTTTGTCATGGACAATGGAATCCTCAACGTCTCCGCCACCGGCACAGGGGCCAAAGGCATCTGCGGCGACAACGTGGCCTATTTCAACGGCGGAACCGCCACCGTGACTGCGTCCGGGGCGAATTACGGAAACTCTTCTTCCGGCGGATTCGGCGGCGGGTTCCCAGGCGGATTCCGGCCTGGCGGCGACAGTTCCCAGACCACCGACACCTCGAAATCTTCCAAGGCGGTCAAATTCGACGGAAACATCTACGTGACCGGCGGTACCCTCGTCGCCCGGAGCTCCCGCCACGAAGGGATCGAAGCCAAAGGCAACCTGACCGTAACGGGAGGGGAAGTGTTCAGCCAGGCTTCCGACGATGCCATCAACTGCGCCGGTGACATGGTCCTTGAAGGAGGCAGGGTCTGCGCCTGGTCGACAGGCAATGACGGTCTCGACGCCAACGGAGACCTCTACATCAAAGGCGGTCTTATCTACGCGATCGGTTCCGGCGGAGCGGAACTGGCTATCGACGCCAATTCCGAAGCGCAGAAAAAGTTGTATTTCTCCGGAGGAACCCTGGTCGCCCTCGGCGGCCTGGAAAGCGGAGCCAGCCTGTCCCAGAAGTGCTTCAGCACATCTTCATGGAGCAAAGACACCTGGTACGGACTGAGCGCCGGTGAGGTCACTTTTGTTTTCAAGACCCCTTCCAGCGCCGGATCCCCCCTTGTCGTATCCGGAGCCGGAACGCCCGTGCTCAGCGCCGGAGTCTCTTACTCCGGCGGGACGGACCTCTTTGACGGCACGGCTCTTGAAGGAGTTGAGATCCTGGACGGAAGCGCTGTTTCCCTTTCTTCCTACAGCGGCGGAAGCGAGATGGGAGGCGGGATGGGACACGGCGGTTTCGGTTGGTAATTCAATAAATTATCTGTATATTCGTTCGCCATGAAAAAATATCTGCTAGCCCTGATTGTCCCCCTCCTTCTGGTCGCCTTTCCTGCAGGCGCCCAGGAAACCAAGAAAATCAACAAGAAGAACCTGGTTATCAAGGAGTGGAACACCGATGCCAGGACCAACAAGAAGGTCCTTGACCACATTACAACGTTCAACCCGGAGGGAAAGAAGATCGAAGAAATCGAATACGGTTCCTCCGGCCAGAAATGGCGTAAGCGCTTCGAATACGGCGCCGACGGGAAGGTTTCCCGCGAACTGGTCTATGATGAGCGCAACAAGCTCGTCAACTACAAGAAGTTCGAGTACAACGAGTTCAATCGGAAAAAGACCCAGTATACCTATAATCCGAAGGGAAAACTCCTGACGATCAAAGTATACGAATACATCGCCGAAGATGCCTGAGAAGGAGCACATCCCGCTCACCGTCCCGTTGGAAGCGCTCGCGCCTATCACCCTGGAGGAAATGGACGGGGTGAAACTGCTGAACCGGATCGACTCGAAATACCTCACGGACGAGGCGACCCTTGTCGCGATCCTGTCCGACGCCGCGGCAGCCGGCTACCGGGTCCTGGAGACCGGAGGGGCACGGATCAGTCCGTATGATTCGGTCTACTTCGACACCCCCGGCCTCCGGATGTTCCTGGACCATCATAACCGCCGGCTCCGCCGGCAGAAAGTCCGCACCCGCGCCTACCTCAATTCCGGCGACGCTTTCCTGGAAATCAAGAAGAAAACCAACAAGGGACGCACCCGGAAGAAACGCACCGGGATTCCGATGGCGGACCTTCCGGATTTCCGCAGCGACCCGGACGCCTGCCGCTACCTGGACGGCCACTCCGCTTTCCATGCCACAGACATCAGCCCTGTCCTGGAGACCCTGTTCCATCGCATCACCCTGGTAAATCCGAACAAGACAGAGCGTCTGACTATCGACACCTGCCTGTGCTTCAAGAACTTGCGGACCCACCTTGAAACATCCCTCCAGGATGCCGTCATTATCGAACTCAAGCAGGACGGGCGTACCGCCAGCCAGATGAAACGGATCCTCCTGGACCACCGGGTCAAGCCCGTCCGGATCAGCAAATACTGTATCGCCATCACCCTGACCGACCCTGCGGCCAAGTCCAACCGCTTCAAGGTCAAGGTCCGGCAGATTGAAAAGACCATCCGAAATAAAATCACTGTACAATGATATCGATGCAAGATTTTGGCGATTATACCCTCGCCGACGAAGACATCCTCGATGTCCAGTCCATCACCGACGCCATGATGACGACCGCCCAGAGCCTGACGGAACTGGCCATCCGGTTCTTCCTCAACCTGGCCGTCTGCTGGATTATCGTCCAGTTCTTCTATTACAAAAAAAGCCGCCGGAGAGACTACTATTTCACGTTCATGGTCTTCTCCTCCGCCATGCTCATGCTCCTGTATATGATGGGGAACGTCGAGGTCGGCGTCGGCCTGACCCTCGGCCTGTTCGCCATCTTCGGGATCATCCGCTACCGCACCGAAACCGTTCCGATCCGCGAGATGACCTACCTGTTCGTCATCATCGCCCTGGCGGCCATGAACGGCCTGGCACCGGTCTACAAACTGGTCGGAGCCGTCGGAGCCAACCCGCACTATGAGTTCAGCCTGGGAAGCACCCTTGTGACAGCCCTGGCGAATGTCCTCGTCATCGTCCTGATCTGGGTCCTTGAAGACGAAAAACTGCTCAAGCACACCTCGACCAAACTCGTCCTGTACGACCGGATCGAGCTGATCGTTCCGGAACGGCGCGCCGAACTGGTCGCCGACCTGGAAAAACGCATCGGCGTCAAGGTGGATAACCTTGAGATCGGCCATGTCGATTTCCTCAAGGATGCCGCCTTCATCAAGATTTATTACACGCTCGGCAAGGGACAGACCGACTCCATCGACACCCTGACCCGGGCCAAAGACTTTGTAGAGCAATGACTTCCATTAAGAAAACAGGGCTTGCCCTCGCCCTCGCCGGCGCCTTGGCCGCCCCCCTCGCCCATGCCCAGGAAACCATAGACAACGGCCTTTCCTACGGAGCCCGCGCCACCGTTGAAGCAGACGCCAAACTGGCCAAGGGACTCCACTTGCTAGTCCACGAAGAAACCCGTTTCTATTCCCGGATGGACGACATCTTCCGCTCCTACACCGGAGTGGGACTGGAATACAAAGTGGCTCCTTTCCTGAAAGTGGGCGCCGAATATGAGTTCATCAAACGGTACCAGTACGACGCTGACGAAAACGCCAACCTCTGGAGTACCCGGCACCGCGGAAATTTCTTTGCGACGGGCACGCTGGATGTCGGTTCCTTCCGGCTCTCCCTCAAGGAGACCCTCCGGCTGACCCACCGCCCGGACGATTTGAATGTCTGGCAGTCCCCGCGTAACGCCCTAGCCCTCAAATCCCGGCTTATGGCCAAATACCGGGGCTGGGGGGACGTTGTTCCCTACGCCGCCTTCGAAGTGCGCAATACGCTGAATGACGCAGCCTATTCCGGGACCTATGTAGCCACCGCCGAAAAGAACAAGGACCGCTATGTGAACGAAGAATTCCTCGGCTATACACACGCTTATGTAAACCGCCTGAGAGGCCAGCTGGGAGTTACGGTCAAGTTCAGCAAGCAGCATGAGGTCGACTTCTACCTCCTCGCCGACCATTACAAAGACAAGAAGGTCGACACCAACCGGGAGGGTTCCACCAGTTGGAACAACAACGGCCTCGTGCTCAAATCCATCAACTGGTATACCGGGAACATGATTTCCGGCGGCATCAGCTATACCTTCTCATTCTGATGGACAGCCTATGAATGATATCGTCATCGAGGACGTCATCCGAATCGTCCGGGAAGCATCCGGCCTGATGGCCCGGGACGGTTTTGCCGTTCAGGAAAAAGGAAGCCGGGAAAACCTCGTCACCTCTTCCGACATCGCCGTCCAGCATTTCCTGACACGGCGGCTGGAGGCGGTGCTTCCCGGCTGCGGATTCCTCTGTGAGGAAGAAGACTTCGCCGACACGTCCCACGAGGATATCTGGATCATCGATCCGATTGACGGGACGACGAATTATGCCCGGGGCATCGCCAGCTGCTGCATCAGCGTCGCCCTCGTACGGGGCGACACCCCGACGATGGGTGTCGTGTACAGCCCCTGGCGCAACGAGATGTACTACGCCGTAAAAGGAAGCGGAGCATTCTGCAACGGTAGACCCATCCATGTGTCCTCACGTCCGTTCGAGGACGGACTGTTCTTCTCTGCGATGAGCACCTACCGGAAGGAATTCGCCCGGACCTGCAGCGACATCATCTATGATGTCTATATGGCATGCAACGACATCCGGAGAACCGGATCCGCCGCCGTGGAACTCTGCATGATGGCGGGAGGGAAAGCCGAACTGTATTTCGAAATGCGGCTCCTCCCCTGGGATTATGCCGCTGCAGCCCTCATCCTGCAGGAAGCCGGCGGTACCGTCGCAGGGTTCGACGGCGGTTTCCCTTCGCTGACCGAACCCTCGCTTGTGGTCGCGGCCAACACCGGGGCCCACTGTGAGCGGCTTCTCGACATCGTACGGAAACACCTCCCCCGGCTTCCCTATTGATCCGCCCAGGCACGAAAAAGGTGTCCGGATGCAGTATCCGGACACCTTTTGTATGCGTTGACACTCAGGTATGTTTATTCTGCGAGGCCTTTCTTTACTGCCGCGCTGAATTTGTCATACAGATCATCCGTCTTCTCGAGAAGCTGCTTACGGACTCCGTCATAATACGCCCTCTTGGCCCCTTCCGGGTTATTGACCTTGTCACGGAGGTCGTTGTACAGATCCACGGCGCCGTCAATCAGGTCAGCGATTTCGTCTGCATTCTTGCCGGGATTGGTAGCAAGGAAAAGCGCGCAGTCGTCTACAAATGCACCGATCACATACTCGATGTCTTTCTTGATGTCTCTAAGATTCATATTCTTTGCGAATTAATTCGATGCAAAGATACGAATTTAATTTGAAATAGCATCAAATCCGGGGCTTTTGGATGATGCGGATGAGCAGGGAGATGAAGTAAATGATAAGGCCGTAGAAGGTGCTGATCATGACGGCACGGAGGCCTCCGCATATGACAGGGAAACCCACATCCCCTATCATCTGCATGACACCAAACATCTGATACAGTCCTCTAAGGGTCCAAAAGATGGCAAAAACCAAGGCTCCCAGGCCGATTTCCTTCACCCATTTGGGCGCTTTCCAGGCTGCCAGAAACAAAGCTATCAGAAGCAGAGACAGCACAATCATCCCGAAAGCGCCGCCTTCGACAAAAAACGACGAAATGGTCCAGTCGGCTTTTTCCAGGGTTTCCGGGTGCGATACCCCTAGGGAATCCACCACATAGATAATCTCCTCTTTCATGGTAATACTATTGGAACAAAGGTTTCAAGACTGCATCAAGCATTTCCCCTCTCATTCCCTCTTCCAGACATTCACCATCGGGGCCAAAAAGGAGCAAGTGCGGAATTCCGGTGACACCATATTTCCCAGCCAAATCTCCTTGAGGATCAATCAGTTGCGGTTAGTTAACACCCATTTTTCCCATGGCTTCCCTGATTGCATCCAGTTTATCCTGCACAGGGATACCCAGAACCAGAAGCCCTTTGTCTTTGTACTCGTTGTATGCTTTGACCACATAAGGCACCCACTCTGGAAGACAAGGAAGAATGACAAGGGGGACGGAATACTTATTTTCGGGAATTTTTGGTTATCTTTGAAACATCTACCCGGGAAAGACCGGGATGATAACTGAAGACATAATCTCTATACTCCTTTCCGGCATGAATCCATTCCTCCGAAAATCATCCCTCTGCCTGCTTATCGCCTTGCTGGCGGGAGCCGCGGTTTGCGCCCAGGAAGACCGTCAATGGGCAAAAGAAGATGTCCTTTCCGAT
>JAGAHD010000118.1 GCA_017627255.1 Bacteroidales bacterium | reverse complement strand
TTGAGGAGTAACTCCAGAAGGAAGGATGGCAGAATTAATATCGTTGGTAAGGTCACGAACTGTATTCGAAGCGGAAATTGTTTGATATACTCCATAGCCAGACCAGGCCAAACCGCCTATGATAAATGGAAATCCTCCCGGTGATACACATCCTCCTTTTTCAAAAGCCTTAACCTGCAGCCAACCGAAGACCCCAGCCAATGCTAATCCTGCCCCCAAATTAATAAAACCTCGTTTATAAGTCTTCTGAGCTTTCAGGTATTGTGAATACATAGTTTCACCGTTACCGATCCTTGATAATAGAATCTTATTGACTTCGTCATTGGCCAGTTTCTCTCCATTCTGATAAATCCGTGTGGCTCTGGAATAATATGACGAATCTGTCCTTGTAGCGAATTGCGCCCAAGAAACAAAAGGTATCAACAGAAGGGTAAACAGAATCAGACAACGTTTCATGGCTCTTAATGTGTCTTACAAAACTTCGGGGCAATACCCACGCCTATGTTGATGCTGTAGCCGGAATAATCTGCAATTCTTTCTCTTGTGATGTATAATCGGCCTCTCAATTGAATGTCTGTAAGTTTCCTGTGAAAAAGGTTCCAAATGCTGGACAAACAATAGTCAGCACTGAGGCCAGCCAGGAATTGAGGGCAAGAAAAGGATTGTAGGTTTTCTGCGGGATGGAAAGACATATTAATAATGCCCGCCCCTATAAAAGGTCGAAGTTGAAAACGGGGTTTATCAACAATGATATAATCAAGCAAACCATAGTACTTGATATCCTCACATCTGGCACCAGCAGGGAATGACTGGTTATTGTATGTGAATGATTCTTTGCTTTGAAGCCAATCTCCAGTCTGCTGGAATGATAAACCGGCAGAAAGGCCGAAACGGCAATACCCGGCTGATAATTCTACTGCCATGAATGGGGCCGGACTGGGGAGCAGGTGGGAAATCCCACCCAGGCGGAAAGAACACTGCTCGTACAAAGAGAGAATAAAGACAAACTTTTTCTTTTCGGGAATCAAGATATCCTGATAAGGCATCCCTATCCCCGACAATTGATCCGAAACTATAGCCCTCAGTGAGTCCACGACACGCTCATTCTCCCCATTAAGCGTCAACTCCGAAAAGAATCTGGCGGCAGTTGCGAGGCTATCCCTGTAATTATTCATAGCCGACTTCAGGTTCCCATAAAGGTTCGCCTCACGCTCGACTTTTCGGCAATAGAATTCCGATAGGTCAAACTTTAATTGCTCATACTTCAGTTTCAGTGGGGTTCTGGCATCGACCCTAATCCAAGACTCTGTGGGAATGAAGATATTCCTGATATCAGAGTACTTGATTTTGAGCCAGGGCATTTCCGAAGACCGAAATAAGCGGGCGTTCTCCAACCATTGAATGGAACTGTTTGAAGCTCTGTCGGAATATGCCTCAGACACAATAAAATCAGATAGGGTCAGACCGCGAGAATTCCATTCAAGTGGGCTGGTGGATGGTTGAGCGAACGCTCGAATTGTTGTTGTCAACAATCCAACTATGAAGAGAACCAATCCACGTTTATTCATTCCTGGCCTAACTTGTAATAATCATTCTTAATGACTATCCAATTACAAATATAGTTAAAAGTTGCTGCTTTGAAAAGGAAACTATCTAAATAGAAATGGGATAGTTACCCTTATGCTTTATTCTCACTTGGTGGTATCTCAGCCTGCCTCAGGCTTCCCCTGTGGCTATCCCAAGCCTCTAAATACACTTGTAACTATCAGAAAATCAGTAACTTACAACAATTGCACCATATGTTTAACGAGGAAGAGTACTAAGAGATAGATTAACTCTTAAAATACTGATTTACAGCGAGATAAGCAAAAACTATTTGTTTGTCTCGCTGTCGTTTTTTGCATCCAATTTGGTCGTAAAAAAACGCTGAAAGACGCTAAAAATCGTGTGTTTTACAGATAAACTTGTCTATTTTTCATCCGGTTGATTCTTCCTCGTGAGTATGATTGGAAAGACGAAAACTATGAAAACTCCCCAAGATAATTTGTAACTTTGTCACATAATGGGACTCTGAATATGGAGAACAAAGCGAATACCGGAGAAATCCTCCTTTACCAGACCGCCGACGGCCTTGCTAAGATAGAAGTTACCTTGGTTAACGAGACCGTCTGGCTCACGATTGACCAAATGGCTACGCTCTTCCAGCGAAACAAATCTACTATTTCACGGCACATTAAAGATGCTTTCGAGAGCGGAGAACTGGATCCGGATTCAGTTGTTGCATTTTTTGCAACAACTGCTGCCGACGGAAAAAAATACAATGTGTCGTATTATAACCTTGATATGATTATCAGCGTTGGTTATCGCGTACACAGTCTCCGCGGAGTTCAGTTCAGGATGTGGGCAACCCGTACGCTGAAGGAGTATATCATCAAAGGATTCGCCATGAACGATGAACTTCTTAAACGTGCAGGAGGCGGTAATTATTTTGATGAACTCCTCGCCCGTATCCGGGACATTCGTTCCTCCGAGAAGGTTTTCTATCGCAAGATTCTTGAGATATACGCTCTCAGCATCGACTACGATCCCCGATCTGAGATTACCCAGACCTTCTTCAAGACAGTCCAAAACAAAATGCATTTTGCAGTTCACGGACATACAGCTGCGGAACTCATATACGACAGGGCAGATGCCGAGAAAGATTTCATGGGCTTGATGACCTGGACGGGGCCTCTCCCACGCCGTTCAGATGCAGAAGTTGCCAAGAACTACCTCAATGCTGACGAGGTGGATACCTTGAACCGCATCGTGAGTCTGTATCTGGACTATGCCGAGCTTCAGGCAAAGGAACACAAACCTATGTATATGAGCGACTGGATCCAGCGGCTGGACGATTTCCTGAAACTGTCCGGCAAGGAACTGTTGCAGCACGCCGGTACCATCTCGGCCAAACTTGCCAAGGAGAAGGCCGATGCTGAATATGACAAATTCGAAGAGCGAACCCGAAATGATCTTTCTCCAGTAGAACTGCACTTCATAGAGAATTTTGAGCGTGAGCGACTGAAATTGACATCCGGCAAAGCCCCGACTGAAAAACAATAAGATTCACCCTATGTCATTTCTATGCCATCCAAGACGAAGTTTGTTTGTCTAAAATAGCATTATTAATTGTTAATTCATTGATTACAAATACATTAGTCCATCTTTAATGAGGAAGAATATTAGGTCAATTAACTGACTGAAAATACTACTAATTAAAGGAATAACACGGCGGAGCTTCAGGGTTCTGCCGTGTTTTTTACGTATGAGCGTAACGAGATGTGAGATGTGAGATGTGGGATCCTTTCATACCATCCAAACGGAAAAGCAGGCAATTCCGGTCCGATTTGTTTTTAAAGTTGTATCTTTGCGGTCACAAAACTGGAAAGAAATGCCAACTGCGCAGGAAATACAGAGAAAAAAGATCGTAGGGTACTGTGCCGGTATTGTCGCCGGAGTGTCTTACGGAACCAATCCGCTTTTCGCCAAACCTTTGATGGAAAGCGGCGTACCGGTCCTTGTCATGCTCTTTTTCCGATACGGAATCTCCGCCCTTCTGCTTGCCGGATGGATGCTGATGAAGGGAGAAACTTTCCGGGTAAAGGGGAGGGAACTGACACTTCTGGCGGTACTGGGGCTCCTGTTCGCATCCAGCAGCCTGTTCCTGTTCGTTTCCTACGGGTTCATCCCATCCGGCCTGGCAACGACGCTGGTCTACCTCTACCCGGTCTTCGTGGCGCTTATCATGGCTTTTCTGCGGTTCTACCCAAGCTGGCAGACCTGGGTATCGATCCTTGCCACCTTCGGCGGCATCCTGCTTCTGTCCCAGCCTTCGGGGACGGTGCCGGTCAGGCCCCTCGGCATCCTTCTTGCCGTCTGTGCGGCCCTCAGCTATGCGTTTTACCTGGTTGTTGTGAACAGGAGCAAACGGATCAAGCGTGTTTCTGAACACACGTTGACCCTCTATGCCCTCCTGACAGGAGCGCTCCTGTTTGCCTTGATCCGGACGGTTCAGGGCGGCACGATGCTGGAAGGAATTGACACGAAAGGGGATTGGCTGAACCTGCTGGGACTGGCCTTCATCCCTACGATGGTTTCAATGCTGACGCTCGCCATATCTTCCCGCTTCATCGGGCCGACCAAGACATCGGTCCTTGGTGTCTTTGAACCGTTGACGGCCATTCTGACGGGAACGCTGCTGTTCGGAGAACCGCTGACGGCCAGGATGGGACTCGGAATCGCCATTTGCGTCGGCGCTGTGGTCTTCATGATCCTCAAGCCCGGAAAGCAGTCGAAATAAGCCGTCCTGTCCATTTATCTTCCCCGATACTCCAGCGGAGTGATCCGTGTCACTTTCTTGAAGATACGGTTGAAGTGGTGTACGTATTCGAAGCCTAGCAGATGGGCGGTTTCACTGACATTGTACCCTTGCATCAGCAGTTCCTTCCCTTTCTCGACGACAAAGGAATGAATATAACCGATGGCGGTTCCGCCCGTAGACTTGTGTATCATGTCGCCGAAATAGCGTGGTGAATAGGCCAGCTGCGACGCGCAGTACTTGACGGAGGGAACGCCCCCCTCCTGCTGCATGCCGTCCGCATAATAATTGATGAGCAGCTGGTGGAAGCGTTTGAGAATATCGGACGAGTCCTTGTCTTCCGCAGAAATCTGCCTCAGGTAGATCCGGTTACAGTATTCCAGGATCAGCCGGATATAGCCTTGCAGGACGGCGCGCAGGGCCGGCGTGTCTTCGTTTTCCCGGAGTTCATGGCGCATCTGGACAAGCAGCTGGGTGATGCGTCCCCATTCTGTCGCTGTCATCCGGAGCGAGTCCATATAAAAATAGGAGAAGAACCGGTACTCCTGGATGCGTTTTCCCCAGTCCGTTCCCTGAAACAGTTCCGGCGACCACAGAAGGGCCCACCCTTTTACGGGAACAAGTTCCCCGTTGTCTTCTTTCCCGCCGACCTGTCCGGGTGCAAGGGCGAGGATGGAGCCGTCCGATACATCGAACATCTTCATGCCGTAAGTAAGGTGCCGGGGAAATTCGGGCTGGATGAAAAGGGCGTAAACGCCGTAGTTGTTGAGGCTGGTGTGGATCGGGGAGACTTCATCATAATGGATGACGCTCACGAGCGGATGCAGGACCGGGGCCTGTACGAAGGACGCGTAGACGTTGGGATTTGACAGCTGCAGAATGTTCTTCATCGTGAAAAATCGGCTATAATACGTGCAAATATAGTAATATTCTGCGTTTTTGGTTAATATTCGAGATTTATCTGTTATGAAGGATGACCCAGATCCGCCTATCTTTGCAAACGGTATGAGCAAGAAAACGTTAATCTCCTTCGCCCTCACATCCTTGATGCTGCTGGGCTGCAATACAAACACAGAAAAAATGAGTACACTTCCCCTTACCCAGGAATGGGACAAGACCTTCCCCCTGTCCGGGCTTGTCCGTCACAGCAAAGTAACCTTCCACAACCGTTATGGCATCGAGCTTGCGGCCGACCTGTATGTCCCGGGATCCGATGCGGACAATCATGAAGGGAAATGGCCCGCCGTCGCCGTGTGTGGCCCCTTCGGAGCGGTTAAGGAGCAGTCCAGCGGCCTGTATGCCCAGCATATGGCAGAGCGTGGCTTTGTGGCCCTTGCCTTCGATCCTTCCTTCACCGGAGAATCCGGCGGTGAACCCCGCAGGATGGCTTCCCCGGACATCAATACCGAAGACTTCCTCGCGGCTGTCGATTTCCTTTCTGTCTGCGAGCTGGTGGATCCCGGGCGCATCGGAATCATCGGCATCTGCGGTTTCGGCGGCATGGCCGTGAATGCGGCGGCCCTGGATCCCCGCATCAAAGCGACGGTCGCTTCCACGATGTATGACATGAGCAAGGTCAATGTAGAAGGTTATTTTGCCAGCGAAGATACGCCTGCCCAGCGGATGGAAAAGCGCAAGGCTCTTGCCGCCCAGCGGACGGAAGACTATTTATCAGGCACGTACAAGCGTGCAGGAGGAGTCGTTGATCCGCTTCCTGAGGATGCTCCCTGGTTCGTGAAGGATTACCATGCCTACTATAAGACACCCCGCGGCTATCATGCACGCAGCGGCAATTCCAACGACGGGTGGAACGTCATCGGATGCCAGAGTTTCATGAACCAGCCCCTGCTGGCCTGGGCGCATGAAATCGAGAATCCGGTTCTTCTCATCCACGGAGAAAGGGCCCATAGCCGCTATTTCAGCGAGTATGCGTTCGAGCGCATGACCGGAAAACATGTTGAAGGGGTGAGCGCACGGGAAGGCAACAAGGAACTCCTCATCATCCCCGGTGCCTCCCATGTGGATTTGTACGATGACGTCGCCGGGGTCATTCCTTACGACAAGATGGAGTCTTTCTTTAAGGAGAATCTGAGATAGGATGAAGACAGTTCTCCATATCCTGGCAGGACTTGGGGCGGGGATGCTGCTCCTCGTCCTGCTGTCATGCACCAAGGGGGGACTGCCGTCCGCTGCGGAGCAGCAGGAAATGAATCTAGAACCGAAACAAGAAGAATCACGGATGCCTGGCAAAATACAAATCACCATATCCGGAACGACGCTTCCGGTCATCATCGAGAACAATGCGGCAACCAGGGCGTTGGTGGCTGCGCTCAGGGAATCGCCTCTCACCTTTACGGCCAGCGATTACGGCGGATTCGAGAAGGTGGGCTCCCTGGGCCGTTCTCTTCCGACGAGCAATGCGCAGCTTACCACTGAGCCCGGCGATGTCATCCTGTATAACGGGAGCAGTGTCGTCTTGTTCTACGGGAGCAACTCCTGGAGTTATACGCGCCTTGGAAAGATCCAGTATCCGACCCTGGATGAGCTCAAATCCTTCCTGAAAGCCGGAGGCGGGGACATTTCCGTGACGCTGTCCTTATAGGGACGGCCTTTCCAGGTCAGGGGTTTCAGCGTGGGTTTGTCCTTTTCAGATAATCCGCCCTTGTGACCATAAAAAACAATGCGCCGGCCGCGTGGATGGCGGCAATGGTCCAGAAAGCAAAACGGTAACTGATGTGTTCGGTCAGAAGACCGCCCAGGAGAATGCCGATTCCCAGTCCGAGGTCCCAGGAGGTCAGGAGCGTTGAATTGGCCGTGCCGCGCTCATTCTTGTCGGCCACGTTGATGATCATGTTCTGGAAGGCCGGCCAGAAATGGCCGTTGCCCCATCCGATGAGGAGCGGTGTCCCGTAATAGCCGATCGCATTGGGACAGCTGACAAAGAGCAGATAGCCCAATGTCGAGAAAATGACTCCCTGCACGGCATTGCCGATCAGCTGCCCTTTCCGAAGGGAGCGGACTCCGGTAAGTCGGGCCAGGATAAGACCCAGGGCAAAGAGCATGAAAAAGATGCCGGTGCCGCCGGTGATGCCCATCTCTTCCTTGCTGTAGATGGCGAGGTAATTGCTCAGGACGCCATAGCAGATTCCGAACAGAACGGCATTTACGCCGATGGTCCAGCCCTTCAGGAGAAAAAACCGGTCCAGGGAGATGGCTTTCCGGTCTTTGAACAGCTGCCTGTCCCTGACCTTGATGGTGGAATCCACCCACAGGCCGATTCCCGCTACGGCAAAGGCCATCCAGAACAGGATATCGAAGTTACCGCTCCAGTGATAGACGGCGATGCCTACGGACGGGGCAATGGCCGTGGCGATATTGTTGCTGAGTCCGTAATAGCCGATGCCTTCCGTCCTGCGGGAAGACGGGAGGACGTCAATGGCCATGGTGCTGTTAGCCACGGTGGCAGCCCCGAAAGGCCCGCCGTGAAGGGTCCGGACAAGGGCGAACAGAAGTACGCTCCCTGCCGCCAGATACCCCCCGAAGAAGATGAAATACAGGAAAAGACTCACGAGGAGGACCCTCTTGCGCGGAAAACTGTCGGCCAGATACCCGCTGAAAGGCCTGACCAGCAGCGCAGTGAGGGCATAGCCGGAAAGGACGAAACCGATCAAATCCTTGGTGGCTCCGAAATGCTCGCTCAGATAGAGCGGCAGCAGCGGTGTCAGCAGGTAAAATGCGAAACTCATGGCAAAGTTCGCAATCATCACCTTCCAGTAGTTGGCGTTCCAAAGTTTCTCCTGTTCCATCGGTCTACGGGTTATTTCAATTCCTGCCGTATCTTTTTCCCCCTGGGAGCCCGTGCTTGATTGCCGCAGGCGTTCAGGGTGGAAAAAGTTTACAAAGATAGCGATTTTCCTGACTCGGGAAAGCCATGCCGGCCATCTGTTCAGGAATGAACCCCTTTTGTCGGGCAAACCTGTAAAAATGATCAGATGAACCGTAAAATGGGTATAGGCAGAATGGAGGAAGAATCGTATTTTTGCAAAAAAGGAACGATTACAGGATGAGAAGCAGTTTTTGGACAGTCGGCCTGGCTTTGATGCTGTGCTGCTGCCATGCAAATCATACACGACCGGAACAGGTTGACTGCGCTGCCGTCGCTGCCGCCGTTGAAAGGCAGATGACGCAGTTCCCGGAAAGCCGCCTGCAGGACCTCTACAAGAGTTTCTTCCAAGACCGTTTCGGTCCCGGCCATCTGATCAGCGACCGGGAAGGGGCGCTTCGTTACATTGAGGCGGAGGTGCAGGAAGCCGCTCCCATGACCGGTGTCCTGACTGAGCCCTGCGGCTGGGAGGGCAGTTATGTGCGGGTATCCCTGCAGGCCGTCCAGAAGGGCCTTCTTTCTGCCGGAGAACTGGCGGATGCGCTGATGCAAAGCGCCATCCCGGTTGACGAGAGGGCGGTGGAGGTGTGGAAAGAGGAATGGAAGGCCATTCTCTCGGAAGTGAAGCGCTCCTGTCCCGACCTCCCGGGCCTTGAGGAGGACAGCCGGATGCTTGACAGCCTGTTGGCCTCCGGGCAATACGCCTGTCATCACAGCAAGGCCTACAATGAAGCTTATCATCCCCATTACAGGATCATCAGGAAGGAGTTGGCAGACAAACTTTTATCAGATAGGGCAATCATCAGCAAGGAACAATTGACTTCCTTATCGGACAACCTAACGATGCTTATGCCCAGTATTTTACCGGGCAGAGCTATCTGGCCCTGCACAAAGATGCGCAGGAAGGGGCTTCCAACGAGTGGCTGGAGCCGGTAAGTGACGATCAGTACGATGAAATAAACAAAAGATAGTATCTTTGCAGAAAGATACGGATCGAATGAACAAACAACTATATTGGTGGCTGGGGGCCCTGGGGCTCGGCGTCGTCCTCGGCCTTCTGCATGCCGGGTGGGTGGATTCCGTCTGCGGATTCCTGGCGACGGTGTATACGCGCCTGTTCCAATTCCTGGCCGTTCCCACGGTGGCGCTTGCCGTCATGACTACCCTGATCTCTTTCGGGAAACAGAAGAGTACGCGGACAATTTTTGTCCATACGATTACCTATACGCTCCTGACCACCCTCGTGGCCGCTCTGGTCGGCCTGTGCCTGTATCTTGTGATCGCTCCGCAGAATCTGCCTCCGGAGATGCTGAAATCCGCCGGAACGGCGCCTGCAGGGGGACTGTCCTTTTACGACCATGTCATCTCTGTCATTCCGAACAATATCGTGCAGCCGTTCCTGTCGGGAAATGTCCTTTCCATCTTGCTGATTGCCATTGCCGTGGGCGTCGCCCTGGCCTGGATGAAGGAAAGCGAGGGGAAGAAAGTGGTGGTGAAGGGGATAGAAGGCCTTCAGGAACTTTTTTTCATGCTGATCCGGGCGCTGATCTGGACGCTCCCGCTCGGCATTGCCGCCTTTGCGGAACAGCTTGTCGGGCAGCTCAACGGAGGTGTTTTCCTCGGCTCCCTCGGAAAGTATGCGGCGGTTATCCTGGCGGGGAACGCCATCCAGTTCTTCGTCGTCCTTCCCTTGTTCCTGCTGGTCCGGGGAATCCACCCCATAAAAGTTTTCAAGGCCATGAGCCCGGCCGTCGTGATGGCCTTGTTCACCAAAAGTTCCGCGGCGACCCTCCCCGTGACGCTGTCTTCGGCTGAAGAGCGTCTCGGCGTGAATCCGAAGGTGTCCCGTTTCGTCCTTCCCATCTGTACGACCATCAACATGAATGGCTGTGCCGCTTTCATCCTTGTGAGCTCGCTGTTCGTCATGCAGAACGGAGGGATGATGCCCGGCATCGGGTCCATGCTTCTGTGGGTGCTCGTCTCGGTCATTTCGGCCGTCGGTAACGCCGGGGTGCCGATGGGCTGTTTTTTCCTGACGGTCTCCCTCATAACCGGTATCGGCGCACCGGTCGAAGTGATTGGACTGATCCTTCCCATCTATACCCTCATCGACATGGTGGAAACGGCGGAGAATGTATGGTCGGATTCCTGCGTATGCGCCATGACAGACAAAGATTTTGAAAAACAATAGCATGATGAAAAAGTTCATTCTCCTGTCTTTGATGGCAGCGATGGTCGCCGCGGTATCCTGCGGCCCGAAGGACAAAGCCCCTAAAATACTGGTGCTGTATTATTCCCAGTCTGCGAATACCAGGACGGTAGCGGAAGAGTTCGCAACGCGCCTGCATGCCGACATGGAGGAAATCCTGCCCGTGGAGCCATACAGCGGCACATATCAGGATGTCGTGGAGCGCAGCCGCCGGGAACGGGAACAGGGCGTTTTACCGGAGGTCCGGCCGCTGGAGCATGACCTGGCAGCCTATGACTTCATTTTCCTCGGTTATCCGATCTGGTTCGGAACGTATGCCTTGCCGGTGGCGTCATTGCTGGAAAAGATCGACTTGAACGGGAAGAAGGTGGTTCCTTTCTGCACTTTCGGCAGCGGCGGACTGGCCTCCAGCTCCAGGGACTTGGCCGCCAAGTTCCCGAAAGCGGAAATCTTGCCCGGTTATGGTGTACGCGCGGCCAGACTCGAGGCGGCGCCCGGGGAAATCGACCGGCTCCTCAAGATCGGCGGTTTTGTGGAGGGGGCGTTTGAAGTACCTCTGGTGGAGGAGTTTCCTGCGATGCATTCTGTCAGCGAGGAAGAATCGGCCATCTTTGACGCCGCGGTCAGGGATTATCCCATGATCTATGCCCGGGCGACGGAAGCGGCATCCCGTGCCATTCCGGGCGGAACGGAGTATCTCTTTACAGCGGTTGACATTCCCCGCGAAGGGATGCCGCAGCAGCCCGGACAATCGTTCCGGATCTATGTCAATGTCCTGGAAGGCCGGGCTCCGGAATTCACCCAGGTGGTCAGATAACAAACAGATTATACCTTATGTTAGGAAACTTTACTTTTTATAATCCTACCCGGCTGCATTTCGGGAAGGACTCCCTTTCAGCCCTTGCGGAGGAGCTTCGCGGTTTCGGCCCCAAGGTGCTTTTGACGTATGGTGGCGGATCCGTCAAACGGACGGGCATCTATGACAAGGTGACGGCGGTTCTCCGGGAGGAGGGGAAGACGGTCGTCGAACTGCCCGGCGTCATGCCTAATCCTACGGTGGAAAAGCTCCGCGAAGGAGCGGCGCTCGCGCGGGAGAACAAAGTCGACCTCATCCTTGCGGTCGGCGGCGGTTCGGTCGTGGACTATGCCAAGGGCGTAGCCGCATCGGCCTGGTGTGAAGAAGATCCGTGGGAGAAGTATTATCTGCGCCAGGAGAATCCCTCCTGCCCGCTGATTCCGGTCGGGGCAGTCTTGACCATGGTGGGTACCGGTTCGGAAATGAACGGAGGTTCCGTGATCACCAACCATGCCGACCATCTGAAAATCGGCAAGGTGTTCGGTCCGGAAAACTTTCCCCGCTTCACCATCCTCAATCCGGAGTTTACCTATACAGTCCCTAAATACCAGATGGTTGCGGGCTTCTTTGACATCATGTCGCACATCATGGAGCAGTATTTCTCCGGGGAGGATGACAACACGTCGGATTACCTCAGCGAAGGGTTGATGCGGTCCTTGATTGCCAGTTCCCTGAAGGCGGTGGAGAACCCGCAGGACTATGAGGCACGCTCCAATATCATGTGGACGGCGACCTGGGCGCTCAACACCCTTACCAAGATGGGGAAGGGACAGGACTGGCAGGTCCATATGATCGGACAGTCTATCGGAGCCTTCACGGACGCAACGCACGGAATGACGCTTTCCGCAGTCTCTCCGGCCTACTACCGCCATATCATGCCGTACGGCCTTGCGAAATTCGTCCGCTGGGCCCAGGTCGTATGGAATGTCCGCGGTGAAGGCCTGACGGATGAAGAGATCGCGTCCAGGGGCATCGACGCCCTGGAAGAGTGGATGCGCAAGATCGGCCTTGTCATGCACGTGGAGGAACTGGGCGTGACGGAGGACATGCTGGAAGGCATCGCCGCCGGAGCCCCCTCCATCGCTACGGCTTACAAGCCGCTGACCAAGCAGGAAATCATTGATATCCTGAGACAGAGCAAATAAGGTCTTACTCCTTTTTCAGCATCTCCGCAGGATTCGTCTTTGCGGCCTTCAACACCTGCCAGATGACAGAGGCGAAAGCGATGAGACCGGTGAGAAGCACAGCTACCACGAAAACCCACCAGTAGCCTTCGAGCCTGTAAATAAAGTCCTTGAGGTATTCCTGGGCCGCATAGACGGCGACAGGAATACCGATGGCGCAGGCAATTCCGACCAGCACCATGTAATCCCGGACCGAGCTGCGGGCTTCCGTACCGACGGTTCCGCCGAAGACCTTCCGGACAGCGATGTCGCGGGATTTGTCATCGGCATAGTAGGTACTCATGGCCACCAGTCCCAGCAGGGCGATCAGGATGGATAGGAGCATGAAGATTTCCACCAGGCGCATATTGTTGCGGGCCGGTTTCCAGGCTTCTGCGATATGCTCATCAATCCAGAAGGCATTGCTTCCGAAGTCTTTGTGCTCCTTGACGTACGCCTCATAGGCATCCATGATCTGCGTTCGGGCCTCTTTCCGGTCACCCGTCGTTTCTATCACCCATCCGTTCGCCCGAATGTCTTCCGGTTTCATGAGAGAAATGATGGCATAG
>JAGAHD010000117.1 GCA_017627255.1 Bacteroidales bacterium | reverse complement strand
GTGTATTTGCTTCCCTGCGTGGCACTTACAAGAACCTCCAGCGGGTTAGGATTCGGGAATTGGGTCTTGATGGACTTAAGGCGCCCCATCACGGCGGTAACATCATTTATGCTGGTCACTTCATTCACCACCTGTTCCCGTCCACGGTTGCTGGGATTGTAGAATACGGCGTTTTCGGTCCCGATATCCAAATGCCAGCGGTAAACCTGTCGCTGGGGACCATACTGTGCGTCGCAATCATAAGTAATGCGGTACTGCGCATTCTCCTGCGCCCCGGCAACCAAAGCCGAGAGCATCATAGCCAATACAAGGATTCTTTTCATCGTTTCTTAATTTTTATGCTGCTGCAAAAGTACATCCTTCATCCCGGAATGATGGTTAACGGACTGTTAAGGGAGTGTTAACAAGTGTTAACGGCCTTCCGGAATCCCTTGATTCTTGCTACCTTTGCACCGTGAAGACCAGGAAATCATATCTTCTGATTCTGCTTGCCGTCCTTGCCCTGGCGGCCATCGCCGCGTATGAACTCTATTGGATCAAGGGGCTGTATAAGACCCGTCGTGAGGCGGCAGAGTCAGAAATCCGGGTTTCCATCACCTGGGCCGAGATGGAAGAGCTTACCTCAAGAAGGAAACAGGCCACCGATAGCATCCGCGTCATAGCCCGTGTATATAGTGGCACCAATGCCAGGATTTCGAAGATTGTCTCCTCGAAGTTTGCCTCTCCCGGCGATTCCATCCCCGAGTCCATCACCGTCACCAAGATGGATCAGCCGCTTGACCTGGAACTGTTTGAAACCAATACCGGGAGGACAAATCTGCCGGCAATGGACAGTATTCTCGTGCACCGGCTAGACTCCCTGGGTTATCCGCTCTCTCATCGCCTTGTCTTGGTGGATGGAGAGGACGTGCTGGATGAAACTACGAGCCCTGGTTATGCTCCATCTTCAAAGGATGACCTTATCCAGATGACCTCCATCGCCAACAAAGGTGCCACCTACGAACTGTATTGCGAACCTCTTTCCAACTCCGTACTGAAGGGGATGAAAGGCGTTCTGCTGATGTCTTTGGGGATTCTGCTGATTCTGGCACTTGTCTTCTACCTGATGATGCGGGCCCTGAGGAAACAGCGGGAGCTGGACGAAATGAAGTCCGACTTCACCAGCAATATGACCCACGAGCTCAAGACCCCGATAGCCGTCGCCTACGCAGCGAACGATGCCATGCTGGTCTATGGCCTGGACAAGAATCCCGCCAAGCGCGAAGAATACCTGAAAGTCACCCGGGAGTCCCTGGAGAAACTGAACGGAATGGTCGAGCAGATCCTCTCGATGTCCATGGAGAACCGGGAACGCCTGGCCCTCCGCATCGATCGCACAGAATGGCTTCCGCTGCTGGAGTCCGTCGCCGCCCAGACCCGTCTCAGTGCAGGCAAACCCTGTGATATCAAAGTAGAAGTATCCCCGGAGTCCCTGTCGGCCGATATTGACGCTGCTCTGATGTCCAGTGTGCTGGCCACCATCCTGGATAATGCTGTCAAGTATTCTATCGATCATGCAGACATCCGGATTGCTGCAGAGGAGATAGATGGCCGCACCATCATCTCGGTCAGTGACAACGGCATCGGCATCTCTCCCGATAAGCAGGCCCATATCTTCGAGAAATTCTACCGCGTCCCCACCGGCAATGTCCACGAAGTCAAAGGATATGGCATCGGCCTCTTCTTTGCCAAGACCATTGTCGAGAAGCACGGTGGCCGAATCTCCGTCCACAGCGAACCCGGCAAGGGTAGCACATTCACCATAGAGCTATGAGCCACCGCGTACTGTTAGTAGAAGACGAACTCGCCCTGGCCAGCATCGTGAGGGATGCTCTGGAGACCCAGGACTTTGAGGTGACGATTGCTTCCGATGGCGCTGAAGGCCTGCACCGGTACTTCGACCTCCGCCCGGACATCCTCGTAGTGGACGTGATGATGCCCAAGATGTCCGGCTTCGAAATGGTGAAATCCATCCGCCAGAGCGATCAGGAGACGCCCATCCTCTTCTTGACCGCCAAGACAACGGTCGATGACGTTGTCACCGGCTTCAATCTGGGAGCCAACGACTATCTCAAGAAGCCCTTCGCCATACCAGAACTTGTTGTTCGGATGAAAGCCCTGCTGGGTCGCAAAACCGGGCAGGCCAAAGGAACCACCGTATTCACCATCGGAGAATTCCGGTTCAACCCGGAAACAGCGCAACTTCAGCATGGCATCTCCGGAGAAGCCACCATCCTGCCGCGCCGGGAAGCCGATATCCTTCAGCGCCTTTGCCAGCACCATGGCGAAATCGTCCCCACCCAAAACATCCTCCTGGACCTCTGGGGCGATGACGACTTCTTCAACGCCCGCAGCCTCCAGGTCCTCATCACCCGCCTCCGTGGCCACCTCTCCCGCGACCCGCGCATCCACATCATCAACGTCCGCGGAACAGGCTACAAATTGATAGTGGAATAATCTCAGAAATTCAGGCGATACACCCTCACGTCCATCGCCTTCCCACCCTTCACGACAGATCCGGTCATCGTCTCCTCCAGCCGGAATC
>JAGAHD010000116.1 GCA_017627255.1 Bacteroidales bacterium | reverse complement strand
CCTCCTCAAGGGAGGATCGGAGACCCAGGAAGGCAGCAATGCCCAGACCGAAGTCATCTCGCTGCCCCTTGCTCCCGCCAGCGGCGGCAGCGGCCGGGAGCTGGTCTTCCTCCCCGCCCTCGTGGAAGGCATCCAGGATTTCATCCTCAAGGCGATGGAGTCCGAGAAAAGCGCCTACTCCGGCCTGGGATTCTTCAACCAGGGATTCTCCCGGAAGGGCCATACCAAGCGCATCTGCTTCTCCGAGGACGACCTGTCTCCCTCTCTTTCGTCCAAAGACCGGGAAAGGTTCATGGACGAGGACATGTTTATCCGGGAAGAAGACGAGGCGGACGACCTCTTCATGGCCGGGACGTACAACACCCTGGTCAGCTACATGGTCGCACCGACGGAAGCGACCTCCGGCGACCTCTGCTACAAAATGCTCATCGACGCCGGGACAAGGAAGATCCAATATCTGAAAAAACACAAGATCAGCGCCCGCAACGGGGCCGGTTTCCTCCGGGACGACCTGCGGCGCATCGCACGGAGCAGGTAGGGAATGCAGGGAGGAAGATGTGAGAACGGGCTGAGATATGCCCTCCGGCGCAGCGGATCCGCCGTCGCCTATTGTGCCCTGAGCATCCGGTGCGGAACGAGGGACGAAGCAGGATTCCATGGCGGAATCGCCCATTTCACGGAACATACCCTGTTCCGGGGAACCGCCCGCAAGAGCGCCACGGTCATCGGCAGCTACCTGGAACGCCTCGGCGGCGAACTCAACGCCTACACCACCAAGGAGGAAATCGTCCTCCACGCCACGGTCCTCAAGGAGGATCTCTGGAAGGCGGCCAGGCTGCTTTTCGAGCTGGCCACCGAAGCCACGTTCCCGGACCGGGAAATCGAAACCGAACGGGGCGTCGTCCTGGACGAAATTATCTCTTACAAGGACAATCCGGCCGAAGACGTCTACGACCGGTTCGAAGGCCTGCTTTTCAACGGACATCCGCTGGAGGCCCCCATCCTGGGAAGCCTCGCCTCCGTGAAACGGATTACGCCTGAGGAACTCCGACGTTTCACCGCCCGCTTCTTCGTTCCGGAAAGGATGGCCTTTACCATCGTTGCCGACATAGACGAAAAACTCCTGGAAAAGAAACTGATACAGCTGATCGACACCGTGTTTCCCGAAGCCGTACCGCCAGCTCCTTCTCCCACCCCATCCGCGTCCGCCCTTTTCCATCCGGATGCGCCGGCCTTTGAGAAAACCGTCGACAAGCGCAACCACGAAGTCAACGCTGTCCTCGGTTCCTTCGCCCCTTCGCTGTATGAGACCTCGGACAGGATCACGGCCGCCCTCCTGTGCAACATCCTGGGCGGTCCCGCCACCAATTCCCTCCTCGGACGGGAACTGCGGGAAAAGAACGGCTGGGTTTACGGCGTGGAATGCACCTACACTCCCTATGCCGACACCGGAATCGCCGCCATCAGTTTCGGCTGTGACCGGCAGAGCCTGGATCCGTGCCTGAAAGCCATCGAAAGAATCCTTGGAAGAATCTGCAGCGCCCCGCTTTCGGAAAGGGCCCTGAAAGGGGCTCGCAAGCAGTTGCTGGGCCAGCTTGCCGTCGCCTCCGACAACGGGGAGGCCCAGTGCCTCTCCATGGGGAAAAGCCTTCTGTCCTACGGACGGGTATCCTCCAGTTCCGAAACCCGCGCCCAGATTGAAGCCGTCACGCCGGAAGCCCTCCGGGACATGGCCTGCCGTCTCTTCTCCCCCGGAAAAGTATCCAAACTGATCTATCTCTGATGGAAACCCCGGAAGAAAGATATATCCGAGAACATTCTGAGCCAGAATCCGATGCGCTCCGCTGGATCACCCGGGAAACCTTTCTCCGGACCCATTACCCGCGCATGCTGTGCGGGCCTGTCCAAGGGCGGCTGCTAACCCTCCTGGTACAGGTCACCGGAGCCCGGCGCGTCCTCGAGATCGGAACCTTCACGGGTTATGCGACCGTATGCCTCGCCTCCGGCTTACCGGAAGACGGAGTCGTGGATACGTACGAAATCGACGAGGAAAGGGAAAGCCTCATCCGGGAGGGAATCAGCCGGGCCGGGCTCTCCGGACGAATCAACCTGCACATCGGGGATTTCCTGAAGGCGGACCTGAACGAAGACGAAACCTATGACCTCGTCTACATCGACGGAAACAAACGGGAATACCCCGCCTACCTGCAACGCATCGTCCCGATCCTGAAGAGCGGAGGACTCATCCTGGCCGACGACACCCTATGGGACGGCAAGCCATTCGCAGAAACGGTTCCCGAGGATGCCCAGACCCAGGGCATCTGCCGGTTCAATGAACTGGCAGCCGCCGACCCGCACCTGGAGGCGGTTATCCTCCCCCTCCGCCACGGGCTCACACTGCTGAGGAAGAAACGTTAATTCACCTGCGCTCCGTTCACCACCGCTTCCTGGGGCGTCAGGAAACGCATCTTTCCGTCACCCTGCTTCGCCATCAGAATCATTCCCCGGGACTCAATCCCCCGGATGACCCGCGGAGCGAGGTTCGCCAGGATGCAGATCTGCTTCCCGACCATGTCTTCAGGACGGTAATATTCGGCGATACCCGACACGATCGTGCGTGTATCGAGACCGGTATCGATGGTAAGTTTCAGCAGCTTATCGGTCTTGGGGACCCGTTCGGCAGCAAGCACGGTCGCCGTCCGGATATCCATGGCACCGAACTGGTCGAAGGTGACCTCAGGCTTCTGCGGCTCGATCTTCTTCGCAGCTTCTTCTGCAGCCCGGGCGGCCTCTTCCGCCTCCCGTTTTTCCTTGATGGCCTGAAGGCGGGCAATCTGCGCATCCACGACGGCATCCTCGATTTTCTGGAACAGG
The DNA here is from genome assembly GCA_017627255.1 of Bacteroidales bacterium. GTDB lineage: Bacteria > Bacteroidota > Bacteroidia > Bacteroidales > UBA932 > Cryptobacteroides. The sequence continues at coordinate 2,555 of JAGAHD010000116.1, read as the reverse complement.
AGGACCGATTCGCCGAGAACATGTCCCGAAGGGAGCAGCTCGGACGCTCCCAGCATGGACCAGTCCAGGACCAGGGTGCCTTCCGCGCCCGGTACGCTGCTGCCGGAAGGTACCGTGTGCAGGGCCTTGCCTTCATCCGGACGGTAGAAATTCACCGTCGGTTCTCCCTCCCCGGCCCGGTGGTCGGTGCCGGCATCGATCCCCACACGCAGGATTCCACGAAGCCGCTCGGCGCTGAACGGAGTGAACGGTTCGAATGCGATGGCAAGGTCTGCGCAAATCTGCAGGCAGGTGTACAGGATGGAGGCCGTCCGGTCCGGATCGGTCTTGGCCACTTTCCAGGGCTCCATGTCGGAGATGTACTTGTTGCCGATGCGCGCAATGTTCATGGCTTCTTTGAGCGCTTCGCGGAAATGGAACGTCTCAATGAATCTTTCCAGGGCCTCCCGGCAAGGGATGACAGCGGCAAGCGTTTCGGCATCAATGGGTTCCGGTTTGCGGTTCTCCGGCACGACGCCACCGAAATACTTGTGCGTCAGCACCACGGCACGGTTGACGAAATTGCCGAACACGGCAACCAGTTCGGAGTTGTTGCGCTGCTGGAAATCCTTCCACGTGAAATCATTGTCCTTGGTTTCAGGAGCGTTGGCGGTCAGCACATAACGGAGCACGTCCTCCTGGCCGGGGAACTGCTCCTCGTACTCATGGACCCTGACGGCCCAGTTGCGGGATGTCGAAATCTTATCCCCTTCGAGGTTCAGGAATTCGTTGGCCGGAACGTTCTCAGGCAGGATGTAATCCCCGTACGCCTTCAGCATGGAAGGGAACACGATGCAGTGGAACACGATATTGTCCTTTCCGATAAAATGCACCAGGCGCGTCTCGGGATCCTTCCACCATTTTTCCCAACTCTGGGGAAGGAGCTCCTGGGTATTGGAGATGTATCCGATCGGAGCGTCGAACCAGACATACAGCACCTTCCCTTCGGCGCCGTCCACGGGTACCGGAACGCCCCAGTCCAGGTCACGGCTGACGGCACGGGGCTGCAAGCCGCCGTCCAGCCAGGACTTGCACTGTCCGTAGACATTGGTCTTCCATTCCTTGTGCTGCTCCAGGATCCAATCGCGGAGCCAGGGCTCGTACTGGTCCAGGGGCAGGTACCAATGCTTGGTCTTGACTTTCTTCGGAGCCGATCCGCTGAGGGCCGATTTCGGGTCGATCAGCTCCTCCGGGCTGAGGGTGCTTCCGCACTTCTCGCACTGGTCGCCGTAGGCATGGGGATTCCCGCACTTGGGGCAGGTTCCCACGATATACCGGTCAGCCAGGAAGGTCTTCGCCTCCTCATCGTAATACTGCTCCGTCTCCTTGGTGATGAACTTGTCGTCGTCATACAGTTTGCGGAAGAACTCCGAGGCGTTCCGGTCATGGACCCGGGATGTCGTCCGGGAATAGATGTCGAAATTGATGCCCAGTCCGGTGAAGGCATTCTTCATGACCTGGTGGTACTGGTCCACGATATCCTGCGGAGTCACACCGCGCGAACGGGCCTTGATCGTAATGGGCACGCCGTGCTCGTCGGAACCGCAGATGAAGACTACATCCTCACCCCGCATGCGCAGGTAGCGGACATAGATGTCTCCGGGGATATAGGCACCGGCCAGGTGGCCGATATGGACAGGACCGTTGGCATAAGGCAGCGCGCAGGTCACCAGGGTTCTCTTGTGGGTCATATCTGTTTCAGTCTTTTCTTGCTCTTCCAAGCTTGATGTTGATTTTCTTTTTCAATTCATTGATCCGTCCCAGCCGGACCATGATTTCTGTCTGCCGCTCCGGGGTGGCGCCAGAAAGTTCCCGTGTCAGGGCATGGCTCTGGGCAGTCAGCCGCTTGTCATGATACGCCAAGATGGACTTGGGCACGAAATTCACCAGCCACGAGCCGCGGGCCGTCAGGGCTTCCTGGAAGTTCCGGACCGTGAGCATGTATTTCTCACTGGACAGGAGGCTGGCCACGTAGGCAACCGTCCGGTCCTCTCCGTCCAGCAGCTCCCGGACGATTTGTTCCTGGGTCTTCCCTTCGTCGTAGCGGACGAAATAGGCGTCATACGTCTTCCGGTATGCCTCGTTGGAAAAGGATATCCGGTCTTCCGAGAAAGCCGAATCGATGAACTCGGCGACGGTCTGCGCCCCTTCCGGCACGTAGAATTCGGAATCCGATTCAAATTCCAGCGGCGTGCAGCCGTCCGTCAGGATGAAAGACAGGAGTTCCTTTTCGGAAGGAGCGAGAACGGGATCCGTCTCCAGTGCACGGAGTCCGGTCGGAGTGGAAACGGCCGCCGATACGGGAGCCGTCTCATCCGCAGGATGCTCTTCCCGATACCGTCGCCGCGCCTCTTCCCGTTCAGCCTGGCTCCGGGCCTCGGAGGTTGCCTTCTCCCGCGTCCGGCGGATTCTCTCGAACAGGATCTCCGGTTCGATCTGGAACTTGCGCGCAATGGTATCCACATACACCGAACGTTTGACCGCATCGGGGATGTCGGCCACTGTATCGGCGATTT
>JAGAHD010000115.1 GCA_017627255.1 Bacteroidales bacterium | reverse complement strand
ATCCAGAAACGGGTGGTCCGCATGAAAGACGAACTGGAGAAGATCCGGGAGCAGTCGATGAATATCCTGTAGATTCCTTCGCTTCGACCGGAATGACAAAAAGAGGCCGTCCCGAAAAAAAAGGGGCGGCCTTCTCATTTGGAAAGGGGAACACCTACTGACGCGCTATTTCGAAAGGAATAGGAATGGTCCCGCTCGTGGCGCCCAGCGAGTAGGTACTGCCGTTTCCGGCAACCAGATACAGGCGGAATCCGATATAGGGATAATCGACCCCGCCGCTGGTACGGATTCCGGGTGTAACGGTCACTTTTCCGTCTGCATCCATCGAAAGCCTGAAAATCTCGACGCCCATCGCGGATACACGGGTACCGGAGGAGCCGTTCTTCGTGTACAGGCCTTGAGGCTGCATATAGCTGTCCCCATAAGAACTGTAGTCGAAGTGATTCCCCTGCTGGGACTTCAAGGAAATGGAGCCGTCCTCATTGTAGGTGAACCGCATGGTAGCACCATCTGCTTTGACGACGGTTTCCGTCTCAACACTGTTCATACCGTGAACGATCAGTTCCTTCTCCAGCTTTTCTTCATCGATTTCGATGGTCCAGTAATCAGGAGCCGTAAATGCATAGCTGGTGCTGCTGACATGGGGATTCTGCCCGTCCGGTCCTGAAATGATCCACGTCCCGGCCCACTTGTAATAGGTCGGACGTACATCATCGATGGTCACGCTGACATACTGATAGAGGCCGGTCACATAGCTATTGTCGGCAAAGCCTACGGCAATCAGGTAGTTTTCCCCCGGGGTGACACCTTCCATCGAAATGGACTGAGGTCCCTTGTTCAGATAGTCCGCAAACGATCCGCCGGCCGCCTCCATCTGGTTCAGGATGTCGCGACGTGCCGAAACGGCCATCGTGGAGAAGATGTAATCTTCCACGTTATCACCAACGACGGATTTGGGAACCATGTAAGAAACGTACATGTCGGTTGCACCTGTCGTGAATGCGGTTTCTGCAATGTATGCAGGGTAAACGTACGATACGCCGTTGTAAGCGACCGCCCAGTCATCGTTCCGCTTCAGTTCCGGATACTGTGTCACTTCAAAACTGCCCTTCTCGCTGCCCGCCGTATAATAAACGATGCCGGAACGGGTGAGTGGATCCGGATTCGGATCAATGGTAATCACCAGTTCCCCGGTGCCGACCTCGGGATGAATCCAATCGGCATCCGTATCAAAGGTCACACCCACATTGAGTTTGACAGGGATCGTCACGACTTCTCCATCAACAGATGCCGTAACATCCGAAAGAGAGGAAAGGCCGGCCAGAATCTCACCGTACTGGACAATGGAGACATCGACCGAAGCATCGGAGGATTTTACCGTAATCTGTGCGTAGCGGTTCAACTTTCCCGCATTGGCGTCCAGGGTGAGCGTGATTTTGTTACCGCTCACGGAAGGGGTGCACCAGGGCCTGTCGGAAGCAGCCGTGATACTGGCCTCCGTATCCAGGACAATCACACCGGTTGTCGCCTCCGGACCATACTCGAATTGGCTGTCAATGGCCTTCACAGACAGAACGCTCACCTGCTCATAGGGATTTACCGTCTCCTTGGCGCAAGAGAACAGCAGCACCGCAGCGGCAAGTACAGTCCCAATATGAAGATACTTTTTCATGGTTGACTTGTTTTAAAGTTTATGAACGGTCGAAGGTGACCCAGCCCCATGCCTGGTGATTCGTACGCCCCGTCCAGAACCAAGGATCGGCGGTGGCGCCGACACGCGAACCTGCTGAGGTGAAGAAATACAGGATGAAACCGTCAACCGTATAACCGGAGAACTGACCGTTATTGACCCACTGGATCTTGTTGCCGGTCTCGTCCAGGATACCGTACAGGCCGCCGGT
>JAGAHD010000114.1 GCA_017627255.1 Bacteroidales bacterium | reverse complement strand
TACCGCACCAAGTTTTCAGTGAACTTCCCGTTCTTATCGTTCGGGATTACAAAGGTACGATTATTTTTTGTTTCTGCAAAGGTTTTCCGGATTTTTTTGAAAAAACTTCAGAAAAGGAGGCCGAAGCCGAGTTCTGCCTGGATGGGACTGCCATGGGTGTACGAGCCTCCTGCCATCACGGTAAGGTGCTTCCAGCAGAGGAGAACGCCGGTGTCCGCGCCCCATCCCTTATTGATGGAGTTTGATTGATAGGTTGGCAAAGAAACAGCATTCCGCCCCGATTGTCAAGTTCACATTGGTTCATAACGGGCGGACAGCCCGGGGTTGTCCCGGCGTCATCCTTAACGCAAAAAGTCCTCCGTGCCGGCGGCACAGAGGACTTTCGAACGGTTGTTTCGGAGATTGCCCTATTTCACCTCGATCGTCTTGCGGGTCTTTTCAGGCTCGACCTTGCGGATCTTCGGGATGCAGACGGTCAGGACGCCATTTTCCACCTTTGCCGAAATGCTTTCGCGCTCGGCATCTTCCGGGAGCAGCATGGTCTGCTGGAACTTGGTATAGGAAAACTCGCGGCGGAGGTAATGGCCTTTGCGTTCATGCTCCTTGTTGTCCACCTTTTTTTCCATGTTGATCACCAGGTCGCCTTCTTCGTCGATATGGACATTGAAATCTTCCTTGGTCATGCCGGGAGCGGCAAGTTCCAGTTCATACTCTTTTTCTGTTTCGACGACGTTGATTGCCGGTGCGGTTGCCTTCGGACGGTCCATCCAAGCGGTGTCGAAAAAGTCATTGAAAAAGTCCGGAATCCAAGTCTGGTTGTTTCTTCTTGCGGGTAACATAATGTAAACCTCCTATTGTTTAATTGTTTTACTTATTCTTTCAGCCGCGCCTCCGGGGCGCTTTCGACCAGAGAATAGGCAAATGGGAGACCGTTGTTAAAAAGTAGACAAAATGACAGTATATGCTGCCAAAATGTCAAAATTTTATGTCAAAATGTCGTTGATTATCCCTTTACAGCCTGAAAAGATATCCTGATAAGCCGTTTCGAAGTCGCCGGTATACCAGGGATCGGCCACATCGCGCCGCTGTCCGGCGAAACTCATCATCAGCACGGCCTTTTCCGCTGCTTGCGGGGAAATCCGTTCCAGCCAGCGCCGGTTGGATTCATCCATGATGACGAGATAATCGGCCCTGGCACACTCGGCAGCCGTTACCCGGTGGGCGCCATGCCGGCCGAAGGGGATGCCGTGCTCGCGCAGTTTGCGCTGTGCCGGGGGATAGATGGGGTTGCCATACTCCTCGTCGGAGACGGCTCCGGACCAGATTTCGGCCTGTATGCCAGCTTCGGCGCACAGTTTTTTCAGGATGAATTCAGCCATGGGGCTGCGGCAGATGTTGCCGTGGCAAATAAAAAGGATTTTCATGGTTGCAAAGATACGCGTTTTTCCAAAAAAGTCTTATCTTTGGTCTCCAATCCCGCATCAACATGGAGGAGCCGCTGCACTGGTATGCCTTGAAAGTTTTCTATAACAAGGTCTTCGATATCGAGGATCTGCTTGCCGGCATGGGGGTGGAGTCCTACATCCCGGTTCAGCGGATCCAGCTTCGGGGCGAGGAGCATATGCGGGTTGCCCGCCGCCTTGCCACGCCGGACGAGACCCGCTCCGACAGCAAATACATCCGGATCGGGCCGGTCATCTACCGGCGTCAGCCCGTGGTGGCATCGCTCCTGTTCGCCCGGACGACGCAGGAAGGTATCCGGGCGGTGCAGAAGGCGGTAGAAGGAAAAGGTTTCGTGTATATGAGCACGGACTGGAAGCGCCCCTCCGTCATCCCGGACAAGCAGATGGCGATTTTCCGGATGGTCACTTCTTCCGGAGTGGACGGACTGGAGTTTTTCAGCGACGACGACATGACCCGCTACAAGCAGGGCGACAAGGTCCGTGTGTTGGAAGGCCCTCTTAAAGGAGCGGAAGGGTATATCCGCCGGATCCGGCGGGACCGCCGCCTGCTGGTGGCCATCGAAGGATTCATTGCCGTGGCCACTTCATTCATCCCGTCGCAGTTCTTGGAAAAAGTAACGGACTGATTGCCAGCCGATTTGATGTTTATGCACCGGTTATTCCGCCCGGGAAAGCAAAAAAACGGGCCTCCAGCATGCTGGAAGGCCTTTTTTAAACTTAAACGTTTTAAACTTTTTCTTTCCGGATCCTTTTTGCATCTTTGCCCTTGCAAGCCGTCATGATGAAATTGATCGAGCAGTTGGTACGAAGCGGTTGGTTGAAAGGGACGGGCCGGAAGGCCGGTCCCTTTTTTACCGGATCCAGTTCAGCCAGTCGTAGAAAAAGCTGTAGGAGAACAAGAAGCAGACGAGAAGGCCCGTTGCGGCCAGGGGAGGAAGCGTAAGGTAGAAGATGGCGGTCCAGACCAGCAGGAGAAGCGGGGTTCCGATCAGTTTGGCTCCATATCGGGCCGTATTGTGGAAAGCCCGGTCCGTGATTTTGTACCGGCAGAGGTACTCTGCCCTCCCCCACATGGGAAAAGTCAGGACGGCGCTGAGGATGAAAAGGGGAGCGGAAAGGACGGCAAGCAGCCACAGCCTGTTCCTGTCTGTTTTCCCGGCGGCTTCCATCTTCCGCCAGTTTTCCTCATAATGTTCATCATCAGGGACATACCGGATAAGGCCTTTGATCCTGTCGAACAGTTCCGTCCTCAGGCGGCGGTATACTTCGGCTTCGCCCAGCTCCGGGTGGCCGGCGAGGAATCCGTTGACATCGAAGGGATCGCCGTATACGAGCCGGCAGGTTCCCCGGTAGTGGAAGAAGTCACTGTAATCGATCCCGGTCGGCACGATATAGGTCTGTCCGTGTGCCGCGCTTTCCAGGGCGATGCGGGCGATGCCTTTCTGGATGGGCAGAAGGGAATGCATCGGCCGGTGCCTTCCTTCACTGAACAGGCAGAAAGGAAGGTGGTGCTGCAGCAGGGCAGCCACCTCCCGGAAGGTCTCCCGGTTCCTTTCGACATTGTGGAGGCCGTCCCGGCTCCGGACCATGGGAACGATGCGGAGGAATCGGAGGATCCTGGCGATGGACGGATTCCGGAAAATGTCTGCCCGGGCGCCGAATGCCGTGGGAGCTTTGCGGGTCTGCAGAACCACCAGGGCGTCCATGAGCGTGTTGGTGTGGTTCGGGGCGATGATGACGGCTCCGTCTTTGGGAAGCTGTCCTTCTACCTTCAGTTGATGATAACTGCCCCGTGTACAGAAATCGACATAGGGCCTCAGGAAATTGTACAGGCGGTCATCCTGCCAGAGATCAGCCATTCTCAGAAAGGTTTTTGGGTGAGCGGTTGAACACGGTGGCGACAGTAAGGCCGGATACGATATGCCAGATGCCCCACCAGGCGGTGATGACAAGCATGCCTCCGTGCGGCGGAAAACCCGCGAAGATCCCGGTTCCAAGCAGCAGGACCAGTCCGAGACCGGAATTCTGGATGCCGGTTTCGATCGTCAGGGTTCTCCGGTCCCGGAAGTGGACCCTGGCCACGGTTCCCACGCCATAGCCGATGCCTAGGGCAAGGAGGTTATGCACCAGCACAACCAGGAAGATATACCGGATACACTTCAGGAAGGCATCCATGTTACCGCTGAAAGACAGGATGACCATGGCGATGAAAAAGATGATGGAAACCCACTGGAGGGGTTTCTTGAGGATGGTGGCCACCTTCGGAAGATAGCGGGAGGTCAGGATGCCGAGGGTCAGCGGGATGCCCAGCAGGATGAAAATGGTCTTGAACACATCCCAGAGCGGAATGACAAGGGTGGGAATCTCATGGGCGACGGGCGCCACTTTCAGGTACAGGCTGCCCCAGAGCCAGAAATTGAACGGCGTCATGACGACGGCAAGGGCGGTGGAAATGGCCGTCAGGCTGACGGACAGTTCTACGTTCGCCTTGCCGAGCGAGGACATGAAATTGGAGATGTTTCCTCCCGGACAGGATGCGACCAGGACCATTCCCAGGCCCATCATGGGGGAAATCCACCCTCCGAGGAGTATGGCCAGCAGGAAGGTCATGGCAGGCAGGAGGACCAACTGGCAGAGCATGCCGAGAAGGACGGATTTCGGTTTCTTGAAGACGTCGACGAAGATGCCGGGACGGATGCCCAGGGCTACGCCGAACATGACGAAAGCAAGGACGATGTTGATGGTATTCATCCCACCGGCATTCAGGTTGACCTGGATTTCGTCGATGGCCGCTGCGGTTTCAGGGGACATGGGGGTTTGGGTTTTTAAATGGCAGTTCTTGCAAATATACAATTTTTGAGGCATTTTTTCGTAACTTTGCATACTAATCCGAAGTTTATGCCGACAGAAGGGAACATCATCATACGAAGGGCGAAAGTCAATAATCTCAAAGACATTACGGTGGAGATCCCGCGGAACCGTTTCGTGGTTGTCACGGGTATTTCCGGCAGCGGCAAATCCTCCCTGGCTTTTGATACCTTGTTTGCGGAAGGTCAGCGGCGGTTTGCCGAAAGCCTCTCTTCATATGCCCGTCAGTTCCTTGGCCGGATGTCCAAGCCGGATGTCGAGATGATCGAGGGTATTCCTCCGGCCATCGCCATCGAACAGAAAGTCAATATCCGGAATCCCCGTTCGACGGTTGCCACGACCACTGAAATCTATGATTACCTGCGGATCTTGTTCGCCCGGATCGGCCGGACCTATTCGCCGGTGAGCGGGGAAGAGGTGCGTGCCCATACGGTGCAGGATGTGCTCGGCGATGTTTTCGACGGGAAGGCTCATACGGTGTATATCCTTTCTGACGTCCACTGGAAGGACCGTTCCGACAAGGTGGAACTCATGCTCAGCTTGAAAGAAGAGGGGTATGGCCGTTTTTACCGGAGTTTGGACGATGCCGTTCTCCGGATCGAGGACGTGATGCAGATGGACGGGCACTATCCGGAGGACCTGTATCTTCTGGTAGACCGGGCGAAGATCCCGGCGGAACCGGACGGAGATCTCCGGACCCGGCTGCACGCTTCCGTCCAGGATGCCTTTGACAAAGGCGGCGGTGACATGTATGTATGGGGGCTCGGAGATGGGTTGCGCCATTATTGTTCCCGTTTCGAGCGGGACGGGCTGGTCTTCCGGGAACCGGATGAGTACTTGTTCAGTTTCAACAGCCCGCTGGGTGCCTGTCCGGTCTGCGGCGGTCTGGGGAAAATCATCGGCGTCAGCGAGGATCTGGTGATTCCGGACAAGACCAAAAGCATTTATGACGGAGCGGTCGCCTGCTGGAGGGGAGAGAAGATGAGCTGGTTCAAGGACCTGGTCGTCAAGAACGCCGAACGTTACGGCATACCCGTTTTCGAGCCGTACTGCAAGTTGACACAGGAGCAGAAGCGCACCCTCTGGGAGGCGCGCAGCCGTCAGGATGACGAGACTTCCATCGTCGGTATCGACGAGTTTTTCGAGTGGGTTGAGGCCAACCGCTATAAGATTCAGTACAAATACATGCTCAGCCGTTATTCCGGCCGGACGACCTGCCATGCATGCGGAGGAAGCCGGCTTCGGAAGGAAGCCTTGTATGTCCGGGTGGGAGGGAAGACGATCCATGACCTGCTGTCAATGAACATCGACACCCTGCTAGGCTTCTTTGACGGACTGGCCCTGACGCCGTATGAGCAGGGAGTGGCCGGTAAAGCCATCGAGGAGATTGTCTACCGTCTCCGTTGTATCCAGGATGTGGGACTCGGGTACCTGACGCTGAGCCGGACGATGAACACCCTTTCCGGCGGTGAGAGCCAGCGGGTGAACCTGGTTACGGCCCTGGGCAGTTCCCTGGTCGGTTCTATGTATATCCTGGACGAACCTTCCATCGGTCTTCATCCCCGGGATACGGACCGGCTTATCGCCGTGCTGAAACGACTCCGCGATATCGGAAACACTGTCGTCGTAGTAGAGCATGATCCGGAAATCATCCGTGCGGCGGACCAGTTGATCGACATGGGACCTCTTGCCGGAGTCCATGGCGGCGAAGTCGTGTTCCAGGGCGTGGCGGATGAAGCGGATGCCGATTCCGTGTCCCGTTCCCTGACCCTCCAGTACCTCACGGGAAAACGCCTCCAGTACCGGCGGGAAAAGCGGGCCTGGCAGTATTCCATTACCGTGAACGGCGCCATGCAGAACAATCTCAAGGATATTGATGTCCAGTTCCCTCTGGGCGTGTTGACTGTGGTCAGCGGGGTCAGCGGCAGCGGCAAATCATCCCTGGTCGGGGACATCCTCTATCCGGCTCTCCACCGCCGTATCAACGAGACGGGCGAACTGCCCGGAACGTTCAAGGGGTTGTCCGGCAATGTAGACCGGATTACCCGGATTGAATATGTTGACCAGAATCCCATCGGAAAGAGTTCACGCTCCAATGCCGTCACCTATTTGAAGGTATATGATGATATTCGTAAACTCTTGAGCGAACAGCAGTTTGCGAAGATCAACGGATTCACGCCTTCCTTCTTTTCGTTCAACCAGGACGGCGGACGCTGCCCGGAATGCCAGGGAGACGGCTTCGTGAAGATCGGCATGCAGTTCATGGCAGACGTGACGATGGTCTGCGAATCCTGCGGCGGCAAACGTTTCAAGCCGGAGATCCTGGAAGTCAAATACAAGGACAGGAATATCGACGATATCTTGAACATGAGCGTGGAGGAGGCAATCCGCTTCTTCGGCGCCCAGAAGGAGAGCCTTGCCCAGACGATTGCGGAACGCCTTCAGCCGCTGGTAGATGTGGGTCTGGGATATATCAAGCTCGGACAGCCGTCCAGTACCCTTTCCGGCGGAGAGAGCCAGCGGATCAAGCTGGCCTATTTCCTCAGCCTGAGCCGGGGTGAGGACCGCCCCCGCCGGGAGCGTATCCTCTTCCTCTTCGACGAACCGACGACCGGCCTGCATTTCTATGATGTGGAAAAGCTGCTCCGGGCTTTCGATGCATTGCTCGCCCGGGGGCATTCGGTCGTTGTCGTCGAGCACAATCTGGATGTAATCCGCAATGCCGACTGGATCATTGACATGGGACCGGATGCGGGTGACCGGGGCGGGGAAGTCGTCTTTGCCGGTACGCCGGAAGACCTGGCACAGAAGGGAACCACGTTTACGGCCGAATATCTTCGGATGACCTCATGATGGCTGTAAGAAAGAAAATATGCGCGCTGACCATGGTGCGCAACGATGCGTTCTATCTTCGGAAGTGGATCGCCTATTACGGCGCCCAGCTTGGAGAGGAGAACCTGTACATTTATCTGGACGGGAAGGACCAGCCTCTCCCCGAGGCGTCTCCGGCTGTCCATGTGATTCCCTGTGAGAGGGTTGCGGGAGACGTGGCACAAGCCGACAAGGGGCGGATCCGTTTCCTTTCCGACCGTGCGGCGGAACTGCTGAAGGAGTATGACCTCGTCATCGGGACGGATGCGGACGAGATCCTGGCCGTCGATCCCCGGCGAGGCCAGTCCCTGGTGGAGTTCCTTTCCAGCCTGGACATCCGCACGTCAGTTTCCGGACTGGGTATCGATGTCGGTCAGGTTGTCGGCGAGGAGGGGGATATTGACGAAGAGCGGCCTTTCCTGAGCCAGCGTTCCTGCGGGCGCATCTCCACCCGGTATACCAAGGCCAGCGTGATTTCCCGCCCAGTTCGGTGGGGTTCGGGATTCCATCGGGTAAAAGGCCATAATTTTCACATTGCCAAAGACTTGTATCTTTTCCATTTCGGGTATTTTGACCTCGGGCGTATTGAGGACCGGTTCCGGGATAAGGACCGTCTGGAAGCCGGATGGGAGAAGCATCTGCGTCGCCGGAGTGCGACGATCCGGGAGTGCACCGACGGCCGGAAGCGGGACTGGGACAGGACCGTAGGCTGGGCCCGCATCCTGGAAAGTATCCTTCGTCCCCCTTATGCATGGAACAAGCCGGGTCTTTTGGAGATGGTCATCATTGTCCGGATTCCGGACCGATTCCGTACTGTCGTATGATCCGAGTTTCGCTGATTGTCCCCATTTACGGGGTGGAACCCTATATCGGAAAGTGCGCGGATTCCGTGCTTTCCCAGACTTATCCGTACATTCAGTTCATCTTTGTCAATGACGGGACCCGGGACCGCTCGATGGATATTCTCCGGGAACTGGTTGACCGGAAATACGCAGCCCTGAAAGAGAGGATCATCTTTGTCGACAAAGAGAATGAAGGACTGCCTTACGCCCGGGCTACCGGCCTCGCCTATGCGGACGGGGATTATGTCATGCATGTCGATTCCGACGACTGGCTGGAACCGGATGCCGTCGCTTCCCTGGCGGCGGAAGCGGAGCGGACGGGGGCGGATATCGTCTTCCATGATTTCTGGAAAGAATATGCCACCCGTAGCAAACTCGATCGGGAGAAGGATTATATGGCCTCGACGAAAATGCAGTATATCAAGGGTTTGTATACCTATGCGGCGTATGGCTACCTGTGGAATAAATTCGCCCGGCGGAGCTTGTATGATGGGGTTTTCGTGCCGAAATACAATATGCACGAAGATATCGTGACCGCCAGCCAGTTGATTTTCAAGGCTTCATCGCTGGTCCATCTTGCGAAGCCGCTCTATCACTACCGCCGGGACAATCCTTCCGCGACAACCCGTACGGGTCTCAGGACACGGCGCGGAAAGTCCGCGCGCAATTTCCTGGATTACTATGAGCATTTCCGGCCTCATCTGTCCGGATCGCCGGTGGAAGGGTTTACGGACGAAATCCTGCTCCGGGCTGCATGGATCGGGTTTACGCTGGACCGGTCCTTGTTTGCCGAGCGTCCGTATCTGAGGGAGGAAGCACGTGCTCTCCGGATCCGCCGGGGATGCTTCGTATCCGTCCCGCAGCAGCTGATCCTGAAACTTTTCCTATCGGCAGACCGTCATTTCAAGTAGACTTCCAGTCCGTGCGTCACCCGCTTGTTCTCTGGCGGGAGCTGCATGTAATCCCCGAATTGCTGGCGGAGGAAGGTGTCCCACTGGGCGACCGCCAGGAACATCCCGTCTTCAAAGGGCAGTTCCACGTACTGGTCGAATAGTTCCTTGCGGTATATCTCCATCATCTTCATCCCTCCCGACAGGGGACCGGCGAAGGTGCTTTCTTCGAACGGATACTGCTTGAGGCACTCCTCGCAGCGCTTGAACCACTCTTCGGGACTGTGCAGGTGAGCCTGGATCATGGGAATGAGCGGCTTGTGGAAGGAGAGGGGGAACCAGGGATTCTGGCTGAAATAGACGCGGTTCCGGAGTGTGGCCGTCTTCCGGGCGAAGGTGGGCTGGACGGCGGGATCGGACGGCGCCCCGTCGACGGGGAAAATGTCCAGGTTCAGGCCGAAGGAGAAGACATCCTTCCTTTTGCGCTCGATGCTGACGGTCAGGGTGTCTTCCACCTTGGCGAAAGCATTGATAAACCGATGGCCTTCCTCCGCGCTTCCGTACAAGCAGCGGTAACGGCCGCCGCCGTCATACGTGGCGACGAAGCGCTCGAAATCAGGACGGGGCATCATGATGTCGATGTCGTCGTCCCACGGGATGAATCCCTTGTGGCGCACGGCCCCGAGAAGCGTCCCGTAGGCAAGGGAATAGCGCAGTCCGTTTGCGCGGCAGAAGCGGTCGACATCCTTGAGGATGGCCAGCAGAAGGGCATGGATTTCAGGAAGTTCGATTCTTTTCATGGTAGTCGGCTGTTCTGCAAAGATAGGATTTTTTACCGGTGCGTCCAATACACACGTGCCGTTCGGAAGATGCCGGTTTTCCGGTCTTTTTTCGGGGGAAGCTCCATGTAGCGGTCTCCGTACAGGAGCCGGAGGACACGGTCATACTCTTTCGGTGCCCGGAAGAATCCGTCTTCGAAGGGAAGGTCCGTATACTGTTCGAAAAGCTCCTTTTCGAACCACCCGGCACTGTCGTCTCCGCAACTTACCTGGGCAAGGTGGCCGGTTTCGTTGGAACAGAGACTGCGGATGAGGGTGATGAAATCCAGGGCATACTGCGCCGGATCCTCCCGGTTGGCGTTCGGATGGAAACGGTGGGCATAGCGGATCCGCATCCGGGTCTTGAAATCCATTCCGGGGACGAGATAGGCGTGGGCAGCCCGGACAAGGAGGGCATGGATGCTGACTGTCTGCAGACACCTGTACAGGCTCAGGTAGGTATCATGGTCGTCCGGTACATAATCCAGGGGAAACACGTCCACCCAGATTCCGGTTTGCAGGGTTTTGCCGTGCCAGGGTTTGGTCCCGAGCAGGACGGTATCCCGCTGGTCCACGACACGGCCGAAGGCGGTGTAACACTCCGGTGTGTTCTCCCGGCAGATGAAACGGTACCGGTCAGAGTGGTATATCCGGATGAAACGGTCGTAATCGGCCCGGGGCATGACGATGTCGATATCATCATCCCAGGGAATAAATCCTTTGTGCCGTACGGCTCCGAGAAGGGTACCGAAGGCCATGGAATACCGGATGTCATTATCCCGGCAGAACCGGTCGATGTCTTTGAAAATCTCCAGGGCACATGCGTGCATCTGTTCCAATGAAAGCTTCTTCATAGTGTCGGGGAGGGGTGGTTCAGCATTTTTCGAATTCCCGGATGCGGGCGGCCAGTTCTTCCAGTTCCGTGTCGGTCTGGAGTCCCATGTGGGAGACTCGGTAAAAGCCGGGGACAGACCCGGGCATGATAAAGGTATCGTACTGTTCGATCAGCCCGCGGAAGATGCTCCGGTCCATGTCCCGGGTCTGGAAACCGGTGATGGCACTGGAGGGTACCTGGGCCGGCACCTCCCAGCCGTATTCCCGACAGAGTGAGCGGAATACGCTGCAGCGGTGACGGATATCGGCGATATTCTTTCCTTCCCCTCCTTCTGCACGGAGCTGGAGAAGACGGGCATGGAGCTGGAGGAAGAGTGTCGTGGCGGGGGAGAAGGGTGTCTGCCCCCGGCGGAGGTTGGCGAAATTGTCCTCGAAATCCCAGTAATATCCCCGGTGAGCGAACGGATAGTCCGCCAGGTTTCTGCTGAAAAAGAGGATGGACAGTCCGGGAGGGAGGTTGAGGCCTTTCTGGGTCGATG
This sequence comes from Bacteroidales bacterium, assembly GCA_017627255.1. Classification (GTDB taxonomy): domain Bacteria; phylum Bacteroidota; class Bacteroidia; order Bacteroidales; family UBA932; genus Cryptobacteroides. Next base: position 100 of record JAGAHD010000114.1, on the reverse strand, counting down.
TGATGCAGATATCAATGCCCAGGGCGTCCATATCCAGCGGCTCCGCCAGGAAAGAGCTGATGACATCTACGACGAGCGACACCCCGTGTTCATGGCAGAT
>JAGAHD010000113.1 GCA_017627255.1 Bacteroidales bacterium | reverse complement strand
TATCCTCCTTTGGCTCGAAGGCCTGAGCTATGAGGAGATCGGCGCCATCATGGGCATCACGGTGAAGAACGTTTCTTTCCAGCTGCATCGAATCAAGGAAGAACTCAAAAAGTCCAAACTTTAATCACCCCTACCATGAACAAAGAAGAATTCGATATCAGTCAGGAACTGGAACAGATGCGGCAGGACTATGCCGTGCTCAAAGAGCGGTTTGATAAACAGCAGATTATCAACGAACAGCTGATGGAGAACGCGATGAAAAAGGATGTCCGCAGGCTGTTCCTTTCAAAGAAAACGGCTCCGGTTGGCGTTGCTATTGCTATTCTCGCCGTCATCTTGAGTTATGTACAAGGTATGGCCTGGTGGGTTACACTTTCGCTGATCATCTTCACTGTCATTTTCTTCCCCGCTGTGTATTGGGTTTATAAGGGTGTCCGGGAGGATGAAATCTACAATGGGGACATCCTGTCAACGGCAGAAACCCTGCGCAGGTTCAAGAAGCGGTACATCGCCATGGAGAGCGGAATCTGCATCTTTTTCTTTGCATTCGTCATTGCAGCTACGATTTTTATGACGTCGATGAATATCAGTACCGAACTGATGTGGAGAAGAGGCTTCCTCATAGTTCTTCTTTGTGTTGGGACACTGGCATTTGAGTATTATTATGCTAAGCGTATCCTAAATGCCTGCGACGACATCATAGGGCGCCTGAAAATGAAAGACGAATAAGATGGAAGATTTTATCCTCAGAGAAATAGACCGCCTGGGCGAGATGCTGATGCTCATTGCCCGCAGGCTGGGCCTGCTGGATGGCGACAGCCCGGATTATTCCCTGGCGGACGTCAAGGACGAGTTCGACAAAGCGGCCTGTCCGATCGATCTGGATGCCATGCTTGCGCAGAAGAATCCAGTATGGTATCTGGTAGAAACAGAGAAGATTTCAGATCACGGTCTGGAGACATTCATCGACATCCTCTTCCATTCCGATCTGGATGAAGAACGAAAAACCGCTCTTCTCGATGATGCTCTCTCCTATCTGGATGGCAAGGGATACTACTCTTTCAGGCTCCATTCATTGAGCTGCGACTAAATTCCCGTTACTGACATATTACAGGCCCCCGCCGGTTCTTATGGGTATGTCGCGTATAATCAGTAATTTTGCTTCGATAAATTGGCATTTATGAATAACAATCACATCATACCAATCCTATCCGTCCTGGCTATTAGCCTCGTCGGTTGCAAGTCCCAGTCCGAATATTGCACCGTGAAAGGCTCCATCCAAGGTGCCAAGGATGGAGCTGAACTGGAATTGCAGGATGAATGGAACAAATTCAAGGTTGTCGCCAAGGCCACTGTCGAAAATGGGACCTTCGAGTTTCATCCCCGTTTCAAGTCTCCGACCCACGTGTACCTGTATGCCAAGGATCCGGAGGATGTCAATGCCAATCCTTTGGACGGGGGCCAATTGAAGGATTTCTTCCTGGAGCCCGGTACCATTATTGTCGATGTCCACGCCGATGATGAGGCGGACATGTACACGGGTGCGATAGGAACGGTCCTGAATGACGCCTACCATAGGATCCGGACTGCGGAGGACGATGCCAAAGAAGCTCTTTGGGAAGAAGCGGTCAGGGATGGACGGACAAGTCTCCTTGCCTTGGAATATGCCGATGAAGTATCCGGCGATCTCACCAGAGCATCGGAGATACTGAGCCGTTTGTCCCCTGACCAGGCCAAGGACTATAAGAAATATATAGCCACCATGAAAAATAATTGGGCACGTCGGGCGAAAAAGGATGAACGCAGGAAAAACGCTGCCGAAGAAGGCATGAAACTCCTTCATCAACATTACATCGATATGGAGTATCCGGATGTGGATGACAATCGTGTCAGTTTGAGTTCTATTGTTGCCAATCCGGCAAACCGCTATGTCATCCTGGATTTCTGGGCGACCTGGTGCGGCCCCTGCGTGCAGTCCATTCCCATGCTGAAGGATGTGTATGACCATTATCACGACAAGGGACTGGAGATATACAGCGTTTCCCAGGATTCCAAAACCAAAGAGTGGAAAACCTTCGTTGCGGAGAATGGGATGACATGGGTCAATGTTTTATGCAAAGACCTCAAGGCAGCCCGGGATTATGGAGTCGAGTTCATTCCGGCCGTATTCCTGATTGATTGCAGGACCGGGGAAATCCTTGTCAACGACGCACACCCCGACCTCGACGCCATTTTTTCCGAACTCCTACCATAAATGTGTCGCGTAATTCATTAGTACATATAAAGCGGAATTGTATGGACAGATTGAAACGATGTAGATTTCTATTCATCCTCGCCATTTTATTGGCTCTTGTCTTTGCCGCGCTCCTTTTCATACCATTTGTAGGAGACAATAAACTATTCCGACTCGCTATGTTGGCTGGCTGGATATCACAGATTCTTCAGGCCAAAGCTATGTATTCCGAGATTCGAAAAATCAAGAAAGGAAAAGAAAACTAAATTCCCGTTTCACGGCTATTTAAGGCTGCGCCTCGGAAAAGCAAACAAGTTTGACCTTTCGCTCGGCTTGCACTTAAATTCATTATTTATCGGCATCTTTTAAGAGGGATTGTTCTTTCGATAGGCGGCAGGAGTGAGTCCTGTCTGCTTCTTGAAGTAACGGTTGAAAGCGGTTGGCTCGGGAAAATTCAGGCTCTCCGCAATCTCGTATATCTTCATGTCGGAGTTTTTTAGAAGCACCTTTGCCTCCGTTATCGTAGTGCGGTTGACCC
>JAGAHD010000112.1 GCA_017627255.1 Bacteroidales bacterium | reverse complement strand
GATGGTGGCCGGGTTGGAGTTGACGAGGATGACCTCGTATCCTTCTTCCTTCAGGGCGAGGCAAGCCTGGGTACCGGCATAGTCGAACTCCGCGGCCTGCCCGATTACGATCGGGCCGGAGCCGATGACCATTACTTTCTTGATATCCGTTCTTCTAGGCATGTTGCTGTTCCTCCATCATTTGAATGAATTTGTCGAAAAGTGCGATGTTGTCCTGCGGACCGGGCGCCGATTCCAGGTGGAACTGGACGCCGGCGACTTTGTCTTCCCGGTTTTCGAAGCCGACCACATATCCTTCCGGAACGGCGACATGGGTAGGAGTGAGGGCCGTCCCTTCTACGGAATCGAAACGGTAGCTTTGGTTGAGGACGGCAATGTTGATGCGGCCGGAGGAGAGTTCCCGGACCGGGTGGTCTCCATGGACTCCGCAGCCCATCGGCGTCAGGACGGCTCCGTATTCAAGTCCGATCACTTCCTGGCCGAGTCCGATGCCGAAAACGGGCAGGACGCCCCGCAGTTCGGAAAACAGGCGGCGGACTTCCGGCGCTTCCAGACCGGATGCAGGACCGTTGGACAGGAGCACACCGTCCGGCCGGAAGGCCAGGATATCCTTGGCCGGGGTGTTGAAAGGAACGATGGTGACATTGCATCCCCGGGCGTTCAGGAGACGGATGATGCTGAGTTTGATGCCGCAGTCGACCGCTACGACGTGGAAGCGGTGGTTGCTGGTCCGGGTGACCCAGCGTTTCCGGCAGCTGACCCGCCGCACAAGGTCGTCCGGACGCCGGGTGGCGGCAATCAGGGCCAGGGCTTCTTCGCGGGGCATATCCGCTTCGACGATGGCGCCCATCGGCCGGCCGGTGTCCCGGATGATTTTGGTAAGCATGCGGGTATCTACGCCGGCAAGGCAGGGGATCCCGTGCTCGTCGAGCTCTTCTTCAAGGGTCTTGGTATAGCGGAAATTGCTGGGCGTATCGCAGCACTCCCGCACCACCAGGCCTCCGATGACCGGAGTCCGGCTTTCAAAATCCTCGTCCGTGATTCCGTAATTGCCGATCAAGGGATAGGTCATGACGACAATCTGATCGGCATAGGAGGGGTCGGAAATGATCTCCTGGTATCCGACGACCGAGGTGTTGAAGACGACTTCGCACACACTCCGGCAGTCGGCGCCGAAGCCTTCTCCGTAGAATTCCTGGCCGTTTTCCAGGACAAGTTTCTTTTCGGGTTTTTTCATATGCAGTGATGTCAAATTCGTTCCTGATTCTCTTCGTAGACGGTTTCCCCGTCTTTGATGGTCATGAGTACCTTCCCGTACACTTCCCAGCCGTCGAACGGAGTGGATTTCCCCATGGAGGCGAACTGCCGGCTGTCGATCCGGAAAGGATGGGTGAGGTCGAGGACGGCGAGGTCTGCCGGCTGTCCCGGACGGAGTTCCCCGCCCAGGCGGAAGATGTGACGCGGCGCTTCGCACATGGCCTGGACCAGCCTTTCAAGGGTCATCCTTCCTGTACGTACAAGGTGGGTATAAAGGACGGGGAAGGACGTTTCCAGTCCCACGATCCCCATGGCGCTCCCTTTCAGTCCGCGGGATTTTTCCTCGGCGGTATGGGGGGCATGGTCCGTGGCAATGGCATCGATGGTCCCGTCCAGCAGTCCTTCGATAAGGGCTTCCCGGTCCCGGGCGCTGCGGAGCGGGGGATTCATCTTGAAGCGGCCTTCCTCCCGGAGGTCGTCCTCGCAAAGGACAAGGTAATGCGGTGCCGTTTCGCAGGTGACCCGTACGCCGGAAGCCTTGGCTTCCCGGATGAGGTCGACGCTCTCCCGGGTGGAAATGTGACAGACATGGTACCGGCATCCGGTTTCGGCGCAGAGCCGGAGGTCCCGCCGGATCTGTCCCCATTCGCTTTCGGAACAGATACCTTTGTGGCCGTGGCTGGCACAGTAGGCCCCGTCGTGGATATATCCGCCCCGGAGCAGCGTATTGTCTTCGCAGTGGGCGGCGAGAATGACGTCTTCGCGGGCCGCTTCCTGCATGGCTTTCCGCATGACGGCTTCCTGCTGGACTCCGCTGCCATCGTCGGAGAAAGCGGCACAGCTTCCTCTCAACGAATGGAAATCAACCAGTTCCTCGCCCCTGCGGCCTTTCGTGATGGAGCCGTAGGGAAGGACCTGGATCACGGCGTCGCGGTCGATGGCGGCCTGTTCTACCGCCAGGTTTTCGGGAGAGTCGGGCACCGGGTCGAGGTTCGGCATGGCACAGACCAGGGTGTATCCTCCCCGGGCTGCCGCCCGGGAGCCGGTGCGGATGGTCTCTTTGGCCGTAAAGCCGGGTTCCCGGAAATGGACATGGATGTCAGCAAAGCCCTGGACGACGGTGAGACCGATAAGGGAGCGGACGCACGCGCCCTCCGGTGCCGGTATATCCGGCGCCATTTCCAGGATGACGCCGTCCCGGATAAGGATGTCGCAGGTTTCTGCGTGATCGCCGGTTACGACCCGGCCGCCTTTGAGCAGGATGTCTCCTTCCATGGTATAAAAAAAAATGACAACCGGGAAGGTTGCCAAAACGTTAAAAACAATGAGGAACAAAGGCTTCATCGGACTGGCCGAGCATCGGTGCATTGAAATGGAAGACTTTGTTCATCTGTCGTATAGTTTCTGCAAAGTTAGTGTTATTCCAGCCAAATTTCCAAATTTTCTCCCGAAAAAAATATCAACAGGAGCAATGTTGAAAAAAAAAGTGAAAAACTCGCCGGAGGAATTTGTGCCGCTCCGATTTAAATCGTACCTTTGTACCCCGTTGGTAGTGGACGATCGCTTTTCACGTTTTTAATCTGAAGTTGATGAAAGTAGCCATCATTATGGGCAGCGCCAGCGACTGGGATGTCATGTGTCCGGCCTGCACCACCCTCGAGGAATTCGGTATCCCCTATGAAAAGCGCGTGCTCAGCGCTCACCGCAATCCCGGCCCTCTGGCCGAATATGTCTCCTCCGCTCCCGATAAGGGAATTGAAATCATCATCGCCGGTGCAGGCGGGGCCGCACACCTTCCGGGTGTGATTGCCGCCCTGACCACGCTTCCGGTCATCGGCGTCCCGGTGAAGTCCAAGGCCCTGAACGGTCTGGATTCGCTCCTGTCCATCGTCCAGATGCCTTCCGGGATTCCCGTGGCGACGATGGCGATTGACGGAGCCCGGAATGCCGCCCTCTACGCGGTCTCCATTCTTGCCCTCAAGGACGAAATCCTTTCGGAAAAGCTCAAGGAATTCCGCAAGAAGCAGAGCGATAAAGTATTGAATACTATAATTTAATGTCATGCCCACCCCGCACTCAGCCCGGTGGGCATCTGTTTTGCCATGAACGACAAAAGAATATTCGTAGAAAAAAGGGAGCGTTTCCGTGTGGAGGCGTCCAGTTTGCTGTCTGAATTCAACGAGAACCTGTCCCTGGACCTCCGGTCCCTCCGTCTGCTGAACGTGTATGACCTGTTCGGTTTTTCCGATGACTTGCTGGAGGCATGCCGTTACAGCGTTTTCGGTGAAGTAGTCACGGATACCGTCGTCGATGAGTTCCCGCTCGAAGGGAAGAAGTACATCGCCGTCGAATACATTCCGGGTCAGTTTGACCAGCGCGCCTCTTCCGCAAAGGACTGTGTCCACCTGATCGATCCGGCGGCGGATGTGGAGATCAAGAGTTCCCGCCTGCTGGTGTTCGATGACGATACGCCGGAAGAGACCCTGGAGCGGATCCGCCACTATTTCATCAACCCGGTGGAATGCCGTCCGAAGAATCTCGGTGTCTTGTCGCTTGCGGAGAAGGCGGATGTCAAGCCGCTGGAGGACCTGTCCGGATTCCGGAACCTTCCGGAGGATAGGTATGCCGCTTTCTGCAAGGCGCATGGCCTGGCCATGAGCGTCGCAGACCTGGCGGAAGTGGTGGCTTATTTCCGGGCCGAAGGGCGTGACCCTTCCGAGACGGAACTCCGCATCCTTGACACCTACTGGAGCGACCATTGCCGCCATACGACCTTTACCTCCGTGCTGGAAGAAATCACGGTGGACGAATCGTTCATGAAATCCGAGCTGGAATCGTCACTCGACCTGTTCGAGAAGATGCGCGCGGACCTCGGGCGGACGGAAAAGCCCCGATGTCTGATGGAGCTGGCGACGATCGGTGCGCGGTGGCTGCGCAAACAGGGCAAACTGGATGACCTGGAGCAGAGCGAAGAAAACAATGCCTGCAGCATCTACGTGAACGTGGATGTGGACGGTAAACCGGAGAAATGGCTTCTCCAGTTCAAGAATGAAACCCACAATCACCCGACCGAAATCGAACCTTTCGGCGGTGCGGCGACCTGTCTGGGCGGTGCGATCCGCGATCCGCTTTCCGGCCGTGCCTATGTCTATCAGGCGATGCGGGTTACCGGGGCCGGTGACATCACCGCCCGGGTGTCCGACACCATTCCGGGTAAGTTGCCCCAGCGCATGATCAGCCGCAAGGCGGCGGGAGGTTATTCCAGCTATGGAAACCAAATCGGCCTTGCGACGACGCATGTGCGGGAGATCTATCATGACGGATATACGGCCAAGCGGATGGAGATCGGCGCCGTGGTGGGCGCTGTCAAGGCTTCCCAGGTCCGGCGGGAGAGTCCGGCTCCGGGAGATGTGATCCTCCTGCTGGGCGGCCGGACGGGCCGTGACGGTATCGGCGGCGCGACGGGTTCTTCCAAGGAACATACCGAAGCGTCCCTGGAGATGTGCGGCAGCGAGGTCCAGAAGGGCAATGCCCCGGAGGAACGCCAGCTGCAGCGGCTGTTCCGCCGTGCGGACGTCACCCGGCTCATCAAGAAGTCGAACGATTTCGGGGCTGGCGGTGTAAGTGTCGCCATCGGCGAGCTGGCCGGCGGGTTGGACATCTATCTGGACCGCGTCCCGGCCAAGTATGCCGGCCTCAATGCGACGGAACTGGCCATCAGCGAATCCCAGGAGCGCATGGCCGTCGTGGTGGAAGCGGCTGACAAGGAGCGTTTCATGGCCCTTTGTGCCGCGGACAACGTCGAGGTGACGCATGTGGCGGACGTAACGGATACCGGCCGTATGCGCATGCTGGACCATGGCGTGCTGGTGTGCGACCTGGCCCGGACTTTCATCGACAGCGCGGGCGCACGGCATTATGCCCGGGCGGCCGTGGCACCCGTGGAGGAACGGAATCCGTTCGTACGGGAACCGGAAGGGGATACTCTGGCGGCGAAGATGGTATCGGTCATGTCGGACCCGAATGTGGCGTCCCAGAAAGGGCTTGTGGAAATGTTCGATTCAACGGTGGGACGTTCCACCGTGCTGATGCCGTACGGCGGCCGCCGGCAGATGACGGAGACCCAGGTTTCCGTCCAGAAACTTCCGGCCGACGGATATACGGACACGGCCAGCGTGATGGCTTTCGGATACAACCCGGACCTGGCCCTGTGGAGCCCTTACCATGGTGCGGCCTATGCCGTCGTGGAGGCCTGCACCAAGGTGGCTTGCTGCGGAGGAGACTACGCTACGATGCGTTTCTCCTATCAGGAATACTTCGAGCGGATGACCGCGGATCCCCATACCTGGGGAAAGCCGCTCTCCGCGCTGCTGGGAGCGCTGAAGATGCAGGCCGTCCTTGGCCTTCCGTCCATTGGCGGAAAGGATTCGATGAGCGGGACGTTCGAGCACATCCATGTCCCTCCGACCCTGGTTGCGTTCGGCATTACGACCGTGGACGCCCGGACGGTCATCTCCCCGGAATTCAAGCGTCCCGGCAACCGGATCTACCTCCTGAAGCATACCCCGCTGGCGAATTATATGCCCGATACGGATCAGCTGACCCACAATTGGAACGCCCTGCGCGGGAAGATCCTTGACGGAACTGTCGTTTCCGCCTGGTCGCTCGGATATGGCGGCATTGCGGAAGCGCTGGTCAAAATGTCCATGGGAAATGCCCTGGGCGTGCGTGTCTCCGTCCCTGAGGAAGATCTTTTCAACATCGGTTACGGCTCCGTCATCGTCGAGTGTACCGGAGCGTGGGAGGACCCTGCAGCCGTACTGCTCGGCGAAGTGACGCCGCAGGGTATTTCGGTGAACGGAACAACCCTTTCGCTGGAGGTGTTGGAACAGGCTTATGAATCCCGTTATGCCAAACTGTATCCTCCTCGCGTGAAGCCTTTCTTCGACGAACCGGTTCCTTCCGTGGAGCGTGTCCCTTACGATCCTGCCCATCTGGTCTGGCCCGGCGAGCCGGTGGAGAAACCCGTCGTATGCCTGCCGGTTTTCCCCGGCACCAACTGCGATTATGATACGGCCAAGGCTTTCCGCAAGGCGGGAGCCGAGGTCCGTCCGTTTATCTTCCGCAACCTGACGCCGGAGGATGTCTCCGCTTCCATCCGCGAACTGTCCGCCCGGATTGACGGGTCCCACATCCTGGCTTTCAGCGGCGGATTCTCTTCCGGAGACGAGCCGGACGGCAGCGGAAAGTTCATTGCCGATGTGATCAACAACAGCGAAGTGGCCGCCGCCATAACCGCGTTGCTGGGACGCGGAGGGCTGATTCTCGGTATCTGCAACGGTTTCCAGGCCCTGGTGAAAAGCGGCCTGTTGCCGTATGGGAAATTCGGCTACGTCACGCCGGATTCCCCGACGCTGTTCCGCAACGACATCAACCGTCATATTTCCCAGATGGCCGAGACGGAAGTGGCCTCGGTGAATTCCCCGTGGCTTTCCGGCCTTTCTGTCGGAGACCGTCACAGTATCGCCTTCAGCCACGGCGAGGGCAAATTCGTGGTCGGGGAAGAACTCGCGCGGGAACTATTCGCCCGCGGACAGGTTGCCTTCCGCTATGTGGACAATCCGAACGGATCCCATTACGATATCGAAGGCATCCTCAGTCCGGACGGCCACATCCTCGGCAAAATGGGACACACGGAACGGTATGAGGAGAATCTGTTCCGGAACATCCCGGGAACGTTGTTCCAGCCGCTTTTCGAAAATGCGGTCAAGTACTTCAAGAAGCAATTTTGACAAGATATGATCAAGAAAGAACTGGTATTCGACGGTAACGAGAAACGCGTCTTTGCCACGGACGATCCCGACAAGGTGATTTTCCGTTACAAGGATGTCACGGTTGCCTTCAACAATGTCAAGCGGGCCCGTTTTGCGGGTAAGGGCATTTTGGACAACCAGATATCCGCCCACCTGCTGGGGTATCTCAACCGCCATGGCGTCCAGACCCATTTCATCGAAACGATGGGCGACCGGGAGCAGCTGTGCCGGAAAATCGAGATCATTCCCTTGGAATTGACGGTGCACAACCGGGTCGCGGGTAACCTCGCATCCAAACTCGGCCTGGAAGAAGGTTTCAAGCCATCCCATCCCATCCTGGACATCTGCTATAACAACGACGAACTCGGTGATCCGCTGATCAATGAAGACCAGGCCGTCGCGCTCGGGCTGGCGACATACGAGGAACTGGACCATATGTCTGAAATGGCCCGGCATGCCAATGAATTACTGAAAGAAGTCCTGCACCGGGCCGGCATCGAACTCGTGGACGTGAAACTGGAGTTCGGCCGCGCCTCGGACAACGGACACATTATCATCTCCGACGAGATCAGCCCGGACACCTGCCGCTTATGGGATGAAGAGACGGGGGAACGCCTGGACAAGGACCGTTTCCGCCTGGACCTGAGCGATGTCGTGGCTTCTTATCGGAAAGTTCTTGAGAGGTTGGACGAAACGATGAAAAAGGAGGAGGATCAATAATGGGAGTTCTTGCCGTATATGGCGTCCAGAACGCATCCGCTCTGTTGTACTACGGGCTTCACAATCTGCAGCACCGCGGCCAGGAAGGCGGTGGTATCGCCTCATTCGACGAGGATGGGAAATCGCACCGGTTCCGCGGACTCGGCCTGCTGAACGAAGTGTTTGCTAACGGGGAGATCGACCATCTTCCCGGCCGTCTTGCCATCGGCTGTGTCAAGTATGCCAATGCTTCCCGGGGAGGACTGGACAATGTCGGCCCGGTCCTGTTCCGTCACCGTACCGGGGATTTCGCCGTGGCCAGTGACGGAAACCTGGTGAATTCCCGGCAGATCGCGGATTACCTCGAAAAACGGGGTACCATTTTCCAGACCGATACGGACAGCGAACTGCTGGCTCACCTGATCAAGAAGAACGCCAACGAGGACCGGATCGTCAACATCATCAAGGCTCTCAACATGATGGAGGGCGGTTTTTCCTTCGTCATCCTGACGAAGAAACGGATCTATGCCTGCCGGGACAAATATGGCATCAAGCCTTTGTGCATCGGTCGTCTGGGAGATGGCTACGTGGTGAGCAGTGAATCCTGTGCCTTCGGGATCATGGGCGCCGAATTCCTGCGGGACGTCCGGCCCGGGGAAATTGTCTGCCTGGATGACAAGGGCATTCGCAGTAACTTGTATTCCAAATTCTTCCGTCACCGGATGTGTGCGATGGAGTACATCTATTTCGCCCGTCCCGACAGCGACATCGACGGGTGCAATGTGCATGCTTACCGGGAGGAAGCGGGCCGTCGCCTGTACCGGGAGTGTCCGGTGGAGGCCGATATCGTCGTGGGCGTGCCGGAGTCCAGCCTCAGCGCAGCCATGGGATACAGCGCCGAAAGCGGTATCCCGTATGAGATGGGACTGATCAAGCACAAGTATGTCGGCCGAACTTTCATCCAGCCCCTGCAGTCGATGCGGGAACACGGCGTGAAGATGAAACTGTCCCCGGTGTACAGCATTGTCCGGGGAAAGCGGATCGTCCTGGTGGACGATTCCATCGTCCGGGGCACGACTTCCCTGAAGATTGTCCGGATGCTGCGTGAAGCGGGGGCTACGGAAGTCCATGTCCGCATCGCCAGTCCGATGATGAAATATACCTGCCATTATGGTGTGGATACGTCCACGCCGGAAGAATTGCTCTGCTCGCACCGCACGCTCGAAGAGGCCTGTGCGGCCATCGGTGCGGATTCCCTGGGATACCTGAGCCCGGAATCCACCCGGGATTCCTGCTTCGGATGCGCGGATCCTTGCCAGGCCTGTTTCACCGGCGAGTATCCGACTCTCCTATATGACGATGACCCAACCAACAACGACTAGATTATGGCCAAAACGTATGAAAATGCGGGGGTGAACCTCGAGGCCGGTTACGAAGTGGTACGCCGGATCAAGCAACATGTGGCATCCACGGCCCGGACGGGCTCGATGGGAAATATCGGCTCATTCGGCGGCATGTTCGACCTTGCCGCCCTGCAGGTGAAGGAACCTGTCCTGGTGAGCGGAACCGATGGTGTCGGTACGAAGTTGAAGATCGCATTCGCGATGGACAAGCATGACACCATCGGCATCGATGCTGTCGCCATGTGCGTCAACGATGTCCTTGCCCAAGGTGCGGAACCGCTGATTTTCCTGGATTATGTGGCTCTGGGACACAATGTTCCCGCCAAAGTGGAAGCCATCGTGGCGGGTGTGGCGGAAGGCTGCCGACAGGCCGGATGTGCCCTGGTCGGCGGAGAAACGGCCGAAATGCCGGGCATGTACGCGGACGGGGAATATGACATCGCCGGGTTTACGACCGGGGTGGTGGAAAAGTCACGTCTGATCGACGGTTCCAAGGTGAAGGTCGGAGACGTCCTGGTCGGCGTCGCCTCCAGCGGCGTGCATTCCAACGGTTTCAGCCTCGTCCGCAAGATTGTCGCCGATGCGGGCCTGTCCTACGAGGATCGTGTGGAAGAATTCGGTGGCAGGAAACTGGGCGAAGTGCTTCTCACTCCGACCCGGATCTATGTCAAGCAGATGCTCCAGGTGATCCGCCAATGCGATGTCCACGGAATCTGCCACATCACCGGCGGCGGATTTGACGAAAACATCCCCCGCGTCCTGCAGGAAGGCCAGGGGCTCGAGATCCAGGAAGGGACATGGGAGATCCTGCCTGTCTTCCGGATGCTGGAAAAGTGGGGCGGCGTTCCGCACCGTGAAATGTTCAACATCTTCAATATGGGTATCGGCATGGTTGCGGTCATGGACGCTTCCGAGGCGGACAAGGCCATCTCCATCCTGGAATCCTGCGGGGAGCGTGCCAGTGTCATCGGCAAGGTGACGGATACTCCCGGCGTCAATATCCAATTGTCAATCTGAACAGCGTGAAGAATCTGATGAAAAAACAGCTTGCCGTATTCGCCAGCGGGACCGGTACGAACTTCGAAGCCATTGCACGGGCGTGCGCGGAAGGCGTCCTGGATGCCGAAGTGGCCGTGATGGTGTGTGACCGTCCCGGTGCGGCCGTCATCGAAAAAGCGGCCCGTTACGGGGTGGAAACCTTCGTGTTTTCCCCGAAGGCCTATCCCTCCAAGGCAGCTTTCGAGGCGGAAATTGTCAAGGTCCTGGATGCCAAGAAGATCGATCTGGTATGCCTGGCGGGCTACATGCGCATCGTAGGAGAAACCCTTCTCGATGCCTACGAAGGCCGCATCATCAATATCCATCCGTCACTCCTGCCTTCCTTCAAGGGAGCACATGCCGTGGAAGATGCCGTCTCATACGGGGTCAAGGTCTATGGCATCACGATCCATTGGGTCAATGCGGACCTGGACGGGGGAAAGATCATCGCCCAGCGCGCATTTCCTTACGAGGGCGACGACCCTGCCGAGGTACACCGCCTCGGACAGCCCATCGAACATGCTTTATATGTGGAAACAATCAAAAAATTGATACAGAAATGAAAAGAGCGTTAGTCAGCGTCAGCGACAAGACCGGCCTCGTGGAATTCGTCCGGGGCCTCGTGGACCTCGGTTGGGAAATCATCGCCACCGGGGGCACGCAGAAACTCCTCGAAAAAGAGGGTGTGAAGACTATCGGCATCAGTGAGGTCACCGGGTTCCCGGAGATCCTGGACGGCCGGGTGAAGACCCTGCATCCCAAGGTCCATGGCGGCATCCTGGCCCGCCGGGACATCCCTGCCCATATGGAAACCCTGAAGGAGAACGGCGTCGAGACCATCGACCTCGTGTGCGTGAACCTTTATCCCTTCAAGCAGACCATCGCGAAGGACGGCGTCACCCTCGAGGATGCGATCGAGAACATCGACATCGGCGGCCCTTCCATGGTCCGCAGTGCTGCGAAGAACTGGCGCGACGTCACCATCGTGTGCAATCCGGCCGACTATGAGACCGTCCTGGCAGAACTTCGGGAGAATGGTACCACCTCTCCGGAGACACGCCTGAAACTCTCTGCCAAGGCTTATACCCACACGGCGGAATACGATGCCTGCATCGCCACCTATATGCGCGCGCAGGCCGGCCTTCCCGAGAAGCTTTTCCTCGAATACGACATCAAGCAGGGCCTCCGCTACGGTGAGAATCCCCACCAGAGCGCGAACTTCTACGCCGCCCTGGAACCGGCTCCGTTCTCCCTGGCTTTTGCCAAGCAGATTCAGGGCAAGGAACTGTCCTACAACAATATCCAGGACGCTAATGCGGCCCTGAACGTGCTCCGCGACTTCGAGGAGCCATTCTGCGTGGCCCTCAAGCACATGAATCCCTGCGGTGCAGCCGTCGGGAAGACCGTCGAGGAGGCCTGGCAGGCGGCCTATGAAGCCGATAAGGTCAGCATTTACGGCGGTATCGTGGGCGTGAACCGCGAACTGACCGCCGAGGTCGCCCGCGGCATGAAGCCCATCTTCCTGGAGATTGTCATCGCCCCGTCCTATACGCCCGAGGCGCTTGAGATCCTTTCCACCAAGAAGAACCTCCGAGTCATGCAGGTCGACATGACCCGTGACGGCAAGCCGGTCCCGCAGTATGTGAGCGTGAACGGCGGCCTTCTCGTGCAGCAGCTCGACACCCAGGTGGAACAGGTAACGCCGGAAATGTGCGTGACGAAGGTGAACCCACCGAGGCGCAGATGGCCGACCTGAACTTCGGCTGGAAGATTGTCAAGCACGTGAAATCCAATGCGATCTGTGTCGTCCGTGACAACCACACCATCGGCGTGGGCGCCGGCCAGACGAACCGCGTCGGTTCCGCCGAGATCGCCCTGGAGGAGGCGAAGGCCGCCGGTTTCACCGAGAACCTGGTCCTTTCCTCCGACGGCTTCCTCCCGTTCGACGACACCGTGGCCCTCGCCGCCAAGTACGGCGTGACCGCCATCGTGCAGCCCGGCGGCAGCATCCGTGACGAGGACGCCATCAAGAAGGCCGACGAACTGGGCATCACGATGCTCTTTACCGGTGTAAGACATTTCAAGCACTGATCTTTATGGACGCCGTTTTTTACAAACCGAGCATGTCGAACAAGACGGATCCCAAGGATATCCGGATGGAAGACTGTTTCCCGAAGACGGTCCTGGTCGTCGGCGGCGGCGGGCGTGAGCACGCCATCGTGGATGCACTGGCCCGTTCTCCGCAGGTGGGCAAGATATATTGTGCTCCCGGCAATGCGGGCATCGGCCTCGTGGCCGAGAACGTGCCTCTCAAGGATACGGATGTGGAAGGCCTGAAAACCTTCGCGCTGGAGCATGGGGTGGACCTGACCGTCGTCGGACCGGAAGCGGCGCTGGCCGTCGGCATCGTGGACGCTTTCCGCGCCGCCGGGCTCAAGATTTTCGGCCATACGAAGGCCGCCACGGCCATTGAGAGCTCCAAGGAGTTCGCCAAGCGGCTCATGGAGAAATACGGCGTTCCTACAGCCTCTTACAAAGCATTTTCCGATTATAACGAAGCACTTTCCTATGTTTCGTCCCGTCCGTTCCCGGCCGTCCTCAAATACGACGGTCTGGCGGCCGGGAAGGGCGTCGTCATCGCCCAGGACATGTCCGAAGCCACCAAAGCCCTTGAGGACATGCTCTTGGACCATTCTTTCGGGGCTGGACGTGTGGTGGTCGAGGATTTCCTGACCGGGCCGGAGTTTTCCTTCCTGTGTTTCGTGGACGGCTCACGCGTGTATCCGATGCCTCTCTCGCAGGACCACAAGCGTGCTTTCGACGGCGACAAAGGCCCGAATACCGGCGGCATGGGCGCCTATACGGGCCTTCCTTTCATTACGGAGGAGGACCGGCAGTTTGCCCTTCAGGAGATCATGTGCAAGACAGCCGCGGCGATGGTCGCCGAAGGGAAACCGCTTTCCGGCGTCCTGTACGGCGGCTTGATGAAGACTCCGCAGGGGATCAAAGTCATCGAGTTCAACGCCCGCTTTGGCGATCCCGAAACGGAGGTGGTCCTGCCGCTGCTGGAAAGCGACATCTATACGATTTTCGATTCCGTCGCAACCGGCGTACCCGCTCCGGATGCCATCTGGCGCCAAGGCGTTACCCTCGGGGTGGTCCTGGCCTCCAAGGGCTATCCGGGCTCTTATCAGAAGGGTTTCGAGATCAAGGGTCTGGACCAGGTCGATGCGCACGTGGCGCATATGGGCACCGCTTTCAAGGACGGAAAATTCGTCACGAACGGCGGCCGCGTCCTGATGGTCATCGCCGAAGGTCCCACCATCGCCGAGGCCCGGGAAAAAGTCTATGCCGAGGTCGCGAAGATCGACTGTGAAAACCTGTTCTATCGTAAAGATATCGCGCACTGCGCATTTGAATAGTTTTATGTCATTCTGAGGAGGGCTTGGCCCGACGAAAGAATCTAATACCGAATTATGGGAAAAATCATCGACGGAAAGGCGCTGAGCGCCGCTGTAAAAGAAGAAGTCAAGGCGCAGGTGCCCGAGCTGGAGGCCAAGTATGGCCGGAAGCCCTGCCTGTGCGTAATCATCGTAGGGGAGAACCCCGCCAGCCAGGTTTATGTAAGGAACAAGGTGAAGGCGGCCGCCTACACCGGAATGGGGTCTGAACTCATCGAACTTCCCGCTGATATCAGCGAGGAGGCCCTTCTGGCAAAGATTCGTGAGTTGAACGGGAATCCCGCCGTGGACGGTATCCTCGTGCAGCTTCCGCTGCCCAAGCACATCGACGAGGAGAAGGTCATCGACACCATCGCCCGGGAAAAGGACGTGGACGGTTTCCATCCCGGCAACGTGGCCGGCCTTTGGCTGGGCAAGGACTGTATCGTCCCTTGTACCCCGGCCGGCATCATGCGGATGATTGACAGCATCGGGCTTGACCTCAAGGGAAAACGGGCGGTCGTGGTAGGCCGGAGCAATATCGTGGGGAAACCCGTGGCGAAGCTTCTCCTGGACCGTCATGCTACCGTTACCATCGCCCATTCCCGTACTGTGGATCTCGGTTCCGTAACCCGTGAGGCGGACCTTCTGGTCCTTGCCGTCGGGAAAGCCGGTCTGGTGACCGGGGATATGGTAAAACCCGGCGCCGTTGTGATCGACGTCGGAATGAACCGCAATGCGGAAGGAAAACTCTGCGGGGACGCGGATTATGCCTCCTGTGAAAAGGTAGCTTCCTGGATCACTCCCGTTCCGGGAGGTGTAGGTCCCATGACGATCGCGATGCTGATGAAGAATACGATCGCGTGCTACCTGTCCCGGATGGCCTGATCCGGGACAGCATTCAGCGGATGATGCCCTGCTCCTTGAATACCTTGGTCAGGGCAACGACGGCACGGTCTACCTGTTCCTTGGTATGGGTCGCCATCAGGGCGAACCGGACCAGGGTGTCCTGCGGGGCGCAGGCGGGCGGGATGACGGCGTTGATGAATACACCTTCCTCGAATGCCCGCTTGGTCACGATAAAGGTTTTCTCCAGGTCCCGGACATACAGCGGGATAATCGGGCTTTCGGTATCTCCGATTTCGAAGCCTGCCTCGCGGAATTTCATCAGGGCATAGTTCGTCACATCCCAGAGTGCGGTGATCCGCTGGGGCTCGTTTTGGATGATATGCAGCGCTTCCAATGCGCTGGCCGTAGCGGCCGGCGTGTCGGAGGCGCTGAAAATATAGGTGCGGGAGGTGTGCCGTAAATAATTGATAATCACCTTGTCTGCCGCAATGAATCCACCGATGGAAGCGAGGGATTTGGAGAAAGTACCCATGATCAGGTCAATCTCGTTGGTGAGGTTGAAATGGTCGCAGACTCCGCGGCCCTGACGGCCGAAGACGCCCAGTCCGTGCGCTTCGTCCACCATGATGACGACATTGTCATATTTGTGCTTGAGCTCGACGATCTCGGGGAGCTTGCACAGGTCGCCTTCCATGGAGAAGACGCCGTCCACGACGATGAGTTTGACGGTGTTCCTGGGACACTTCCTGAGGCAGCGGTCCAGGTCCTTCATGTCGTTGTGCTTGTAGTGCAGCGCCTTGGCAAAGGAGAGGCGGCGTCCGTCCACGATAGAAGCGTGGTCGCGGTCGTCACAGATGATGAAATCATTGCGTGTCAGCAGCTGGGGGATGACGCCGGAGTTGACCGTAAAGCCGGTGGAGAAGCACAGGGCCTCATCCTTGCCGACAAATTCAGCGAGTTCCTTTTCAAGCTGGACGTGTATGTCAAGGGTTCCGTTGAGGAAACGGGAACCGGCGCAGCCGGATCCGTACTGGCGGAGCGCCTTCACGCCGGCTTCGATGACGCGCTCGTCCCCGGTCAGGCCGGTATAGGCGTTCGACCCGAACATGAGGACCTGATGCCCGTCCATCTCCACTTCGGTGCCCTGCTTGCTCTCAATCACGCGGAAATAAGGGTAAACCCCTTTCTCCATCATTTTCTGCGGCAAATCATACTTTGCCAGCCTTGCATGTAAAAGACCCATGGTTCTTCTGTTTAGTACAACGTTGCGAATTTAGTAAAAATAATTTAAAATGCGTATCTTTGTCATCTATTTGGAATAATGCTATGGAAGAACGTAAACTGAATTTCCTTGAAGAAATCATCGAATCCGACCTTGCTTCGGGCAAGGTGGATTCCATCATCACCCGCTTCCCTCCGGAGCCGAACGGGTATCTGCATCTGGGGCATGCCAAGTCCATCTGCCTCAATTTCGGCCTCGCCCAGAAATACGGCGGCGTGACCAACCTGCGCTACGACGATACCAACCCGACGAAAGAGGATACCGAATATGTGGATTCCATCAAGGAAGATATCCAGTGGCTGGGCTTCCATTGGGACAAGGAACTCTATGCCTCCGATTATTTCGACCAGTTGTATGAGTGGGCCGAACAGTTGATCAAAAGAGGCCTGGCCTATGTTGACGACGAGACCCAGGAAGAGATCCGCCTGCACCGGGGCACCGTGGACAAGCCCGGCACGCCGAGTCCGTACCGGGACCGTACGCCGGAAGAGAACCTGAAACTGTTCCGCGAGATGAAGGCGGGCAAGTATGCCGAAGGGGAGAAAGTCCTCCGGGCGAAGATCGACATGGCCCATCCGAACATGATGTTCCGGGATCCGCTCCTGTACCGCATCAAGTTCGCCCATCATCACCGTACCGGGGACAAGTGGTGCATCTATCCGATGTACGACTTTACCCATGGCCAGTGCGATTCCATCGAGCATATCACCCATTCCATCTGTACCCTGGAATTTGACGTACATCGTCCCCTCTATGATTGGTTTATCGAGACGCTCGGTATCTATCCGTCTCATCAGTACGAATTTGCAAGGCTTAACCTTACGTATACCTTGATGTCGAAGCGGAAGCTCCTCGAACTGGTTCAGAAAGGACTGGTGAGCGGATGGGACGATCCCCGGATGCCTACTCTCTGCGGTGTCCGCCGCAGGGGTTATACCGCGGAAGCCCTCAGGATGTTCTGTGAGAAGATCGGTGTCAGCAAGCGGGACCAGTTGATGGACATCCAGCTTCTCGAATGGTGCGTCCGTCAGGACCTGAACGCCCGTTCCAACCGTTATATGGTCGTGCAGGATCCCGTCAAGGTGACCCTTACCAACTATCCGGAGGGTCAGGTCGAATGGTTCGACTGTCCGTTGAATCCGGCGGAGCCGGAAGGCGCCACCCGGAAAGTTCCGTTCAGCCGTGAACTCTATATTGAACGCGCGGATTTCATGGAGGATGCCCCGAAGAAATTCTTCCGGCTCAAGCCCGATGGGGAAGTGCGCCTGAAATACACGTATATCATCAAGTGCAACGAGGTGGTCAAGAACGCTGAAGGAGAGATTGTCGAGCTGAAGTGTACCTATGATCCCTCCACGCATCCGCAGACCGGCGAATGGCGTTCCGTCAAGGGAACGGTCCATTGGGTCTCCGCGGATCATGCCCGTGCGCTGGAAGTCCGTAACTATGACCGCCTCTTTACCCTTGCCGACATGTCCCAGGTACCGGAGGACAAGGATTACAAGGATTTCCTCAATCCGGATTCGCTGGTCGTGACGGCCGGGTACGCCGAACCCGCCCTCCTGGAGGACGCCTCAGGCATCGCCGTCCAGTTCGAGCGTACCGGATACTATGTGAAAGACAAGGACTCCACGCCGGAGAAACCCGTCTTTAACAAGACGACAGCCCTGAAGGATTCGTATAAGCCGGAATAATATCCTACATGACGGGAGGAAACATATCGGAAAACAGCAGAAGGATCGCACGGAATACGGTCCTTCTGTATTTCCGGATGTTCCTGATGCTACTGGTCGGACTGTATACTTCCCGGGTGGTGCTCAATGCCCTGGGGCAGGACGATTTCGGCATTTACGGTGCCGTAGGTGGGGTCGTGGCATTGTTCGGGATCTTGACCGGGTCGCTGGCCGGGGCTATCAGCCGGTTCCTGGCCTATGAACTGGGCAAGGAGGAGCAGCGCCTGAAAGAAGTCTTTTCTACGACGGTCCTGGTCCAGGCGGTCATGGCCTTGCTGGTGCTGGTTATCGCCGAAGGGGTGGGGATCTGGTTTTTGAATACGAAACTGGTGATTCCTGACGGCAGGATGGGCGCAGCCAACTGGGTGCTCCAATGCTCGATCCTGATGTTCGTCGTCAATATGCTGGCTGTCCCGTACAATGCGGCCATCATTGCGCATGAGAAGATGGATGCTTTCGCGTATATCGGAATTGTTGAGGCGTTGCTGCAGTTGACTGTGGCGCTGATCATCCGTTTCTCTTCTTCCGACAGGCTGGTCCAGTATGCGGTCCTGATGCTGGTGACGGCGGTAGCCGTCCGTTTCCTGTACAGCTGGTATGCGCGCCGTCATTTCACCGAGTGCCGCTTCCGCCTGCGCCGCGTGGACCGGACATATGTGAAGCAGATTGCGTCTTATGCCGGCTGGACCTTTCTGGGGAACGGGGCCTCCGTGCTGAATGCACAGGGTATCAACATTCTCATGAACCTGTTTTTCGGCGTGCGGGTGAATGCTGCCCGTGATGTGTCGGTGAAATTGGAAGGCCATGTATCCCGGTTTATCTTCAACATTACGACCGCCATCAACCCGCAGATTACGAAATCCTATGCCTCCGGCAACCTGCCCTATATGCACGAGTTGGTGTGCAAGGGAGCAAAATATTCGTTCTTCCTTTTCTATTTCTTCGCCATGCCCATCATTCTGGAGGCGCCGGCCTTGCTGGAACTTTGGCTGGGGCAGGTTCCGAAGTATGCGGTGGAGTTTGTCAGGATATCCCTTTTGTCTTCCCTTTTTATCGCCATAGGTAATCCCTTTACGACAGGCATTTTTGCGACAGGTGATGTAAAACGCTATCAGATCGTCGCTTCCGTTACGAATGTACTGGCTTTCCCACTGGCTTATATCGCCTTCAGGTTGGGCGGCGCGCCGACGGCTGCCTATTGGATGGTCGTCGGAACATCCGTCCTGGTGCTGGTGGAACGAGTGTGGATGGCATGCCGTCAAATCCGGATGAGTTTCGGATTGGTTTTCCGTGAGTTGGTCTGGAAAGCGCTGCGGGTGTCCGTTGTTGCCCTGATCCTGCCGGCGGCCCTCTGCTTCCTGCAGGATCCCTCCGTATGGAGGACAGTGGAAGTGGTCGTGTCCGGGTTCGTCATGACGGCTTTGTCCGCCTTCTTCCTTGGCACGACATCCGGGGAACGGGCGGTGGTGGTGGATGCAATCAAGAAAAAAATCAAATAATATACAGCTATGATCATCGGTTATACAGCTGGGGTCTATGACCTCTTCCATATTGGTCACCTGAACTTATTCAAGAATGCCAAGGGCATGTGTGACAAGCTTGTGGTGGGAGTTACCGTGGATGAACTGGTCGCCTATAAGGGCAAGAAGGCCATGATTCCCTTCGAGGACCGGATTGAAATCGTCCGCAGCTGCAAGTATGTTGATGCCGCCGTTCCCCAGTATGACATGGACAAACTGTCGGCCTGCAAGAAACTGGGCGCCAAGTTCCTCTTTGTCGGAGACGACTGGTACGGGACTGAAAAATGGAAGGAATATGAGAAGGAGTTTGCAGAAGCCGGCATCCAGATCGTCTATTTTCCGTATACGCGCGGCGTATCTTCCACCCAGATCCAGAAGGCGCTGGAACTGGTGCGGAAGGACAATCTCGAGGACCTGAAATAAGGATTATTTCCAGTAAGCGTGAAAGCCGTGGTGAGGGTGACGCTCCTCTTCCGGCGGTAACTGCATGTAGTCGCCGTAAATGGCCCTCTGGTAGACATCATAGTCTCTCGGGGCCTTGAACAGGTGCCCTTCGAATTCGACGTCAATGTAATGCTCGAAGACGCTCCGGTACATCCGGGTGTTCCCCGGGTTGGGGAAGGACAGTTTGTCGGACATTTCGGAGGTCTCGAAATCATGCGAGGTGGCCAGGGCATGGATGTGCCGCTGGATGGCGGAAAAGGGGAGGGGAAGCAGCATGAGTTTCCACACGATAGTCTTGGCCCACAGTACTTTGTCGTGCCGGAAGCGGGGGGCGAGACGAGTCAGTTTATAGAACAGGAACCGGTTCCATCTCTCCATTTTTTCCCGCAGCCGGGCGTACTCCGCATCGTCCGAAGGAGCCCCGTCGATGGGGAAGATATCCACCTTCACGCCGATTTCCCGCCCATGGTGCGACAGATTCATCTCCTCCAGCAGGGTCCCTTTCAGGCATACATTGGCATAAGGGGCATAATATCCCGGGTCCAGTTCGGGGGCGAAAACCATCAGGTCAGGGTATTCCCCATTGAAGGAATGGATGAACCGCTCGTAATCGGGTCTGGGCATCCCGAGGTCGATGTCCTCGTCCCAGGGAATGTATCCCTTGTGCCGGACGGCCCCGATCAGGCTGCCATATCCGAGAAAATACCGGATGCCGTGCCGGGTGCAGAAGTCGTGGATTTTTACGGTGATGCCGGTTTGGAGACTCTTCAGCTCTTCAATGGATATCTCTTTCATTTCTCCAGCATGTTCAGGAACAGTTCCGCGCACCAGAGCTGCCATTTCTGGTTTCCAGTCAGGGTGTCCATGGGGATATCGTTACGGAATTCCGGACGGGTGGGTCCGGTCCAATCCTTGAAAACGGTATCTACAGGACGAGGCATCGGAATCTTGAAGGGAATCTCCCGCTCCGGGTATTTCATGGCATAGAGCTCCCGGACCAGGTATTTGGGCTCTCCTCCCCGGACACGCTCCATGTCCAGCGGATCGGCCATGACAAGGACCGCGTACGGATCGTAATAAGGCATCCAGGCCGCCCCGAATGCGTTCATATAGGAGCCGCTGCTTTCGATGGCGAAGACTTCATCCATGAAGCGCATATAGTCGATGCCCGTTTCGCCAGTCCGGTACTGCTCATACAGTTCCGACATGTCGACGGGCTCCTTCAGGACAAGGGCCGGGTCAAGGAAGGTGTAACGGGCGGCAAAGCCGTCAAAGGTCCATTGCGGGGAGATGAGTTTGTCCATGCCTCCGAAGATGAGGTCGGCACTCTCCCCGACGATCATCAGCTGGACGCCGTCCCGTTTTGCCTGGAGAGCCGCCTTGTATATCTGGGGCTCGATGGAGTGGACGGGCGCGAACTTGTGCCGGATCACTTCCGGCGTATACTCCTTGTAATCGTCGAACGTGATATCGACCAGGTGGTGCTGCAGGCCCCATTTCCGGCAATAGGAGGCCGCCCGTTCCACATCTTTGTCGAAGACATCGCTCCCCGGTGCCGTGAAGGTGTAGGCGTGGCTGCCCGGACGGAGGTAGGCGGCCAGGTTGGCGCTGTCCATGCCGCCGGACAGCAGGATCCCGATCCGGTCATACCGGGCGTAAAGGGTATCGAACTGCCGTCGGATTTCCCGGTCGATGTCTCCGGCGCTCCGGACGGGAATACGGCCGGATTCGGGTACGGGGAGGAAATTGACGTGGCGGAATCCTTCGGCGAAATCCACTCCTTCCTTCCAGAGGTAGCGGAAAGCCATGTAGCTGCTCAGGCAGTAGTCTTTATCAACCATATCAGGGGCAGTTTATTTCCAGGGTTTTGGGAAAAATTTCAGTTTCCATTCCCTCAGGTGCTTGTAAAAGGATTCTCCGAAAGTCTGGATGATCCATTTGCGGGAAACGGATACGGGAGTCTTGAGGGTCCAGCTCCCCATGAAATGATGAATCGTCACCGTGCGTTCCGTCAATTCCAGTTTAAGGGTAACGGGGTTCAGAGGGCAGAAATACTCCTTCGGATAAAAGGTGACGTAGCCGGGAAAGTCTTGGAAACTATTGTCCCGTCGGAGACCGTATTCCCTGACCATGTAATCCGTGATGATTTCCACATTGGTGGTCAGGTCCATATCCTCTCCCTGCAGGAAATGCCGGCCCTCATAATATGCCAGATTGTCTTTTGCCCAGCGGCTTCCTTTTTCTGCCGCCATGATGCCGGTCGGAACGTACTTGGGACTCTCGAATCCAGAAAAAGCATGATGGACGAGAAACGGATCCAGCGGCTTGAGTACTTCCACATCCGTGTCCATATAAATACCGCCTTCGGTATACAAGGCATACAGGCGGACGATATCTGTCACAAAAGCGAATTTCCTGCTTCGGTAGGCTTCCTCCGCATAGGGATACAGGGACAGGTCGAAATTCTCTTCGTTCCATTCCTTGATTTCATACTCGGGGAGGATCTTTTTCCATGATGCGATGCAGCGGATTGCGAGATCCGGCATTTTGCCGCGTCCGAACCAGCAATAGTGGATTGTTTTGGGTATCATGAAGCAAAGATATGAATTTTTTTACTGCAGCGGAAAAAATATGCTAAATTTGCAGGAGCAAGACAAGAAAACGGCTATGAATCTCTCCATTATTATCCCGGTGTACAACACGGAGAATTATCTGGAACGGTGTCTGGTTTCCTGTTTGGAACAGGACATTCCGGAAACCGGATACGAGATCATCGTCGTGAATGACGGATCGACGGACGGCTCCCTTTCCATCGCGGAGGCTGTGGCTGCGGCCCATCCGAACATCAGGGTTATCTCTATGGAGAACGGCGGCGCCAGTCGGGCGCGGAACACGGGACTGGCCGCTGCGCAGGGGGAGTATGTCTGGTTTGTGGATTCCGATGACTACATCACCCGGAACTGTCTGGGGGGACTGCTGGACAAATGCACCCGGGATGACCTGGACGTGGTCGGAATAGGAATGTTCAGGGGGATGCCGGACGGGTCTGTCTCGGAACGCCGGTATTATCGTAACGAGCATTCCCGGACCGTTTATGACGGCCCGTCCGCCATGCGTGCGGGTCTGTTCAAGACTGTTTGTCCTCCGTTATATATCATCCGTCGTTCTTTCCTGTTGGAAAACGGCCTTTCTTTTCCGGACGGTTTCCTGCATGAGGATGAGGAGTTTACACCAAGGATGTTCTACTTAGCCCGGAGGATTTCCTTTGTGGAAGAATGCTTTTATTTTGCGTGTGTCCGGCCGGGATCGTCCATGCAGACCCCGAATCCGAAAAGGGCGTTTGACTTGTTGACCATAGCCAGGCGGCTGGATGCGTTTTCCAGCGAGCGGGTCTCTCGCCGGGACCGCCATCTTTTTTCCCTTCAGATTGCCCGGGTGACGGATTCATGCCTGAAACTGTGCCAATGCCTTCCTGAAGAAACGGTTGCTGCCGTCAATGACCTTCTGCTTTCCGGCAACCGCTGGTTTGCGGGGCATTTGATTCGCTCGCGGGATCCGAAATTCATGCTTGCGGGATTCCTGTTCCGGCTTTTACCGAAGCGCCCTGTCTCTGTCTATGGCGCCCTTCTCAAACTGGTCCGTCCCGCCCGGAAATAGCCGGAGCGTGCGGTTCGGCTCTTCTTACCGCGTTTGCCCTTCTATATATTTGGGCGGAAGTTGAAGTTGTGCTCCAAGTGATTTTATATATTCTTCTTTGTAATTGGTCTGTACGTTTCCGTTGGATGAGAAAGTTAGTTCTCCGAAAACGAGTTTTTTGTCAATTTCGTAATAATCGACTCTGACCTGGGGGAAGTCCGCGGACAACCGTCTGGCATATTCGATCATTTTGTCGTAGTTGTGCGGCTTGGGCAACTCGAAATCGAACTTTTCTTCCCCTTTCCTCATATATAGGCGTTTCCAATCAATGGAATACGAAACGGCATACTGCAGGGAAGACTTGTCTACGGCGCTTTTGCGCAGGTCGTTCCGGACAAGGAAAAACATGGGTTTTCCATTGAAGCAGAATATTTGATACTCGATCATGGTCCCGTCAGAACTTTCCAGGTACTTTTCTGCCAGGATTTTCCGTTCGATGTTTTTGTACTGCCATTCGGCGCCGCGCCCATACTTGGTTGACATCCATTTGTCCAGTTTCGCCCTGGCCGCCTCCGTATCAAGAGAATCCTTGTCTTCACAGATAATGTTCATCTTGGATCCGTGGTTGCATTTGAGGACGAATTTCCGGGGCAGCGCAGCAAAATCGATATCTTTTGCATCCTGATAGACAGCATACTCTTCGTTCAGGATGTCCTGGCATCCCTTGGACGTAAGGTAGTCCCTGACGGCGTATTTGTCAGCGCACTTGACGATCAGGGGGTTGCGCCAGTATTTTGCCAGCCAGATCATTTTCTCGTTCCAGTTCTTCGGGTTTTTCAAGTTCAGGAATTTCCGGGTCCTGATGAAATAGACAAAATGATACTGGGCGTTTTCCCCGAACAGTTTTCCTGTCAGTTCCTCAACAGTATGGGATAAATCTTGTAGGAATGTTGATGACATGGCTGATTCCGTCTGATGGTTATTTCACCGTCCGTACCGCTACATCGCGGAGATAGGCGGCCGTTTCCGCATCGATTCCGCAGGTCGCAACTTCCCCGTGGAAGGGCTCTCCGGTCATGATAAGGTAGTTGATGCAACACTTCAGGTAAGACCCTTCAGCGGACTGATGCTTATTGTCTGGTTCAAAAAGATTAATATCCGGCCTTTCCGAGCGTACGATATTGAATCCCTCTCCGATGGGGGAGAGCTGGAGCCGTGCCTTGCGTGCGATTCTGGCCGCTCCTTTCGCCAGGTGCCGGTCAAGGTTCGCGGCCGATCCGAAACCGGCTGCGTCCGCCCCCTCGTAGGACCATGTCCTTTCCAGGATGATATGGCACTCCGGCGAAGCCTGGAGGATGCGCCGCTTGAGTTCCAGGGTGTTTTCCAGGATATCTTTCCGTCCGTCCCGGGAATACAGGGCAGCGTTGTAACTGAGGTCCTGGATGAACGCGTAGTGGTAACTTCCCGCGGCAATGGCGGAAGAAGTGGCGGGAAGGTTCAGGTGCTGGCCGAATGTCTGCCCGCCCTTGAGGTATTCTCCCAGGTGGATTTCTTTCCCCTGGCTCCGTGCTATCTGGACCAGCATGGAGTCGCAGTCGTGGAAATACGTGAAGGAATTGCCGACCAGGAGGACGCGCAACTGGTCGTATCCGCCCTGCGGGAGGGCGAACTTCTGGGCATGGAGCGCTCCTGCGCAGAGGAACAGGACCAGGAGGAGGGTAAGGAACCTTTTCATACCCGCAAAGATAACAAAATATCCGGATTTTGCGGACTGATTTTGATAATCCCGCAATTCTCACTATATTTGTAAGATTTGTAATTTTAAGCATAATTTTGAATTCATAATGGCAATAGCAGATATATTGAAGAAGGTTTTCGGGTCCAAAACCGACCGTGACATGAAGCAGGTCAAGCCCATCCTGGACAAGATCCTGGCGGTCTATCCCGAAATCGATGCCCTTTCCCATGATGAACTCCGTGCACGTTCCGCGGCCCTCCGTGCCCGGATCTTTGCCGTGGAGGAACCGTTCGAGACCCGTATCGTAGAGATCAAGGCGGAATTGGAGAAGGACATTCCCGTGGCGGAAAAGGAAACCCTTGCCACAGAATCCGACAAGCTGGTGAAGGATGAGGACGATGCGATCGAGAAGTGCCTGGATGAGATCCTGCCTGAGGCCTTCGCCATCGTCAAGTCCACGGCCCGTCGTTTTGCCCAGCAGGAAAGCATCGAGGTGACGGCCACTGACTTTGACCGTGACCTGGCGGCAGCCGGACGTGACTTCGTGAGCATCGAGGGCGACAAGGCTGTCTGGCACAACCATTGGGTGGCCGGCGGCAACGAAATCACCTGGGACATGGTCCATTACGACGTGCAGCTCATCGGCGGTATCGTCTTGAACGGAAGCCTGAAGACGAACAAGGAGCAGCGTGGCAGCATTGCCGAGATGGCGACCGGCGAGGGTAAGACCCTGGTCGCTACCCTCCCGGTCTTCCTGAATGCGCTGGCCGGAAAAGGCGTGCATGTGGTGACGGTGAACGACTACCTGTCCAAACGAGACTCCGAGTGGATGGGGCCTCTGTATCAGTTCCATGGACTCAGCGTCGACTGTATCGACAAGCACCAGCCCAATTCCGACGCCCGGAAAAAAGCGTATAACTGTGACATCACGTTCGGTACCAACAATGAGTTCGGCTTCGACTACCTTCGTGACAACATGGCGACCCGGATGTCCGACCTCGTGCAGCGCAAGCACCATTATGCGATTGTCGATGAGGTAGACTCCGTGCTGATTGACGACGCCCGTACCCCGCTGATCATCTCCGGACCGATGCAGAAGGCGGCCGATGACGAGCAGTTCATGGAATACCGTCCTTATGTGGAGAATCTCTACAATAAGCAGCGCGCCCTGGTGAACCAGACCCTCAACGAGGCCAAGAAAGCGATTGCCGCCGGGGACGAAGCCGAAGGCGGAAAGCTGCTTCTGCGCTGCCACAAGGGTCTCCCGAAATACCAGCCGTTGATCAAGTTCCTGTCCGAGCAGGGCATGAAACAGCTCCTGCAGAAGGCGGAATCCTACTATATGCAGGATAATGAGCGGGAGATGCCGCAGGTGACGGACGAGCTTTACTTCGTCATCACCGAGATCCAGAATAGCGTGGACATGACCGACAAGGGCCATGAAGTGCTGGCTGCCGCCGTTTCCGATCCGAACTTCTTCGTCCTTCCGGACATGGGTTCTGCCATCGCTGAAATCCAGAATGACGCTTCTTTGAGCGCCCAGGAAAAGGCGGAGAAGAAAGATGCCCTGATGGAGGATTTCTCCCTCAAGAGCGAGCGTGTCCATACGGTTATCCAGCTCCTCAAGGCGTATGCGATGTTCCAGAAGGATATCGACTACGTGATTGTGGACAACAAGGTAAAGATCGTGGACGAGAGCACCGGCCGTATCATGGAGGGACGCCGCTGGAGCGACGGTCTCCACCAGGCGGTGGAAGCCAAGGAAAACGTGAAGGTCGAGGCGGCCACGCAGACGTTCGCCACCATCACCCTGCAGAATTATTTCAGGATGTATCACAAACTCGCCGGTATGACCGGTACCGCCGAAACCGAGGCGGGTGAGTTCTGGAGCATCTATAAGCTGGATGTCGTTTCCATTCCGACCAACCGTCCGGTGATCCGCGACGACCAGGACGACATCATTTATAAGACCAAGAAGGGCAAGTTCAACGCGGTGATTGACCGCGTAGTGGAACTGACCCAGGCGGGACGGCCGGTCCTGGTAGGTACGACAGATGTGGAAACCTCCGAACTCCTTGCCAGGATGATGCGCCTGCGCGGCCTTCGTCCGAACGTCCTGAATGCGAAGGAGCACGCCCGTGAAGCCGAAATCGTCGCCCAGGCGGGCCAGAGCGGCAAGGTGACCATCGCCACCAACATGGCTGGCCGTGGTACCGATATCAAGCTGACGCCCGAGGTCAAGGCTGCCGGTGGTCTAGCCATCATCGGCACGACGCGTCATGACAGCCGCCGGGTAGACCGTCAGCTGCGGGGTCGTGCCGGCCGTCAGGGAGATCCCGGATCCTCCACGTTCTACATTTCCCTGGAAGACGACCTGATGCGTAAATTCGGGTCCGAACGGATTGCCGGGGTAGTGGACAAACTGGGAATGGCCGATGACGAGGCCCTCGTTTCCGGCATGCTGTCCAAGTCTATCGAAACGGCACAGAAGCGGGTGGAAGAGAATCATTTCGGATATCGTAAGCGTACGCTCGAGTATGACGATGTGATGAATTACCAGCGCGAGGCTATCTATGCCCGCCGCCGCAACGCCCTGTCTGGCGAACGTATCGAGATCGATGTCCAGAACATGATGTCCGATACGGCTACGATCATCGCCGAGAAGGCGGACGGCATGGACTACGAGGCTTTCGAGGAATACGTCATCGCGACCCTCTCGATCGACCTGGGCTTCGACAAGGATTTCTATGAGCACGCCAAGCCGCAGGATATCGCCGACCGGCTTTGCGCCCATATGCAGGAGGTCTATGACCGCCGAATGGATACCTTGGTGGAGAAGGTGAACCCCATCATCAAGCAGGTGTACGAGAAGCAGGGATCCATGTATGAGAACATTGCCATTCCGATTTCCGACGGAAAGCGGATGCTGAACCTGTCCGTGAATCTCAAGAAGGCCTATGAAACGGAAAGCCGCGAGATTGCGAAAGCGCTGAGCCGGACGATCATCCTGTATCAAATCGATGAGTACTGGAAGCAGCATCTCCGTGATATGGACGACCTTCGCCAGAGTGTCCAGAATGCAGCCTATGAGCAGAAGGACCCGCTGGTGGTGTACAAGTTGGAGAGTTATAACCTCTTCTCCCAGATGCTGGAAGAGCTCAACGAAGCCGTCCTGACCTTCCTGCTGCGTGCATTCATCCCACTGCGGGATGCCAATGAAGCCCAGGCGCCGCGCCCGGCTCAGCAGCCCCGCCGCGAAATGGGCCAGATGCGCACCAACGATCCGTCCCAGCTTTCCACGAACGGTGAGCAGAAGTCCCGGATGCCTGTCCGGGTGGACAAACGTGTCGGCCGCAATGATCCGTGTCCTTGCGGCTCCGGCCTCAAGTATAAGAATTGTCATGGAAAAGGCATCGTTTAGTCCGGGCCTGCCTTTCCGGATGCAAACCGTATAGAAACAAGAACAATATAATATGGCTAAAACAATGGAACCTGTCAATGTAAATGAGGTGAGCCGCATCTCTGCCGGAACTGTCATCAAAGGCGAGATTACGACTCCGAACGACATCCGCGTCGATGGTACCTTCGAGGGCAAGATCTGCTCCAAGGGACGTGTCGTCGTCGGGGAAAAGGCCCAGGTCAAGGGCGACATCATCTGCCAGAATGTGGATTTCTGCGGCACGATGCATGGTAACTTTTATGTGAAGGATACACTTTCCCTCAAGGGAGGCTGCACGGTCGAGGGCGACCTGAACATCAAGCGTCTCCAGGTGGAACTGGATGCCAAGTTCAATGGCAACTGTCGCATGATCAGCGAGTCTGAATTCGATAAGATCGTTGCCCAGATGACCGGGCGACCGCTTCCCCAGGCTCCTGCCCAGCAAGGAACTCCCCTCGGCGCTGCTCCTTCCCAGAAGTAAGCAGTTACTATGGGGAACGCAGAATGATTGTTGATTTATAAATGGTAAAACAGAAATGTTTTGCCATTTAACTTTTTTGTTATGAGTGAAAAAGCAGAAAAATACCGGTTGGCACTGGCCCAGGTACAGGCGTTGACGGAAGGGGAGTCGGATGCCATCGCCAAAATGGCGAATGTGGCGGCCCTCCTTCATGAAACTTTCGCTTTCTGGTGGACGGGCTTTTACCGGGTCGTAGGAGAAGAACTTGTCCTCGGTCCCTTCCAGGGTCCTGTCGCCTGCATGCATATTCCTTTCGGGAAAGGAGTCTGCGGAACGGCATGGGAGCGGAAGGAAACCCTCGTTGTTCCGGACGTGGAGGCCTTCCCGGGGCATATTGCCTGCAGCAGTGCCTCCCGCAGTGAAATCGTCGTTCCCCTCGTCCGGGACGGAAAGGTCGTCGCTGTGCTGGACATCGACAGCGAGCACCTGTCCACCTTTGACGAAACAGACCGGGAATGGCTTGAAAAAATGGTAACCTATGTCTAAGCAAATCTATCTGGCAGCCGGCTGCTTCTGGGGCGCCGAACACTATCTGAAGCAGATCCGCGGCGTCCTTTTCACCGAAGTAGGCTTTGCGAACGGTCATACGGCCGATCCTACCTACAAGGAAGTCTATACGGATACGACAGGATATGCGGAAACGGTCCGTGTCGAGTTTGACCCTTCTGTGCTTTCCCTGGAACTTCTCCTCCAACTGTATTTCAAATCCATCGATCCGGTGAGCGTCAATCAGCAGGGGGAGGATCGCGGTACACGCTACCGTACCGGGATTTACTATACGGAACCCTCAGACCTGGAGGTGATCCGGAGGGTATACGACAGCGTGGCGGAAATGTATGACCGTCCGCTTGCCGTGGAGGTTAAGCCGTTGGAGAATTTCTACCGGGCGGAAGACTATCATCAGGATTATCTGGAAAACAATCCGGACGGGTATTGCCATTTGCCCCGGGCGCTGTTCGAATTTGCCCGGAACGCGAATCCCGAATCATGAAAAAACCCTGCCGGTCCGGCAGGGTTTTTTGTGGAGGTGAGCGGACTCGAACCGCTGTCCAAACGTCGCACCAGGCGGCTTTCTACATGCTTATTCATCCTTTGGTTGTCGGGGAGAGGCTGCCGGAAGACGGGCCACCGGTCCCTTAGCCTTTGTGTCTTAGCCGGTTTTAAAGGCGTCCGCCGGAGCGTCCTGTTCTGGATGATACCCCTGGGCCGGAAGATAACAGGCGGAAATTCCGAGGGATACTCGTCGGCGACGCAGCCTAGGCGCCGCGGATTAAGCTAATTGGCTGAGCCGAATTAGGCAGCGAGTGCGTAATTGTTGTTGTTAGCAACTATTGTTCGGGATCTGAGATTAGCGGGCAAGGTCCCAACGCCCGGCATGCTTACCGTCCGACATCGGCGCTGTCAAAACCAAAACACCCCCGAGTGAACGATGGTGCAAAGATAGCAAAAGATACGCAAAAAACCTACCGGTTGCCCCGGATGCGGTCGATTATCAGGGCGATGGCTCCGTCTCCGGTCACATTGCAGGCCGTTCCGAAATTGTCCATCGTAATGTAAAGGGCGATCATGAGGGCCTGTTCTTCTTTTCCGAAACCGAGCATGCTGCCCAGGATTCCGAGGGCCGCCATGATGGCTCCTCCGGGGACGCCGGGTGCAGCCACCATCATGATTCCTAGCATCAGGATGAAACCGCTGAACATCCCGAGCGAGGGCTGCAGGCCCTCCATGAGCATGAGGGCGACGGAGCAGGCGACGATTTTCAGGGTGCTTCCGCTGAGGTGGATGGTTGCACAGAGCGGAATGACAAAACCGGCCGTCTCTTCCGAAACCCCGTTTTTCACGGAAGAGGAAAGGGTGATGGGAATCGTGGCGGCGGAGGAGGATGTCCCCAGTGCCGTGAAATAGGCCGGAAGCATGTTCCAAAGGGCTTTGAAAGGATTCTTCCGGGAGATGGCTCCGGCAATGCAGTACTGGAAGACCAGCAGAAGAATATGCAGGGCGAAGATGACCAGGATGATGCTGAGGAACACGCGGATAACCCGCATGGCCTGGCCCGTATGGGTCATGTTGAGGAAAATACCGAAAATGTAGACGGGCAGCAGCGGCAGGATTACCTTGGCGATGACCCGGGCGACGATGTCCTTGAACTCCTGGAAGAACGATTTCAGGGTGTGAGCCTTGAAATGGGCGATTCCGAGGCCGAGGATGAAGGAAATGACCAGGGCTGACATTACGTCCAGGATCGGGGGAATCCCGATGGTAAAATATGCCTGGGCGTCTTCCGCCGCAGCGACGTCTGCCAATGATCCTGTCTTGGCAATCATGGAAGGGAACAGGGTCGTTGACGTGAAATAGGAAGTAAAACCGGCGAATACGGTGTCCAGATAGGCGATTGCCACGGTAATGAGCAGCAGCTTTCCGGCTCCCCGGCTGATGTCGGCGATGGCAGGCGTCACCAGGCCGACGATGATCAGGGGAATCATGAATTGGAGGAAAGCGGAGAAAACGCTGTTGAACGTGGCGAAAACCCGGACAGCCCAATGCGGGAAGAAATGCCCGCAGGTGACACCGAGCAGGATAGCAAGCAGGATCCAGGGCAATAGGCCCAATTTCCTAAAATCCATAGTGCTTTGTCTGTTAAATGTTGTCAGGAAGGATGCGCCCGGCACCGATGTATCGCATCATGAAATAGGGCTGCGTCGAGCGTTGAACTTCAACCCCGTGGGAAGTCGAGGCGTGGATGAAATGGAACATGCCGCGTCTTTCATCGATATCTACGACGATTCCTACATGACCGATGTTACGGATGCTGTTCCTGGCGCCGAAGAATACCAGGTCTCCTTTCTGAAGGTCGATGAAATCTTCCACCGGCCGGCACTGTTTGAATTGGGCGGCGGAAGAGTGGGGGAGTTCGTATCCGTATGCGCGGAACACATAGCTGGTAAACCCCGAGCAGTCAAATTGTTCCGGACCGGAGGCGCCCAGCCGGTACGGCGTTCCGATGAAAGTATGGGCGTATTCAAGAAGTTGATCCACCAAGGATGTGGTGGCGGCAGGCCGTCCTTCATCCTCCTTTCGGGGATCCAGGTTTTCCTTTTCAGGACCTTTCACCCGGGCCAGTTCGATGGAATCCATGATTTCCAATGCCCGCTGGCGTGAGGCCCGGATGTCGGCGGAATCCACCAGAGGCGGTATGGCCGGGGCGGTCTGCATGTTCCGGGCAGCCCGGCGTGGGGAGCCGCACGACGGAAGCAGGAGCAGGAACGCCAGGATGGCTGGACGGAATCGTTTCATTCCGCAAAGATAGCAAATTAATATGAATTTGCACTCCGCTAATACCTTATGATCCGGATGGAGAAGTCTTCGCCCTGTTCCCACCCGGCTACGCCGATCTGAACCCTTCCTTCCACGAGATCGACGCTCAGGTAGATATCCTCCAGGTCTTCCGACGACCAGTCATATCCGGTTTTCCGGATGTATTGGCCGATGGGCAGGCGGCAGCACAGTTCTGAATCCCGCTCCAAATCGATT
>JAGAHD010000111.1 GCA_017627255.1 Bacteroidales bacterium | reverse complement strand
GAGCGGGCGACGCCGGAGAGGGTCGGGAACCAGAGGCCGCTGTCTTCGCTGCCGCATACTTCCTGGAGGATGATGGCCATTTTCTCTTCGGAAATCACGTTGGCTGTCGCCGTGATATAACCACGGGAAGAAGCAAAGTAAACCGATGCGTAAACGCTCTTGATGGCTTTGGAAAGCAGACGGAGCTGCTGGTCCTCATTCTCGGTGCAGGGCACCATATAGGTGGAATACACTCCTGCAAACGGCTGGTAGTAGGAATCTTCCAGTTTGGAAGAGGAACGGACGGCAATGGGTTTCCGGACATGGCGGATGAAGACCCGGAGCGCCTCGGTCAGTTCCCGGGGGAGGGTCGAGGCGACGAACTCGGAAAGGATTTCTTCGTCGGAACTGTCGGAATTGATGACATAGTGCAGACCGTTCTCGAGCAGGAAACGGTCGAAGAAGTCCGTCGTGACGACAAGGGTTCTCGGCACAAGGACCCGCACACCCTCCCAGTGGTCATACAGGTTATACCGTTGTAGGATATGGTTGAGGAATGCCAGCCCGCGGGCTTTCCCGCCCAGGGAGCCGTCCCCGAGACGGGCGAAACGGATGGAATCATTGTACCGTTGAGGGTCGAAGCGGGCCACCACACCGAGCCCCTGTGCGATCCGGTAGTCCCGGATGGCCCGGACAACGGTGTCCCGGAGTTTCCCGGCATCGTCGAAATGTGTATTCTTGAGGGTGGTTCCGATTCCGAACAGGCCCCGGGCAAGCAACCAGCGGGAAACGTAGTTCTTGGAAGCAAGCCGCATCAGGTCTTCATCGGACAAGTCGGCGATGATGCGTTCCGCCTCATACAAATCACGTCCCCGCGCCTTCTCCTCGCCGGTTTTCCTGTCCGTAACCACAAAGTCGCCGAATCCGAATTCCCGGCCGATGTATTCCGCCAGTTCCATGGTCAGCGTCTTAGACCGTTTCACCAGGAAGCCTGCTTTCAGGGACTGGGCGACTGATCGCATGCTTTCTTGGGAGGACTGCATGAGGATGGGCATCTTGGGATTGTCTTTCCGGATCATCCGGCACAGGTCGATGCCGGCATCCAGTTTTTCCTGGGACGGCTTGTCTCCCCGGTGGAGCACGAAACCGATGTCGGAAATGACGCCGAGGAGGTTTTCCTTATATTTTTCATACAGGGCGACAGCATCCTCATAGTTTGTGGCCATGAGGATTTTGGGCCGGGCACGTTTCCGAAGGCTCTGCTGGGTTTCATTGAGGGCGTCCCGGATGGCTTCGATGTTCTGCTGGAGGATAAGACGGTAAAGTTCCGGAAGATAGGTGGAATAGTACCGTACGGAATCTTCGACGAGGAGGATGCCCTGGACACCTCCGCGGAGGATGTCGTCTTCTGCGTTGAGGCTATCCTCCAGCAACTTGATGATGGCAATCAGGAGGTCGGTGGAGTTGTTCCAGCAGAAAATGTAATCGATTCCGCTCCGGTCCTTGTCCTCCATCTGCCGGTAAACTTCCTTGGAGAAGGAGGTCAGAAGCACGACGGGCATGTCCGGGTCGAACTTTTTCATGCGACGGGAAAAGTCGAATACGTCTACCTCGCCGACATTGTACATGGTGATGGTCAGGTCGAAGCGTTCTCCACTTTCGGCAAGGGATAGGGCATCGCGGGTCGATTCCGCCCGGACGAATACCGGAGGATTCGACAGGGTCAGTTCGGCATATTCGGCAGCGATGCGGCCTTCGATCCGGCCGTCTTCTTCCAGGGAAAACTTGTCGTAATTGTTGCACACGAGCAGAATCCGCCGGATCCGTCGGGCCATCAAGGAAATGTTCTCAGCCATGTCTGTCCGTTTTATCCCACAAATATACCGATTTTCCATGAAATAGTCGTCGCGCGGTAAAATGTCTGGAATGGTTTTGAAAAAATCGGATATTTGTGTAAACGTTTGATTGGCCTGCAGAAAGAGGACGGGCAAATTGAGTTCCCTCAATGCAAGTCGATTCCGAATTCTTTGCGGAGAATTTCGGTAAAACTTTCCGTATCATCGGCTTCCGGAATCACCCAATGGGAACCGGATACCAGCCTCGGAATACCTCCATTCCCTCGCACCGTAGTCCGTCCGAATAACTCGAACGCCTTGGCCAGCAGGGCGTTGATGGAAAGATCCTGAAGTTTTTCTTCCAGGGCCGTCTCCCCGATAAGGGCGGCGGCCTTTTCCCGTGCACGCTCTACCTCCCGGGGATACCAACCCTTTGAGGCATCTTCCGGCGTGAACAGCCACTGGTCATAGGATTCGAAAAGCTCCGGACGGCTCTTCCAGACCGCCAGTGCGAAACGGGCCAGGTCACAGGAGCCTGCAAAGCGGTCCTGCCCGTCAGCCGGTACATACGGGTTGCACGCATAGCTGAGGGGCGTCGGGCAGAGGACGAAGGCGATCTCCGAGGGATACCGTTCCGTCAGTTCCCGGGCCATGGCATGAACCTTCCGGCAATGGGAGCACTGGTAGTCGAACATCAAGTCGAGG
>JAGAHD010000110.1 GCA_017627255.1 Bacteroidales bacterium | reverse complement strand
TGTACAGTCACAAAGTCTGAATCCTCATAAAAAACGTCTTCTGCGAAAGGGTAGCTAACTTTTTCTATGAATTCCATCTTAAATAAATATGCACATGGGCCAGTACACCAGAAAGGATACTTCTCTTGGAATTCAATGCCTCCAAAAGCAATATCAGAGTCATACGGCAACTCGTAGCTTTTGATTACCTTTTGATCAGTAGAGACTCTCTTTGCTTTAAGGAGACAAATGTCCAAAGACTGTCGTTCAGCTAGAGCTATTGCTGAAACAATGCCAGAATCTAGTTCGTCATCACTATCTAAAAAATGGATATACTTACATCGCGAGACTGAAACGCCACGATTCCTAGCCGCACCCTGCCGATGATTCTTAGGTTGAATTAATAAAGTGATGTTGGGATGAGTTGAGGAATACTGCTGAATAATCTCAACCGTCTCATCTTTGGAACAATCATCTATAATGATTACCTCGAAAGTTGAACTATCCAGACTCAATTTATATATACTATCTAGGCATCTTATAATTGTCGAGGATGCGTTGTATGCTGGGATAATAAATGAAATCAGTTTATTGTCCATCGCTATGGATACTTGATTCAATACAATTAAAAGTACTTCGTGGATAAGTGATTAACCAATTTATTAGTATTCTCATAAATGAAGACTCTACACCGTATCCATAAAACTCTTCTGCACCTTGTTGAACACGACGATACCGGCGCTGAGAAGAACGATCATAAAGACAAAACTATAGATAAGCCATCGCCACCCAACGAAATCTCCAGCACCCAGGAATCCGTATTTGAACGTCTCGATGATGGGGGTGACGGGGTTGAGGCACATCAACTTGTGGACTGGGATGCCGAAATAGCGCATGCTGCCGGTCTGGCTAAGCGGATATACGATAGGAGTCGCGTACATCCAAAGTTGGATGAGGAAGGTAAATAAAATCTGCAGGTCCCGGTATTTGGTCGTCATGGAGGAGATGATGGTGCCGAAGCCGAGGGCGAGGCCTGCCATCATCAGGATCAGCAGCGGGAACAGGAGGGCGTACCAGGTCAGGTGGGCCGTACAGCTCGGATCGACAAGGAAATACACGACATAGACGATGATGAAGAACCCGAGCTGGATGGCGAATCGCAGGAGGTTGCTGATGATGTCCGAGATCGGCATCACCAGCCGTGGGAAATAGACCTTACCGAAAATGCTGGAGTTGGAGACGAAGGTATTGGACGTCTTGGTGAGGCATTCGGAGAAATAGTTCCACATGCACGTACCGGCGAGGTAGAACAGCGGCCGGGGAACGCCGTCGGTAGGGATACCGGCGATGCCGCCGAATACGATCATGTACATCATGACCGTAAGGGCGGGCTGGACCACGAACCAGACCGGTCCGAGGATCGTCTGTTTGTACTGGGTGATGATATTGCGCTTGACAAACAGGGAACAAAGGTCCCGGTAATTCCATAACTCCTTGAAATCCACCGAAAGGAGCTTGT
Organism: Bacteroidales bacterium; assembly: GCA_017627255.1. GTDB lineage: Bacteria > Bacteroidota > Bacteroidia > Bacteroidales > UBA932 > Cryptobacteroides. Next base: position 7,333 of record JAGAHD010000110.1, on the reverse strand, counting down.
CCTTCGGCTTGATCTCAATGTCCCACTTTTCTTGCTCTGCCATATGTTGTTAGTGCGATCTTTTATGCTTGAACAGGATATTGTCCACCGTGCCCCAGAAATAGCGCCAGTCGGTGCGGAAGGGATGGCGGTGGTAGGCTTCTATGTATCGTTTCTCGGATGCCTGCACGTCCTCGAGGGTGACGGGGGAGGCCTCTTCATAATAAAACGGCGGAAGGAGGCCGGGCTTGACGCTGGTGTGGAGAGCCTGCATCTCCGGCGTATAGAGGCTGAAATAGTGCCGGCTGAGGGGGCGGACTCCGACGAGTTTCATCTGGCCCTTGAGGATATTGATCAGCATCGGAAACTCGTCCAGCCAGGTTTTCCGGAGAAGCCTGCCCCAGTAATTGATTCGGTAGTCATGGGCGAACTTGCCGCCGTCCTGGAGCCCGGCATATTCCAGCATGTAGGGCTGGAGGTATTCGGAGTAGGAATACATCGTCCGGAATTTGTACACGCCGATCATGTTGCCATGATAGCCGACGCGGTTGAGTTTGACAAGGGCGCCGCAAGTCGGCTCATCGTCCCAGATGGGATCCTTGACTTTCCGGCCGAGGAGAAAGAACTCGCCCTTGTGGAAACGTTCGTCGAAGACTTCGAAGCCTGCCCGGTACATGCGGCCGAGTAGTTCCACACGGTTGTAGGTGCGGTTTTTCCCCTGGGTGACCCACATGTAGAACCAGCGGGTGACCTTGAGCTTGGCGCAGACCCGGTGCCACAGGTAATGGAGTCGGTATATGACTTTGCCGGATAGGCCCGGGTGGGAGCGGCAGATGATCTCTTTCTTGAGTCCGGATGTGCGCGAATGGCACCAGAGGTATCCGTCGTCGGCGAGTGCCTCGCTGGCCTTGTTCAGGAACGTATTGAGGTGTCGGATCCGGTTCAGCGGCATCTCGTTGATGATGAGGCGTGGATGGTGCCCCCGAAGCGTGTCGAGGGCCTTGCCGTCATCGGTGTTGACGATATAGGTCGAACTGTCGAATTCCGTGTGGTGGGCTTCCAGCCAGTCCCTAATCTCACCGACGCTCATGTTTTCGGTCGCCGCAAAGATGCGGTTGAGGTCATTGTTGCCGGTCAGCTGCTCTTCCAGTTTGGCACCGGTTTTTTCACCCGGTTCGGAGTAGTCCTTCGGGATGAACTGCTCGTCGTCGTACTGGAGGGTAACCCAGGGTTTCTTTCGCTTGAAAAGGCTCATGAGAGATGGTTTCGGACTGCTTTGGCGACACTCCGGATCTGTTCTTCCGTCAGGTATGGGTGCATCGGAAGGGACAGGACGCGGTCGCAGAGGGAGGTCGCGACGGGGCAGAGAGATTCTTCGCTTTGCTCAGAATGACAAGAAGCGAATGCGGTCTGCAGGTGCATCGGTTTGGGGTAATAGATCATGGAGGGAACGCCGTCAGCCTTGAGGGCGGCCTGAAGGGAATCGCGCTGCGTTTTGTCTTTCAGTCGGAGGGTGTACTGTGCCCAGCTGGATCCGAATCCTTCCGGAAGGGACGGCGTCGCGACGACATCCTTCAGGAGGGCGGTATACTGTGCGGCAGCGAGGTTGACGGCTTCGAGTTCGTATGCTTCAAATGCTTTGAGTTTGACCTGCAGGATCGCGGCCTGGACCGTGTCCAGCCGGGAATTCAGGCCAATCCGGACGTTGTCATACTTGAAGGCGCCTTTACCGTGGACCCGGTAGGAATCGATGAGGGCCGCCCACTCGTCGTGGTCGGTGAAAACGGCACCTCCGTCGCCATAGCACCCTACCGGCTTGGCAGGGAAGAAGGAGGTCGTGGAGATATCCCCGAAACCACAGGCGCGTTTTCCGCGGAACGTGCCACCGAACCCCTGGGCGCCGTCTTCGAGGATGTATAGGCCGTATCGGTCGGCAACCGTCCTGATTTCCGGATAATTGGCCGGAAGGCCGAAAAGGTCGACCGCGATGATGACCCTCGGGGTCAGCTTTCCTTCCCGGAGAATGGCCTGAACCGCTCTTTCCAGGTCAGCCGGATCGAGGTTGAAGGTATCTTCTCGGACGTCCACGAAAACGGGCGTGGCTCCTTCGAGCGCTACGACCTCAGCGGAGGAAAAGAAGGTGAAATCCGGTACGAAAACGGCATCTCCCGGACCTACACCCCAGGTCTTGAGGGCTAAGGTCAGGGCATCTGTCCCATTGGCACAGGTCAAGCAGTGCCGGACACCGACATAGGCCGCCAGTTGCCGTTCCAGTTCCCTGACCGGAGCGCCCATGATGTAAGCACCGCTGGAAACGGTTTCCAGGATAGCCTGGTCCATGTCTTTTTTCAAGACTTGATACTGGCGCTTGAGATCTCTAAATTCCATGGCTTCGCCAATGCCGCTCTAATGAAAAAGCGTGCAATAATATGATTATCAGTTCCTTTGCGACTCTTCGCTTGGGCAAGATTCTTTGCTTCGCTCAGAATGACAAAGGGTTATTCTTTCCCGAGCTGTACGAGGGTATCCCCGTCCAGCCGGTAGGTACGTCCGCAAGGGCAGGCAAGGTTGTCCTCCAGACGTCGGCCGCATTCGCAGACCCATCCGATTCTCCGGGCTGGGACGCCTGCGACAAGGGCGTAATCTTTCACGTCGCGGGTCACGACGGCTCCGGCGGCTACAAGGGCGCTCCGGCCGACCGTATGGCCGCACACTACCGTGCAGTTGGCGCCCAGAGACGCGCCCTCGCGCACGCGCGTACGCGCGTAAACGCCCTGCACCGGAAAATGAGCCCGCGGTGTGTTCACATTGGTGAACACGCAGGACGGTCCGCAGAACACGTTGTCTTCCAGTTCGACGCCTTCGTATACGGAGACGTTGTTCTGGATCCGTACGCCGTTCCCGATCCGGACATTGCAACCGATGTTGACGTTCTGTCCGAGCGAACAATTCGTCCCGATGACAGCACCGCGCTGGATATGGCAGAAGTGCCAGATCTTTGTGCCGGCGCCGATCTGTACGCCGTCATCCACATAGCTGCTCTCGTGTACGAATACGTCCTGCATTTAAATCTTTATTTATATGTCCTTTGATGAAACTACAGGCCGTACGGCGACATTTGCCCGTCAGGGTTGCGAAGCAACAGGAGCCGTATGGCCTGTGGTTTCACAACAAAAGCCACATGTAATTTCACTACAATACTTCAATATTGTCACGCCGGGTCAGTCCCTTGGTAACATTCTTGGTGTCGAAAATGGCCTTGGCATGCTGCTGCACGAAACCATAGTCGACCGTGGTATGGGCCGTTGTAATGACGACGATGTCTGCGGCCTCTACTAATTCTGCCGTCAGGGACTTCTCACCTTCGAACCATTGCCCCTTGTGGCGGTATTTCGGGATAAACGGGTCGTAAAATACCACGTCTGCTTCCTCTTTTTTCAACTCCTCGATCACCCGGATCGCCGGGGATTCGCGGTAATCGTCGATGTCCTGCTTGTACGCGACGCCGAGGACGAGGACCCTGGCACCGTTCAGGGCCTTGGCGAACCGGTGGTTCAGCATGTCGCCGATCCGTTCCACGCAGTACTCCGGCATCCGGTCGTTGATCATCATCGAAGATTCGATCATGGAGGTGTGGAACCCGTATTCGCGTGCCTTCCAGCTCAGGTAATACGGATCCAGCGGGATGCAGTGTCCGCCGAGACCGGGACCGGGGTAGAACGGTGTGAAACCGAACGGTTTGGTCTTGGCCGCCTCGATGACCTCCCATAGGTCGATGCCCATTTTGTGGCAGAGGATAGCCAGTTCGTTGATGAGTCCGATGTTGATGTTCCTGTACGTGTTTTCCAGGATCTTGGTCATCTCCGCCACGGCGGGGGAGGAGGCCCGGAACACCTTGCCCTGGAGGACAGCCTCATACATGGCCGAAATGACTTCGGAAGCATCTTCCCCGAGTCCGCCGACGACTTTCGGCGTGTTTTTGGTCTTATAGATCAAGTTGCCGGGATCCACCCGTTCGGGGGAGAATCCGAGATAGAAATCCTCCCCGCACCGGAGTCCGGACGTCTCCAGGATAGGTTTGATCAGTTCCTCCGTCGTCCCTGGGTAGGTGGTGGATTCCAGGACGACCATCATGCCTTTATGCAGGTAGGCTGCGATGGCCTTTGCCGAGGATTCGACATAACTGATGTCCGGCTGCTGGTGTTCGTCCAGTGGCGTGGGCACGCAGATGGCGACGAAATCGACGTCCCGGATGAAACTGAAATCGGTCGTTGCGGAAAGCCTTCCTACTTCAACCAAGCTGGCCAAATCGGCATCCACGACGTCTCCGATGTAATTGTGGCCGGCATTCACCATGTCCACTTTTTCCTTCTGCACGTCAAACCCGATTGTCCGGAAACCGGCTTTGGCTTTCTCTACGGCCAAGGGAAGTCCAACGTAGCCGAGGCCTACGACCCCGGCTACGATAGATTTGTCGTGAATTCTCTGAAGTAAGACTTCTTTCACGGTGTAAATGAATGCGTTACGTTATTCCTTGATGGCGGAAATCATGACGCAGCGGCTAAGCTCCTTCTCGTTGTAGAACATGTAATCCACACCGCCCTTGTAATCCGTGGTGAGCTGCTCGGGATCCACGCCGTATTCGTTCACGAGGGTGTTGTAAACGCTCTCGACACGGTTCTTGGAAAGCATGAGGTTGTGGGACGGGGTAGCGGTCTGCTTGTCAGCGTAACCGACGAGGAGGTACTTGGTGTTCGGAGTGCTCTTCATGATACCGGCGACGCTCTGGAGGTTGATGAGCTCACGCTTGACGAGATCCCAGCGGTCGACGATGAAGTTGATGTGGAACCACATGTCCGGAACTTCCTTGATGTACTGGACCTTCTCGTTGTCGGCAAGCTGCTTCTTCAGGTCAGCGTTGGCGTTGGCAGCGTCGGCGAGGGCCTTCTCGAGGCGGGCCTTGTCGGCGAGGACAGCGTCATTGTAGTAGATGGTGCTGACACGGCTGGCCGGGATCCACTTGCTGTGCTCCTTGCCGATCTTCCAGGAAAGACCGACGGTAGCGCCGAAGATGCCGTCGAGAGGGACGTTATGTTTAATATGCTCTTCGGTCGGCTCATTGGTGTAACCTTCACCGTCAAAGTCGTCGGAGGCGATAGCACCGCGAATATTCAGCAGGAGGCTGAGCTGGTTGCTGAGACGGAACTTGTTGGCCAGACCGGCATTGAAGGTCGCACCGACCGCCTTCTCACCGAAACCGGTGAGGAAACCACCGCCTGCATAGGCGTCAACATTGAAGAAACGGTCCGGATTGTAGCCGAAGAAGATGGTACCGAGATCGGCATGCAGGAGGGCGAACATGTTAAGATATTTGCCATCCTGATACTTCAGCTTGTAGTATTCCTGTGCTGCGGGAGCATTGGGATAATCCTTGTTGGTCGTGAAATGAGGATGCTCGGCGGCAGCATTCTCGCGGCTCTGGTACAAGCCGGTAAAGCCGGCGTAATTGGCACCGATACCGACACCGAAGCTCGGGGAAGCCCACTTGGTCAGATAGAGGTCGAAATCCGGGAAGGTGAGCATTTCGGTGAACTTCTGGAAATACTTGTCATTGTCACCGAAATAGAACTGGGTACCGACACCTGCCATGAGCTCCCAGTTGTGCCAGAAACCGTTTGTGAACACGGAATTCTTCTGGTAAACAGTGGTGGTAAGGATCTTGCCTTCCGGCGTCTGGGTCTCTTCGACGATGGTGACGGTCTTGTCATCCTCGGTTCGCTTCACTTCCTGGGCGAAAGAGGTTGCAGGGGCGAGCATGCAGGCCGATGCAATCAAGAGAAATAATTTTTTCATGTTATTCTGAGTTAATCAAATTCCTTAAAATCTACAATTGATGCAAAAATACGCATCTTTTTGTCCTGAAGCAAATTTTTTTGCCGCAAAATGCTGATACGTACGTATATTTTATGCCTTAATCCGACTGGGGAACCACATAGTTGCGGGGGATGCGCACTTTGGCCATCAGCAGGGAGCAGACCCGCACGACGAGATAAGATTCGCCGGACAGTTCGATGATTTCTCCCTCCACGCCGCTGAGCTGGCCTTTGACGACCCGGATGCGGTCCCCTTTGGCAAGGACGGCGTCTGTCAGGCACTCTGCATCGGGGGAAAGATCCAGGACGCGGATGAAGTCTTCCATCTGCTTTTGGGGAACTTCCAGGAGGGTGTGCGTTGCGTGGTCGATAAGGAACCGGGCGTTGATTTCGCCGGCGTTCACCAGGGTAAGGGCGCGGGACTTGACCGTATGGAGGAAAAGGAGGGTATTGTAAACGGAGGGAATATAGTATCCGACGCCCAGCTCGTCCAGGCGCCGTGCAATCTTTTTCCACTGTCCGTTCCGCGTCCTCGCGGCAAACCAGCATGTCGGTTCTGTTTTGCCCATTTTTCCCGTGTCTTTATACAAAAATAGGGATTTGGCCTTATTTTTCCAACGGTTTGGACGATTCTTTCATTCGCTGGGACGATTCTTCTGCTAATTTGTATTTTTTTGCTTACCTTTACATGGTTATAACGATACTGAAACAATAACTGATAATATGATTACGAGAAACCAACTACCGATTTTCCTGAGCGGCCTGGCCGTCCTCGGGATGTTATTCCTGTCTGTGCCGGCTGATGCCCGTAAGGCGAAAGCCAGGACCATCAAGCATATCGACCCGGTCCGGGTGGAGACGCCGCAGGGAACCGCCCCGCGTCTTCCGTGGCAGGTCTGGGCGACTTACAGTGACGGCACCGGCGAATGGCGCCAGGTCAAATGGACCAATTCCCTTCGCGAGACGGAAGATGAGGAGGCTGCTCTTCCAGTCGGAACCGCTTACTCGGTCCGGGGTTATGTGATCGGAGACAACACCAGTGACAACGGTTATCCGATCGATGCCGCGGTGACCGTAGTCGCTTCCGCCTGGGATGTCCCTTCACAGGTCCCCGTCGCCCACACCCTCCCGCTGGGCAGTGTCCGCCTGATCGGTGATAACCGCTTGACGTCCAACCGGGACTTGGATGTGAAGAATCTCCTTTCCCTGGACGTCACCCAGCAGCTGTACAACTACCGCGACACCTACGGCCTCAGTACGGAGGGATATACCCGGTCTGACGGTTGGGATTCTCCCACCACCAAACTGAAGGGGCACGGTTCCGGCCATTACATGTCTGCCCTCGCCTTTGCATATGCCGGTACGGATGATCCGGCCACGAAAGCGGCCCTGAAGAAGAATATCCGCCGGATGGTGGACGAGCTTCGCTATTGCCAGGAACTCACTTTTGTGTGGAACGATTCGCTCGGCCGCTATTGGGA
>JAGAHD010000109.1 GCA_017627255.1 Bacteroidales bacterium | reverse complement strand
CCGAGGAATACAGCACCCGTGTCCAGGACGGGACCATCACCGACGTGCTGGCCCGCTATGCAGTGAAACCCGGTGACGTCTTCTTCCTTCCGGCCGGACGCATCCACGCCCTCTGCTCGGGGTGCCTGGTCGCTGAAATCCAGCAGACCTCCGACCTGACATACCGTATCTTTGACTACAACCGGCCCGGACTGGACGGAGCCCTGCGCGAACTCCACACGGAACTGGCCCGGGAAGCCATCGACTACCGGGTCCTCCCCGATTACCGGACCCATTACGAATCCCGGCCGGATGAAGAGACCCTCCTTGTCGAGTGTCCCTGGTTCCGGGTCGATGTCATGGATCTCCGGAAGCCGTTCTCCAAAGACCTGTCGGACATGGATTCCTTCCTCATCCTCATGTGCCTTTCCGGCAGCGGGACACTCACGGACGCCGAACCCATCTTCGACGAAGAGAACCGGCGCGGACCGTCCAAGGGACACCGCCTGGACATCCGCCAGGGGGAAACCGTTCTCATCCCCGCCTCGTCCGTCGGCATTACGCTCAAGCCGGACAAGGCAGGGATGAAACTACTGGCCGCTTCTTATGGAAGCGCTGCTTCCTCAACGGATTAATTACTCCAACCCGCGAGCCCGGAGCAAGGCTGCCGGATCAGGGTCGCTCCCCCGGAAAGACCGGTAGAGCGTCATGGGCTCTTCGGAACCGCCCCGCTCCAGGAACGTTTCCCGGAAAGCTTTCGCCGTCGCAGGGTTGAACACGCCGTCCGCCTCGAATTTCTCCCAGGCATCCACATCCAGGACTTCGGACCACAGGTAGCTGTAATAGCCGGCGCTGTATCCGCTGTTGAAGATATGGTTGAAATAGGTCGTGCGGTAGCGCGGGATAATCTGGTCGATCAGTCCCATCTCGGCGCAGACCCTCGTCTCGAAGTCGCGGATGGACTGGGCGTCCGTGAAGGCTGCCAGCTGTTCAGCCGTCAGTTCATGCCACTTCATGTCCAGGATGGAGGCGGCACAGAGCTCGCCGGTCATGAATCCCTGATTGAATTTCAGGGAATTCCCGATCTTGGTCACCAGATCGGCAGGGATGGTCTCCCCGGTCCGGTAATCATGGGCGTAGTGCGAGAGAATCTCCGGCTGGAAGGCGAAATTCTCATTGAACTGGGAGAACATCTCCACAAAATCACGGGCGACGGAAGTCCCGCTCACATCGCGGTAACGGCAGCGCGTCAGGAAACCGTGAAGGGCATGGCCGAATTCGTGGAACGCCGTCTGCACCTGGTCGATGGAAAGCTGGGAAGGAGTTCCTTCGGAGGGCGGGGGGAAATTGCAGACATTGACGATAACCGGACGGACCTCTTCCCCGTCCAGCACATACTGGTCCCGGAAATTGTTCATCCAGGCTCCGCCACGCTTGATATCGCGGGTGTACCAGTCCTGGTAGAAGATACCGAGCAGGGAACCGTCGGCGTCGGTCAGGCGGTACGCCTTGACCACCGGGTTGTACACCTCGACCTCCGGAACGGGTTCGACATGGATGCCGTAGACCTTTTCAGCGGCATAGAAAACGCCCTTGCTGACGCTGTCTGCCTGGAAATAGGGCTTGGTCACGGATTCGTCCAGGTCATACTTGAGGGCACGGACTTTCTCGGCATAGTAGAACCAGTCCCAGGGCTCGATCTTGTGGCCGGCGACCGCTTCCATGTCGGCCATTTCCTCCTTGGCCTTGCGCATGGAAGCGTCCATGATCGGCTGAAGGAAGGCATCCACCGTTTCGGGATTTCCGGCCATCTTGTCGGCCAGCAGGTACTCCGCGGAAGTCTTGTATCCCAGCAGGTTGGCCTGCTCGGTACGGAGTTTCATGATTTCGAGGACGATGGCGTTGTTGTCATGGTCCCCGCCGTTGTTGCAGCGGTTGGAATAGGCCTTGAACGCCTTTTCGCGAAGAGCCCGGTCTGCGCAGGTCGTCATGAAGGTCGGATATTCGGACACCGTGATGCCGGTAGCGTCGCGGAAAGCGTTGTTCTCGGCAAGGAGGTTCTGGCCGAATTTCTGGCTGAGGACAGCCAGCCGGGCGTTGATCTCCGCGAAACGGGCCTTGCCGGCCGCATCGAGGGCAACCCCGTTGCGGACAAACCGCTGGTAAAGCTTCTTGGTGACCATCTGCTGCTCCCGGTCGAGTCCTTCCATGTTGTCATAGACTGCCTTGACCCGGGCGAACAGGTCCGCATTCATAAAGATTTCATCTTCGGCCGCCGTCATGACCGGGATGATCTCTTCCTCGATCTTCTGCATTTCCGGTGTGGAATCGGACTCCGCCAGGTTGTAGAAGACGCCCGTCACCCGGGCCAGGTCCATGCCGGAGCGTTCATAGGCGGCGATAACGTTGTCGAATGTCGGCGCGTCCGGACAGTCGATGATGGCCTGGATCTCGGCCTTTTGCGCCTCAATGCCCGCTTTCACCGCCGGGACATAGTCCGACAGGGAAAACGTACTGAAAGGGGCTGTTCCATAAGGGGTCTTCCAATCCTGGAGAAAAGGATTGGATACAGGATTGTTGCAAGCCGTCAACATGGCAAGAACTGACAATGCGATAATTACTTGTTTCATTTTTCAGGAACTTAATATACCTTCACGGAAATGGAGGGTTCATCCACCAGCGTGAACTGCGCCGCTCCGTTGTAGATGGACAGGATACCCGTGATGTCGACGGTAGCTGAACCGTCCAGGATCCGCTCATCCAGTTTCTCGTCGGAGAATTTGGCATAGCCGCTCGTACGGACCTGGATGGAGGTGTCGCCCAGCGTGAAGTAATGGGAGACATAGTTTGCCGTGGCATACTTGATCATGATCTCTTTATAAGGGAGATCCGCATCGAACCCGAAACTCTGGAGCGTGATGCCGTCGGTCAGGTAATCCTTGGGTTTTCCGGTAATCGGGCCATAACGGGTACTGCCGCTTCCCACTTCGGCGGTATCCCATTTCCCGCTCCGGATATATCCGATGTAAGCGGCCTTGGACATGGCCCAGGTAGTGATGCCCCAGGTATAGTCGAAGCCGGGAATGCGGTCACGGTCATTCTGCGGCGAAGACAGGAAGACACGGTTTTCGGGGTTGCTGCTCTTGTGAGAGAGGTTGCTGTTCGGATACAGCAGTGCGAAAATCTCATTCCCGTACTTCAACCCCTTGACCGTCACGAGCTTCCCCCACAGTTCACCCGTATATCCGGAAGACAGGGCAGCCTTGATGTCCGCCTCTTCCACGACAACCGGAGACACCGGATCCGCATAGGCACCCCGGAAAACATGCTGGTCGATGATGGCCTGGAGGTCGATATAGGACGTCTCATACTCGTTGGTCGTGGTGTTGTCCGCTTCCGCACCCAGCTGGGGCATGCCGTTGTAGGCACCCAGGGTCAGGCCGTCACAATAGACATAGACCCACTGGCCGAGCCGGAAATCACTGTACAGGGAGGACTTGCCGACCTTGACGTCGATGCCGCCAGTCGCATCCTGGATATACAGTTCCCGATAGATGTTGCCGCTGCGGTCATCGGATATCACCTGGCCCTTGATCCAAGTGTTTCCGGAAATCTCCACACCGCCGCTGCGGTATCTGGACTTGAGATCCTTGATCGTGACGAAGTTCCCGCTGAAACCCGGCAGGGTGGATTCCGTATAGAGCGTCAGCGCTTCCGGTTCGATCTCCCCGAAAGTGAATACAGGCTGCCATTCCTCCTTCAGGCTCTGGCAGGAAGCGAGGGCCATGAGGGCTGCGCCCAAGGCGATAAGAGTCTTTTTCATGGCTTAGAAACGGAAATAAATGTTCAACATGTAGTTCGTTCCCGCCATATAGAAATACTTCGGGTCGAACCGGTAGAAACGTTCCTTGGAAACCGTGTTGTCCACCAGGCGGGTCTGCTCGTAACCGCCGGTCTTCACGTTGCGGTTGTTCAGCAAGTTCTTGGCATTCAGAGAAAAACCGAGCTGGTACTTGCGCTGGATGTACCAGGACTTGCCGATCGAGACATTCACGAGCCAGGCCGGATCGAACTTCTCCTGCATGGTCATGTAGGAGACCTCCTCGTCGGTGATGTAGTTGTCCAGGCCCGCCACGGCATAGTCTGTACGGTAGAGCGGATTCATGTCCAGGTAGGAATCCCCGAAATACTCGACGTCCGCGTCGATGAACCAGTAATCGTAGTTGTAGCTCAGGCCGAGGCTGGCCGCCGTCTGGGGCGTCGAAGGCACGTAGTGCTGGACCTTGGTACCGTCGGAAAGGATCGTGCTCTTCCAGTACGGGACCAGCACGTTGCTCATCACGGTCTCGGCACTGTTGTCCACTGTCTGGGTCATGCGCGGATTGGACGTATACTCATACCGGCCGAGCGCCAGCACTCCCTGCAGGGAGAGGTTCGGGACCACGTAGGTCGGGACCTTGAAACCGAGTTCGATGCCCATGTTCCGCTGGTCGATACCGCTGATGGCGAAGTTCGAGAACGCGTTCTGGAGGTCGTCATAGGCACTCATGACCTTGGACTGGTCGTCGATCGTGGTATAGTAGGCCGTGGCGCGCACGTTGATGCCGTTGCCGCTGTACTGCCAGTTCAGGTCGGTGGAGAAGGTCTTGATGGTCTTCAGGTCGGAAACGATGGAGTTGCGGGTACGCGGGGAAAGGAACACCTGGTTGAACTTCGGGGCATCGTTGAAATAACCCATGTTGGCATACACGCGCATCGTGCCGCCGATGATGTAGTTCAGCCCGAGCTTGCCGGCATAGTTCAGGAACCTGGAGACCTTGGAACGGCCATAGGAGGTCGTCACGCTGCCGTCCGCCTCGTAGGTAGGTTCGATGGTGATACCGTCCACGACCAGCTTGTTACCGTTGGCATCCAGACCCGGGAAAAGGCCTTTGCGGACCAGGCCGTCCCGCCAGAAGGATTCGTAACCGAGCCGGCCGCCGACATGCGCACTGAAGTTTCCGAAAGAGAACTTGCCGGAAAGCCAGCCGCCGACGTTGCGGACCTGGGCATAATAGTCATAGCCGTATTTGTCGCCGACGCCCAGGGTCTGGGCCTTGCCGTTCTTCATGTAATAGTCCAGATCGTTCTGGAGCTTGTAAGGCAGGGCAGCGAAATCACGCTCGGCGAAATTGTCGATATTCACGAAATACTTGCCGCCCAGCAGGTCCGCCACAGACTTGTAGTACTCCGTCCGGTTGATCCGGGCGTTCAGGCCGCCGTTCACGGTGACCCGGCTGCCGGCCCTCCACTTGAAAGTGGCGGCGAAATTCAGGTCCCGCTGGTCGACATGGCGCTCCTCCTGGACATACTTGGAACGGCCTCCCTCCTGGATTCCGTTCACCTGGTACAGGCGGTCCCAGTTCACGTGGGTCAGCTCCGGGAAATCGGAAGCATGGCCCCAAACTTCTTTCGCCCAGGCATATTTCAGCATGTTGTTGCGGTTCATGTCCGCATTGACATCGAAGAAATAGCTGGGAAGGTTCCGGTAATAGTCCGGACGCGGATCCTGTGCGTCGTACCAGTCGAGGGCGGTGTAACCATTCTTTCCAAAACGGTACAGGAGGGTGACGTTGCCTTCGAATTTGTCAGAAGGAGTGAAATCATACTTGAGGATCGCGATAGGCTCGTTGGTCTTGCGGACACGGGCATTCCGGACGACGCCGTTCTGGTAACCCCAGTTGGAATTGTACATGTTGTCACCCATCAGGTCATAGACCTCCTGGGTGGAAGCGTTCTGGGCACCGCGCTGTCCAGGGGTCGCGAAGAAGACCATGCTCAGCTTGTGGGCGTCGCCGAACACCTTGTCGGCAGCCAGGTAGTACGCGAAAGAGCGATAGTAGACCCCGTCGATCCAGTCATTGCCGCCCAGACGGGCGGATACGTTGGCGGCGAATGCCCAGCCGTTGTCCATCACTCCGGTTGCATAGGAGCCCATCAGGCGGAGGCGGTACAGGGAACTGTTGGTGAGCACGCTCCCCCGCCAGCCTTTGCGGACATTGTCCGCGTTGCCGAAGATGTTGGTCAGGCCGTTGTAGCCGCCGAATCCGTAATCGGACATTTCCGCCCCGTTCACCGTTTCCTTGGAACGCATGGCTTCGTTCAGGCCGCTCCACAGGGAGAAGGGAGAATAGCCGGTGATGGCGTCGTTCATCTTCACGCCGGCCAGGTACACGTCCTGGGATTCGGAAGAATAGCCGCGCGCCTGGAAACGGACCGCACTGAAATTGTATCCGGCGATGTTGTTGAACACGTCGTTGGATCCGAACAGGATGGTGGGATTGTCGTTGTAGCCGCTGTCCCCCATGTCGAATGCGGCAAAGGAGTCCTCGTCCAGTTCGGTAACCCGCTGGACAGGTGACAACGAAAGGTTGAACATGTTCTTGACATACCCGTCGTTCACCGTCACCTGGACCTGGGTCTCCAGGAAATCAGGAGCGACGATGACCAGGGTATACATGCCATCGTCGAGGTTCCCGATCTGGAAGGTGCCGTCTTCACCCGACACGGTCGCGGCCAGTTCGGTCGCTCCCTGAAGCAGGGTCAGCCGGGCGTTTTCCACGGGCTGTCGGTCACTGCGGCTGACCACGGTACCTTTCACGCCACCCGTATATTCCTGGGCGGAAAGAACCGCGGAAACGGCGAAGGCCGCAAGCGCCAAAAAGAATCGTTTCATATATCAATCAATGGATTATTGTTTCATTCCAGCTGCCGTCACCCTATTTCTTGATGACGATATAGGTAGGATAGTGGTCGGAAAAGCCTCCGATGAAAGCGCCGTTGGAGAAAGTCCGGAACGGAGTACCCTTGTACTGGCCGCTCTGGTTGGTCATGAAGGGCTTGGAGAAGACCCGGCCGTAGTAACGGTTCTGGACAAGGGGCTGGATCCGGAACGTGCCCGGGGCCGCGTTGGCCAGGCCGTTGTTCACCAGGATGATGTCATAGATATTGCCCTCGCCCCGGTAATACAGGGAGCTGAAGCCCGCCTTGAGCATGCTCAGGAAGGGAGAGAAGAAATCCTCGTCGGTCACCTGGGCGATCTCCTCCTTGCCGTGCATGAATTCGGTCATGCTGACATCGGTGGGATTGTCGTTCATGTCGCCCATCACGACAATCTTGATGCCCGGAAACTCCTGCTGCAACTGCATGGCGCGCTGGTAGATGATTTCCGCGCCGCGGGGACGAAGGTCCGCTCCCTTGCCTCCCAGACGGGACGGAAGGTGCGCCACGAAAAAGGCGAACATCTCCCCGTCAATCGTTCCCCGCGCCATGAGGACGTCACGGGTGCGGAACGCATCCATTTCCTCCCGGGTCCACTGGCTGAAATCGATGCGGGAAGGGGCAAAGGTGAACGGGAGGCTCTCGCTCGCAAGAAGCTTGAAGACTTCCGGCCTGTACAGCAGGCCTACGTCTACGCCACGGGAATCGGGACCGTCGTAATGCACGATCTGGTAGTTGGCCTCGGCGATCGCCGGTTCGGCCACCAGGTCTTCCAGCACGTGACGGTTCTCGATTTCGGAAACGCCCAGCACGGCATGCCAGGCCCCGTTGTCATTCTTCATTTCGGCGATGACTTTCGCCATGTTGGCCTGTTTCTTCCGGTACTTGGCCTCGGTCCACTGGTTGGCCCCGTCGGGCAGGAACTCATAGTCGTTCTTCCCCTCGTCGTGGTATGTGTCGAAAAGGTTTTCCAGGTTGTAGAAACCGATGACATAGCTCTTCGTGTAGGAGCCTGTTGCCACCTTGCCCGCCGTACCGCAGGAAGTGACGGCCAGGAGCAGGGCGATGAATGAATAAAGATATCGTTTCATGTGTTATCAATGGTTATTTCCGTTTATTTCCACCAGGAACCCGGCACTTCCGCCTCCACGCGGTCCGCCGCATCACGGCCGGCAACGCCCGAAAGATTCGGGAAAAAGTCGAAGCCGGTGCGCTCCTCCAGCTCATCGACCGACATCAGGTAGTCCAGGTAATTGCCGTCCGCGATGGAGGAGTCATGCGGCAGGAGGAATCCCGCCGCCATGTATCCGCCGATGCCGTACGTAGAATTGGCGCTGTACCTGAGGAGAGCCTTGAAGTAATGGGTCGGAATGCGCACCCGGAAGCCGTAATTATTGCCAGAAAACAAATGGGAATCCTTGTCCACCAGGCATCCGGTCACGACATACAGGGTATCAGAATTATCGGCATACTTTCTGACACGTCCCTCCAGTTCCGCCCAGATACCGGCATTGAAATTATAGTCCTGCGGGGTCATGTTCGTCCCGTAGAAGGTCGATACATTGGCGGCATATGTCAGCCGGTCTGCCGAAGGGATCTGGTGGCCGCGGGTCCATCCGTCCCCGTACGATCCGGTAGACACGTTGGGCTGGGAGCCGTCCGCAACGAGCGGATCCAGTCCCCAGGAATTGCTGCGGGTACCGCTTCCAATCAATTTGCGGTTGAGCGGATAGGCCACCCAGACCGACAGGTGCTCGGCATAATCCCAGTAAAAGGACCAGTTGCGCGTCCCGCTGACGGACTCGCTGATGTAGCGGCCTCCCTTCATGTCATGTGTAAAGAACTCGCGCCCGTCCCCCGCTTTCGTCGCCGGTATCTCAAGCCAGCCGACCTTCGCTACGTCTGCTCCGAAACCG
Organism: Bacteroidales bacterium; assembly: GCA_017627255.1. Classification (GTDB taxonomy): domain Bacteria; phylum Bacteroidota; class Bacteroidia; order Bacteroidales; family UBA932; genus Cryptobacteroides. The sequence goes on along the minus strand of JAGAHD010000109.1, from coordinate 393 downwards.
CCCGCGGAAGGGGTGGTTCCCTCCTGTTCCACGCTTACCCGGGCTTCATACCCGTTCGCCGGTTTCAGGATCATCGTCAACCGGCGTGAAGAAGCACCTTCGTTCGCCGCATAGCGGAGCCGGATGTCGGCCTTGCTTCCCGACCCGGAATCCGGATCGACCGATGCCCAGCCGCTTCCTGAAGCATACTCCAGGGAAATGGACCAGTCCCCCCGTGCCGTGACGGACACGAATACGCTGCCCGCCTCCGCTTCCAGGGAAGCCTTGCGGACGGAGATCGCGGCATCCGTATCCAGGACCGGCTCATCCTGCTTGTCGCACGAAGATGCGGCAAGCAGGACGAATGCCGTCAGAATCCTGGGAAGGGGTTTCCTCAACATGGCGGAAAGGGCT
>JAGAHD010000019.1 GCA_017627255.1 Bacteroidales bacterium | reverse complement strand
TCCGGACATATATCCGGTACTACAACAACGATAGAATCAAACTGAGGCTAAAAGGAAAGAGCCCGGTGCAATACCGAGCTCTCTTCCAATCTAAGGCCTCGTAACTAATGTTTAACCGTCCAACTTTTGGGGGTCACATCATAGTTGATCAGTCTTTTTGCGGCTACGATCGGTTCGTCAACAAAACAGGGCAGAATATCACGCTAACGGTAATGGATGGACAGGACGAAGAGACGACGTATTCCTGGGACATTCCGGCCGATGGCGAAGTGAGCCAGGCGACCTGGATGGACGTGGACGCCTATCCGGGATTGGATAACTTGCATACCATTGTCGTAAAATATGAAGGCGGCGACACGGCCTTTACGTTCGGAGAGGCGCCGTTCTCTCCGGAATCCCGCGAAGTGAAAACCAGTCTTCATCCCGCTGTCTTCGACGGAATCCTGGCCGTGCTGGAAAGGAACACCTGCACATACACCATTACCGGGAAGGATCTCCGGTAGAGATTGTGCCGGAAGATCCTTGCGGAATCAAAAAAAAATACTATCTTTGCCGTCCGCAAGCCTCGGGTAGGCCTGCATAACGCATTTATAAACAATTAAACAGATTCACAATGGCTGTTAAAATCAGACTCCAGCGCCACGGTAAGAAGAATTTCGCATTCTTCCACATTGTTGTGGCCGATTCCCGTTCCCCGCGTGACGGTCGTTTCATCGAGCAGCTCGGCTCCTACAACCCGAACACCAACCCTGCCACCATCGTCCTCGACGGTGAGAAGGCCCTGAAGTGGCTGTGTGTCGGTGCCCAGCCGACCCTGACTGCCCGCCGCATCCTCTCCTACGAGGGTATCCTCCTCCGCAAGCACCTCCAGGAAGGTGTCGCCAAGGGCGCCCTCACCCAGGCCGACGCCGACGCCAAGTTCGCCGCCTGGAAGGCCCAGAAGGACGAGAAGGTTGCCGCCAAGAAGACCAACCTGAAGAACGAGGCTATCGCCAAGGCCAAGGAAGCCAAGGCCGCCGAGACCAAGGTCAACGAGGCCCGCGCCGAAGCTATCGCCAAGCGTAAGGCCGAAGCTGAGGAAGCTGCCCGCAAGGCCGCCGAAGAGGCTGCCGCCGCTGCTGCCGAAGCCGCTGAGACTCCTGCTGAATAATGCAGAGAATCGCGCAGGTACTGAAATCGAACGGACGCGACGGCGAACTTCTTGTAAGTTTTGTCGGTATCAGTCCGGATGAAATCAACCTTGAGGAACCGGTGTTCGTCGAATTTGACGGACTGCCGGTTCCCTTTATTTTGAATCCTTTGTCCCCCGCGGCACCAACCGTGCCCTGGTCCGCCTGACGGGCGTCCATTCGCTGGAAGATGCCGACGAACTCTCGGGCGCTGTCCTCTGGTGCGAAGACGACCTGTACGAAGAGGAAGACGGGGACCTGACCGGCTGGACGCTCCAGGATGCCGACGGAAAGGCGGTGGGCACGGTCAGCGCCCACGAGGATATTCCCGGCAACCCCTGTATCTGGGTGGATACGGGAAAGGGACAGGTCCTTGTCCCGCTTCACGAAGAACTCGTCCTGTCCCTGGATGAGACGTCAAAGACCCTCCGGATGCAACTCCCGGAAGGAATTCTGGATGTATAATCAGATCAGACCGCCATTCTGGGCATAATCGGCTTTCACGTCCTCGTAGAAGGCTGCCTGGGCCGTTTCCACATAGGGAATCAGCCACAGCAGGCCGATTCCGAGCGTCAGGAAGCTCAGGAGGAACCAGCCGATGAAACTCAGGTACAGCCACAGAAGGTCATACTTATGGCCTCGCATCATGGCGCGGCTGCGATCGATCGCCTCGTTGGCCGACAGTTCCGGATTCTCCTCCAGGATGTATGGGGTCATGGCATAGGACAACGATTTGACGATACCCGGGATAATCAGCAGCAAACTCCACAGGGCAATGAAGATGTACATCAGGAGATAGCCCCAGACTTTGTGCCAGTAAGGATGGAAACCGAACTGGAACATATTCTGTGTCACCCGGTTGTCACCATTCACCAGAAGGGCGCGGAATGCGTTCGTAAGGCCGATGATCAGGGGGAAGAGCGCGAAGACATACACCAGCATCTGCCAGGAGGAAGCCTGGTTGATCCCGCTCATCATCTCCAGCATCGCAGCGGGATTGCCCGGGTTGATGTCGGCGGCCATCGTCTGGAAACGGCCCATCTGCCAGCTGGCGGGTCCGATGGCCACCAGTTCGACGGCGCAGAAAACAACGACCGCCAGCACGGCGGGTGCCCAATTGCCCTTCAGTGCCGAAAGGGCGGCATTCTTGTAATCCTGGTTCGTTTTCATAAGGGGTTATTCGTAGATTTCCCGATAGTAGATGGTGAAATTGTCCAGGCAGCAGTACAAGGGCATGTCCGGACGGCTGCTCGACATCGACAGGTCCATCGTATCGAACTGGCCGGCCTCCGACAGGTCCACCAGGGTCCATTCCCGGATCGGCTTGGTTCCGTCCACCAGCTTGATTTCTTTTTCATACACCTGCTTGCCGGAAAGCAAAGTCCGCACTTTCAGTGTCAGATAATCGCTTCCCGTGAAAGGTCCGCCCTCAAGGCCGGTTCCGTACAGGGCGGCGTTCACCACGGCGGCGGTATTGTTCACATCCATCCACAACAGGTCGCCGGAACTGGTATTGTTCGGATAGGTTACCGTCACCGCATGTTCAGGCATCAGGGTCGAAAGCGTGTCCTTCCACACCAGGAAAGCCTTGGAACGTTCGGATCCTGACGTCCCGCAGACCGCATAGCGGGAAGCCACATGCCCCTCCGCCACCAGGGTGTCACATCCTTTCGAAAGGGCGAACCCGCCCTCGGGAATGTGCGAGCCCGCCTTCATCTTGGCATAATGGCACACCGGTCCGAAATACAGGGTGCCGGAATCAAAGAAGAAAACGGAATCCTCTCCGAATAACTCGTCCGTCTGGGTGCCGGAGTCATACGTACAGACAAACTGGTATGTATTCTGGGACCCGGTCCCGAAATTCATGCATGATACGGCGAGCAGGGCCGCCAGCAGCATACAAAAAACCGATTTTTTCATTTCCACATGTTTTTAGTCATGCAAAACTACGAATTTTTGTGTAGATTTGTAACATACAACTTGATAAAAGCACAAAACCATGTCAACAACGCTCGTCATTGTCATCGCCGTCGTCGCCCTGCTCGTCCTGTGGGGAATTTCAGTCCAGAACAAGCTGGTCCAGAGCGACGAACTCTGCAACAACGCCCTCAAGCAGATCAATGTCCAGCAGGTCAGCCGTTACGACGCCCTCGAGGCGCTCGTGAAGCTCACCCGCGAATATGCCTCTTATGAGAGCGAGACCCTCCAGAAGGTCATCGCCCAGCGCAAGATCACGGCGTCCGCCAACCCCACCGTCGAGGAAGTCAACGCCAACGAGGCTGCCCTCAAGGACATCAGCGCCCGCCTGATTGCCATCGCGGAGCGGTATCCCGACCTCAAGGCCAACGAGAATTACCGCCAGACGATGCAGTCGATCGAGAAATACGAAGAGAATGTCCGGCTGTCCCGCATGACGTTCAATGATACCGTGACCCGGTTCAACAACCAGGTACGGATGTTCCCGGCTTCCCTGATCGCCGGACTGCTGGGCTTTGCCAAGCGTGACTACCTCGCCGAAGACACCTCCAAGAAGGATTATCCCAAGTTCTGATGAAACGGCTGGCGCTTGCGGTGTTCCTCCTGCTGGGAGGCGCCGTCCTGTCCGCCCAGAGCATCCGGGACGTCGACATCACGGTCGACCTGTCGCAGGACGGGTCGGCCCGGATTACCCAGGTCTGGGATGTCACCGTGACGGACGGGACCGAATGGTATATTCCGATCGGGAACCTCGGTCCCATGTCTGTTACCGATTTCTCCGTCAGCGAAAACGGACAGGACTTCATCAATGAAGGCCGCAGGTGGGATGTCGACCGTTCCCTTTCCCAGAAGGCCGGACGCTGCGGCATCGTGGAGAAACGCGACGGCGTGGAACTCTGCTGGGGCCAGGGCTCTTACGGCTCCCACATCTGGAAGGCTTCTTTTACCGTCCACGGCCTTGTCCAGGCCTATGACGATGCGGACGGATTCAATTTCATGTTCGTCAATCCCGGCCTGGTGGCACCGCCCCAACATGCCCGCGTCACGATCCACGGTGCGGAGGGATCCCCCGTCTGGACCTATGATAATACGCGCGTATGGGGCTTCGGCTTCAACGGAGAAATCAATGTCACGGACGGAGCCATCGTTGCCGAATCCACCGAACCCTTCCAGTATAAGAGTTCACTCATCACCCTGGTCCGTTTCGAAAAGGGCTTGTTCACGCCGGAAGTTGCCGTCGGTGGAAGTTTCGACTCCCTCAAGGAAAAAGCCATGGACGGCAGTTCCTACGGGGAAAGCGAAGTCGACCCGGTCGCAAAAATCATCCTCGCATTCTTCGCCCTCCTGTTCGGCGGGTCGATCTTTGCCCTTATCCGGGCCATCATCCTCTCTTCGCTCGGCTACAAGTACAGTAAGTCCATGTACGGCAAGACCAAGATCGCCGAATGGTACCGGGAAGCTCCGATGGACGGCAACCTCTTCGCTTCGTTCTTCGTTCTGGACAAGGGCTGGCGTTTCGGCGGAAAGACCTCGTCCCAGGGGGTAATTGGCGCCTTCTTCCTCCGCTGGATCCTGGACGGGAAACTGTCCGTCCGGCCGGATCCGAAGAGCAGCAAGCGGGTCAACCTGGCCTTTGCAGCGGATCCCGCCGTGATCGAAGACGACGTGGAGCGCGCCCTCTACGAAATGGCCCGCGATGCCAGCGGCGCCAACATGCTGCTGGAAGCCGGTGAATTTGAGAAATGGTCGGAGCGGAATTTCAAGAAAGTGACGGCGTGGCCGACCCGTGCCCTCGCCCGCGGCCGGCAGTACATGAACCAGAAGGGATATTTCCTCCGCGGCAACACCACCAACGCGGACGGTGCCCGCGAGGCATGCCACGTCATCGAATTCAAGAATTTCCTCAGCGAATTCACCCTTTCCAAGGAACGCGGCGCCGTCGAGGTCGGCCTCTGGAAAGACTACCTCGTCTTCGCCCAGCTGTACGGCATCGCCGACAAGGTTGCCGGCCAGTTCCAGAAACTCTTCCCGGCTGAATTCCAGGAAATTTCCCAGACCGTCGGCATGGATCCGACCATCATGCTCCGGACCATCCGGATGACCAACAATATGTCCACATCTGTCATCAACCGGGCCGTCGCCCGCCAGCAGGCCGGCAGTTTCAAGGGGACTGGCGGACACACCTCTTTCGGGGGCGGAGGCGGCTTTTCCGGAGGCGGTTTCGGCGGCGGAAGCCGTTAAACCGATAGAATAATCCAAATTTGGACGATTTTTGCAGACGATTGGACGATTTTACATAGCCAATCGCCTGCAAATATTTATATTTGTCAACTTTCGCGCACGCGTTACTAAAAATTTTGAAAAAGTTTCAACCAACTATTCTTTAACCAATCAAAAAAGTATGAAACGTTTTTACCATTTCTGTCTTTCCCTCCTCCTGCTGACGGCAGCGATCCCTGCGATGGCTGACGTCGTGGTGAAGGGAACCGTCACCGACGAAACGGGCCAGCCGGTCATCGGCGGCGGCGTCGTCGAAGTAGGGACGACAAACGGCGTGGTCACGGATGTGAACGGTACGTACACCATCTCCGTGAAGGGCGCTGCTTCCGTCCTCCAGTTCTCCTGCATCGGTTATGAAACCGTCGAAATGACCGTCGGCAACCGCGGTACGATCGACGTCGTCATGCAGGAAGCGACCTCCTTCCTCCAGGAAGCCGTGGCCATCGGTTACGGTACCCAGAAGAAGGCCGATATCACCTCCTCCGTGCAGAACGTGAAGGCAGAGGATTTCAACAAGGGCGCCGTGATCGATGCCGGCCAGCTCATCCAGGGCAAGGTCGCCGGTCTGCAGATCACCGTTTCTTCCGGTGACCCGACGGCTTCCTCCTCCGTGATGCTCCGTGGTACCTCCTCCCTCTACGGTTCCTCCGCACCGCTCATCCTCGTGGACGGTATCCCGGGATCCTTTGCCACTGTGGCTCCGGAAGACATCGAGACCATCGATGTGCTGAAGGATGGTTCTGCCACCGCTATCTACGGTACCCGCGGTACCAACGGCGTCATCATCATCACCACCAAGAACGCGAAGCGTGAGATGCCTGCCACGGTCGAGTATTCCGGCTATGTGACCGCATCCACCTGGCTCAAGCGCCCCGACTTCATGACGGCTGACGACCTGACCGCCCGCCGCGCAGAAGGCTGGAAATTCCAGGGTGCCAACGGCCAGCTGGCCCGCGAGATCCCGACCGACTGGCTCAGCGAGATTTCCCGTACGGCCATCTCCCAGAACCATAACGTGTCCATCATGGGCGGTACCAAGCACAATACCTACACCGCCAACATCACCTACAATGACAACCAGGGTACCATCAAGAACACCGGCCGCTCCAACATCCGCGCCCGTGCCATGGTTTCCCAGTATCTGCTGAATGACAAGCTGAAGCTCTCCGCCGAAGTCATGGCCAACGAGACCAACAGCGACTCCCGCTTCGATGCCGCCTACGCATACCGCCAGGCCTGCATCCAGGGTCCCCTCCAGCCGATCTATGAAGAGGACGGTTCCTATGTGACCCGTGACATCTACCTCTATGCGAACCCGATGACCTACCTCAATGAGCAGCTGGGCATGTCCCGCAGCCGCAATGTCCGTTTCAACGGCGTCGCTGAGCTCAAGCCCATCGAGTCCCTCACCCTCAAGATGATGTATGTCCGCAAGGGCCAGAACAGCATCTCCGGTTACTACAACACCCGTAAGGACGAATCCACGACCAAGAGCGGCCGTAACGGCCAGGCCGGCCGAGGTGCGTCCGACTACATTTCCAACATGGTCGAGCTCAGCGCCTCCTGGGTCAAGGACTTCGGCGACCACCACGTGACGGCTGTCGGCGGTTACTCCTATGAGGACGGCTACTCCGAGAACTTCAGCGCCAGCAACTGGAACTTCCCGAACGACGGTTACACCTGGAACGCCCTCCAGAAGGGTAAGGGCCTCAAGGAAGGTACCGCCAGCATGTCTTCCGGCAAGAGCATGTCCAAGCTCATCGGTCTGTTCGACCGTGCCACCTACAACTACGATGACCGCTACCTGCTGATGGCTTCCATCCGTCGCGACGGTTCCTCCAAGTTCGGTAAGGGTATGAAATGGGGTTATTTCCCCGGCATCTCCGCCGGTTGGCGTCTCAACAACGAGGAGTTCCTCAAGGACGTTTCCTGGCTGAACAACCTCAAGCTCCGCGCCGGTTACGGTGTGACCGGTATCGACATCTCCAGCCCGTACCAGTCCCTGGCTTCCATCGACTACTCCGGCAACTACATGTACAACGGTGAATGGATCCAGCCGATTTCCCCGACCCGTAACGACAACCCGAACCTCCACTGGGAGAAGAAATTAGAGTACAATGTCGGTCTCGACTTCGCAGTGCTCGACGAGCGCCTGAGCGGTAGCATCGACCTGTACCGCCGTGACACCAAGGACGGTCTGTACTACTACTCCGTCCCGACTCCTCCGTACTACTACGGTTCCATCATGGCCAACGTCGCCCAGATCCGCAACGAAGGTATCGAAATCCTCCTCAACGCCACGCCGGTGAGGACCCGCGACTTCGAGTGGAACTCCTCCCTCACCTTCTCCAAGAACCGGAACGAGCTCCTCTCCATCAGCAACGACCAGTTCAAGTCCGAGAACGATTACTTCGACACCGGATACACCGGCGAACCGATCCAGAAGACGACCCACCAGGTGAAAGTCGGACAGCCGATCGGCAACTTCTTCAACCTCCGCTCCATCGGTCTGGACGAGAACGGTAAATGGGTTGTCGAGCGTCTCCGTTACGATGAGGAAGGCAATGTCGTGAGCAAGTACTACGGCCTCGCCGCCGATGCCGGTTACACCGACTGGCAGGTCCTCGGCAACGGTGTTCCTGACATCTATCTGAACTTCAACAACAATTTCCGTTATAAGAACTTCGACCTCGCCCTCACCATGCGCGGCGCTTTCGGATTCCAGATCCTGAACTTCCAGAAGATGTTCTACGGAAACCCGACGATCCTGTACAACACCCTGAACTGCGCCTTCGACCAGTTCGAGGCCGTTGATGCCCGTACCGGCGAAAAGATCGGCAAGATGGTCAACCTCTCCGACACCCAGCGTATCGTCAGCTACTACATCGAAGACGGCGATTACTGGAAGATCGACAATGTGACCCTCGGTTACAACCTCAACTTCAAGAACAAGAAGTACGTCAAGAAACTCCGCGTCTACGGTTCCATCCACAACCTCGCGACCATCACCAAGTACACCGGCCTGGATCCGGAAGTCCCGGTGAACGGTTTCGATGCCGGTACCGACGAGCGTGACAAGTATCCGACCATCCGTACCTATACCTTCGGTCTCAACATCACCTTCTAAATTGACACAGAATATGAAAAGAATACTTTCAACCATAGCCCTCGTTGCGGCTTCCGCCACAATGTTCACCGGCTGCTTCAATCTTGATGAGGAAGCGTATGGCGAGATCCTCATGGAAGATTTCGAGCCGACGGACCAGGATGTCGCCGCCCTGCTCGCCAGCTCCTATTCCGAGTTCGGCGCCATGATGGACTGGTACGGCATGTTCGACGCCCAGGAAGAGGCCGCCGACGTGGTGATCACCCCTGCCCGTCCGAACGGCTGGGTCGACGGCGGTGTGTACCAGCGTATGCATGAGCACACCTGGTATGCCGACGATCCGGGTTCCCCTTCTTCCCTTTACTATTATGCCTTCACCGGTATCAATGCCGCCAACCGCGTCATGGACCAGATCCTCGACGGCACCCTGAACACCGGTGACCTCCACGATTATATCCTCGACGAGCTCAAGGCCGTCCGCGCCCTGTGGTACGCCGTCCTTCTCGACTCCCACGGAAACGTCCCGATCGTGACCTCCTACAAGGACACCGACCTGCCCAAGCAGAGCTCCCGCCGCCGGGTTTACGAATTCGTGACCAAGCAGCTCCAGGAAGTCATCGACAACGGCGTCCTCTCCACCGAGCGTTCCGCCGCCACTTACGGTCGTCTGAACATGTGGGGTGTCAAGATGGCCCTCATGAGAGTCTACCTCAATGCCGAAGTCTATGTGGGAACCCCCGCTTATGACAAGGCTCTCAAGCTTGCCGAAGACGTCATCCACAACGGTCCGTATACCTTGTCCGCCAACTACGAAGACAACTTCAAGCCGTTCGACGACGCTTCCGCCGTCGCCAACACCGAAATCATCTTCGCGATTCCTTTCGACAATGTCTACAACACGGGTAACCATGTGTTCTGTATGGCCATGAAGTTCTATCCTCCGTCCGAAGGCCGTGCACACTTCGGTTATGCCACCAACACCTGGGGCGGAAACTGCGGTAACCCTCAGTTCATCAACTCCTATCAGGAAGGTGACACCCGCAAGGCCAAGACCTGGCTCTACGGTCCCCAGTTCAAGAGCACTCCTTCCATTGCAGACAACACTTCCAAGGCTGAGAAGTATCTCGAGGATGCTGCCGCCGGCGTGGAAGTGAGCAAGCGCGACCAGATTGCCTGGTGGTGCCTCAACTACCTGCCGTCCATCACGGGCGCCCATGGCAAGGAGACCATCACCTCCATCGACTTCGGTTGCCGTCAGGCCAAGTACCAGCCCGACATGGACGCTTCCAGCACCAACCACTGGACCAACGATTTCCCTTGGTTCCGTCTTGCTGAAGCCTACTACACCGCTGCCGAGTGCATCCTCCGCGGAGCTTCCAGCTCCTACGGTGACACGCCGGAAGACCTCGTGAACGCCGTCCGTCGCCGCAGCGCCCCGGAAATCACGCGTGCCGACCTGACCCGTACCAACTCCATGATGAAGTACGGTCTCGCCTCCTTCGGTGACATCACCTCTGACATGATCAACATCTACGGACAGGGATTCAAGCTGAACGACGGCGAATGGTCCACCGACGAAACCCGCCAGCCGCATGACTGGAGCGAGGTTTACAAGGCCCTCGAAGCTTCCCAGGTGACCACCCCGTCCGGCAAGGACAACGATCCGATCACCCTCGCCGGCATGTATGACGAGTGGGGCTGGGAATTCGCCCTGGAAGCCCTCCGCCGCCAGCAGATGATCCGCTTCGGCACCTTCGGAACCCGTAACTGGTTCAACACACTGCCATCGGTGACAACCACACTTGCCTGTTCCCGATTGACAAGGGTACCCAGCAGGACAACGAAAACCTGGGCCAGAACCCGGGCTATGTTTCCGCTAACGGCGCCATGGCCGAATCCGTAGCCATCGACGATCCGATTCCTGACAACATGTAGTCCTGAAAGGGAGTACCGAACGAATAATCAATAACAAAAGAGCAATATGAAAAAGAATCTTATATGGATGGCCCTCGCGACCCTCGCCCTTGCGGGGTGTCACGAAAAGGCCTGGTTTGAGAATGACGGCATCCCCGTGATTCCGGAACCGGAACCGGTCATCACCTATGAAGGGGAAGGAAAACTGGTGCGTCTGGACAAGGACGGCAATGTGAAGGAGACCAATCATACCTACGCATGGAAGGCCGACGAGACGACCATCAACATCGAAGCCTGGGTGGACGGCAGCCAGTACGTCAATGGTGACGACACCTTCAACGGCGGAGAATTCTCCATCGGCTGGTTCACGCTGGACCGCGCTTCCATCAACGACTTCCTGGGCATCGATGTGAAGAGTGACCTGGACGAAACCACGTTCTACGGCGTTCAGCCGGACGGCTCCAAGGTCGAATCCATGACCTCCTACAAACCCGGCATGTGGGTGCAGGCCGACGGTAATTCCTGCGGCTGGGGCGACGGCCGTATGTATTGACAGTGGTATATCTGGGGAGATGAAGAAGGCGGCGGATATGACATGAATGCCAACACCTATCCCGATATCATCTACCTGGGCAGCAACCCTGGCAATGTCAAGGACGTGCTGGGCAAAGACGTCACTTCCAAGGCGAAGATTGTCGCCGGAGATGTCACTTATGACTGGATTGTCACCATCCACTTCGGCCAGGCCGAAAAGATGGAGTCCGGCAGCGGTGTCCTCCAGTATCCCGGCGAAGACGGTGTCGTAGCCACCACCAGCAAGTACGACTGGACGATCCATGAGACCGAAGGCCTTTCCATCAACGTGGAAATCAACACCGAAGAGTGGCAGGAGACCGGCGACTGGACCATCGGTTACATCCCCGAACTGACCCAGGACTATGTCAAGGGTATCCTCGGTTTCGATCCCGGCACCCTGAGCGATGACGACTTCTATGCTCTCAATCCTGACGGCTCCAAGGTCGCGTGGAGTTCCTACGCTCCCGGTATGTGGATTGACAACGAAGGCGCCAGCACCAATTACAGTGACGGCGTCGCCTACTGGCAGTGGTATGTCCGCAGCGAGCAGTACTATGACTTGGGCTATGAGGACAACCCCGGCATCTTCCTCTTCGGCGGAAACCCTGGCAACATCTCCAAGATTGAATTCGAGAAACCGATCGTTTCCAAGGCCGTGATGAAGGGCGCCGGCAAGGAACTCCCGCTCACGATCACCTACATCTTCCACGATGTGATCCTTCCGGAAACCGAAGGTTATCCCGAGGCTGTCTTCGAGGGCACCGGCACTCCGTATCCGTACGGCGGCGGCGTGGACGGCAACCACACTATCCAGTGGTCCTTCGACGAGGAAGGCCTCAACGTGGATGTGGATGCCTACCTGCCCACGATCCGTGAAACCGGCAGCTGGGTCTTTACCGCAGCCACCATCCCGACGGAAATCATGACCGCTTACCTTGGCATCGATGACATCAACCAGCTTGCCAACATCGAGTTCTTCTATCCGCTCAATGCCGACGGCACTCCTTCCGGCGAGTGGACGTCTTACACTCCGGGCGAATGGTATGACGCTTCCAGTAACGCCTGCGGCTGGTCTGACGGCCACATGTACTGGTGGTACAACTTCGGTGACTACAAGTATGAAGGTCACTTCACGGAAGGTCTCTTCCTCGTAGGAACGAACCCTGGCAATGTCCAGGACGGCGAAGTGGTGACCGGCAAGGCACAGCTTGGCGACAAGCTCCTCACGGTGACCGTACACTTCCACGCCGCGTATCCGACCGAGAAGTCCGGCAAGGTGGGTCCGTACGAGTATTCCTGGACGCTCGGTGACGAAGGCATCGACATCTCCGCCAACGTCTCCGTCTCCGGCATGGATGCAAGCTGGGGCTGGATGGGCTTCTTCATCAACGAGGCCTATGTGAATGACAAGTACGGCGTCGACATCGCCCAGCTGGCTTCTTCCATCGAGACCTTCTATCCGGTGGGTCCTGACGGTACCCCGTACGAGAAATGGTCCTCCTACATCCCGGGTGAATGGTTCATGGAAGACGGTTCTGCCGGTGCATGGGATACGGGCGTATCCTTCTGGCAATATTACACTTCCAACTACAAGGACCTGGGCGGTCACGATTTTGAAGCCCCGAACCTGCTTTACGTCGGAAAGAATCCGGGTTATGGATTCAAGCCGGGTTCCTACACCTCCAAGGCCAAGTTCGCCGGCAACGACTTCAACTTCACGATCAATATCGCTGAATAATCGATAGGTTTCATTTTCCGGGCCGGCATCCTGTCGGCCCGGATTTTATTGCACATACCTGACACAACATGAAACACGGATATGTCGCCCTGCTGGCAGGGCTTGCCCTGACGGCCCTTACGGCCCTGACGGCTTGCCACAAAGATCCCGGCACGGAGCCGGAAGAAAAGACGACCTTCGCCCCGACTTTCTCGCAGTGGCCCGCCTATGAAGGCATCGACTATGATTTCCTGCAGGATTACACCATGCCCCCCATGCCGACCAAGAACATGACCGGGGTCGTAAGCGGAGAGGCCTGGCGGTACGATGACCGCTGGTTCACCTTCGTCCAGGGAAAACGGGCGAACAAGTTGGTCAAGGAGAACGAAGAGGCCGCGAAACGCATGCTCTACCAGTTGAACGATGACTTCCAGTATCTCCGCGACGAAATGGGATGGCTCCCCGACCGTAACGCCATGGAGGGCTACCGGTCCGCCGTGTACCTGTACGGTTCCGGCCTCGGGACCGACAACGAGCCCAACACCGCTACCGGCGGCTGGCAGGGGTCCGTGTACAGCGGCGGCAAAGAGTACCCGATGCTCCTGCTGTCCTACTATCCCGTTTACTGCTTTGATCCCCAATGCAGTTACTCCGACAAGGATTACCATACCTACAATGTGACCCATGAGGGCATCCACTGCCTTTTCTCCTCCCGCCCCGGCGGCAAGAAGATCAGCTGGTTCCACGAAGGATGCGACGTCTGGCTGCAGCGTGCCCTCAACATCCGCCGGGGCACCACCAAGCCCGCTGACATCGAGTTCGGCTGGCTGGCCTCCGGAACCCTTCTGGCCCCGTTCATCCCCATCGAATGCTACGGCGGTTGGAAGAGCGACGGGACCTGGGGTCCGCCGGACTGGACGATGCGTTCCACCGGCGACAACCGCCGGATTCTCGGCGGCGTGCAGTATTCCGAAGTGTTCCCCTCCTTCATGGAAATCAGCGTCGGAGACGGCGCCATCAAGTGGATCTGGGAGCACTGCGACGGATATCTCCTGGAAAGCCTCGCCCGCTCGTCCCCCATGGGACACGACCAGGTCAAGCGCATGATCCTGGAGTTCCGCTCCCGGGTGGCCCTCTGCGACCTCGGCATTTATTCCAACGCGGTCAAGAAACTGTACAACCAGTATTTCGGGACCACCGTGGAATCGGAAGGATCGCACAAGTGCGCGCCCTGGAAGATGACGCCCTATGTAGAGACTTATCTGGACGAGGACGGCGTGCGCCTTTTCCCGGAAGCCACGACCCTGCCGGGCTGGACGGGCGCCAACATCATCCCCGTCAAGGTGAAGGGTGACCGGGTCACGGTCGGGTTCGAGCCGTATCATATCCCCAATAAGCCCGATCCGGAAGACATGGTCTGCCAGCTGTGCTGGCGAACCACCGACGGACGGCCGGTCTACGCCGAACCGTTCGAACACGGGGAATGCACCGTATCGCTGGAGGGACAGCAGCCGGCCAACGGCGTCATCTTCGCCGTCGTCTGCAACCGGACCTACCGGTTCTCGTCCGCCCTGCTGAAAACGACCTACCCCTATTACCTTACGCTGGGTGAAGGGACCGACGGAACCGCATCGACGCAGGTCAGATGGTTCAACTATGACCAGAAACTGCATGATTAGGTCCCACAGGACGGCTGTATAACAATCATCCAGCCGGTTTGTACGATTGTTACAACGTCCTTCTAAGGTTTTACGTACCTTTGGAGCACTGAACCACAATCCATGAAAACAAGAAAAACATCATTCTGGGCCATGCTGGCCATCGCCGCTACCTTCGTGGCGGCATGCGGAAAAACACCTGAACCTGATCCGGTACCGACGCCCGAACCCGATCCGACGCCGACTCCCGGACCCATTGCGGAAGCTGTCCTGAAGCCTTCCGACGTTCCCAACTATGACAAGATCTACATGACGTCCGAGTTCTACAAGAGCGCGCGCGGATGGGACGTGACCAGCACGTTCTACGACCCGCTCAAGCCCGAGAGCCTCTATTATTTCGGACGCAGCAAGCAGAGCGAGCACTTCATCATCTTCTGGGACAAGGACTACGGCACAACGACGCCGGACGAAGCCTCTGCGCCCTATCACCTGGACACGGACTCCTTCCTCGACTGGTGCGAACAAATCTATGATTACTACGTAAATACGCTCAAGTTCGCGCATTTCACCACCGTCACCAAATCCTACCTGGACGAGTATAAGTTCCAGATCTACCTCTGGCACCAGACCGAATGGGCAGCCTACGGTTCCGGTCCGGAAGACAACATCACCGGATGCCTGTGGGTGAACCCCGAAGCAGCCAACAGCCGCTCCACCATCGCCCACGAGATCGGCCACTCCTTCCAGTACCAGACCGCCTGCGACCTGATCCTGAACAACGAAGCGACCGACATCTTGAGCACGGCCTTCCGGTATGACCAGGGCCAGGGCAGCACCTTCTGGGAGCAGACCGCCCAGTGGCAGTCCTTCCAGATGTGCCCGGAGGAGACGTTCACCAACTACTATTTCTCCGTCTTCTGCGACAACTGCCACCGCCACTTCGCCCACGAAGACATGCGCTACGGCAGCTATTTCTTCCACTACTACTGGATCGACCAGTACGGCATCGACGCCGTAGCCAAGGTATGGCGCACAGCCCGCAGGCCCAAGGACTCCCTGCAGTCCTACATGGCCGCCTACGGACTGGACATCGACCAGTTCAACGCCCAGCTGTATGACTATGCCGCCCGCATTGCGACCTGGGATTTCCAGCAGACCCGCACCGCCGGCGCC
This sequence comes from Bacteroidales bacterium, assembly GCA_017627255.1. Lineage (GTDB taxonomy): Bacteria > Bacteroidota > Bacteroidia > Bacteroidales > UBA932 > Cryptobacteroides. The sequence continues at coordinate 2,196 of JAGAHD010000019.1, read as the reverse complement.
CATTATGCCGGAGCCGTTTCCTGGAAGGGCAGCGATGCCGGTGAAGGGTGGTACCTGGTGGATCCGTCCAAGGCGCCGGAGGCGACCGGTTTCAACATCATCCCCGTCAGCGCCGCCGCAGGACAGGAAATCACGGTGGATTTCACCGGCCTTCCCAACGAGCCCGGCTTCAACAAGAGCGGAGATGACGCCGTCGCCGGCTGGAGCATCGGCTTCGTGTCCCTCGGGACCGACGGAAGCACCCGCTCCTACAGCGATCCGGTCATGGCGACCGCCGCAACCGGCAATCTCGCTTCCGCCTCCTGGACCGTTCCGGCCGGTGCCGGACATGTCTGGGCTGTCGTAGCCTGTACGCCGACTACCTATATCACCCACCTTTGGGACGAAAACAACACCAACGACCGCCACTGGCCTTACAAGGTCAAGTTCACGGTCGACGGAAATATCCAGGACCTCTCGGCACCTGCCAGCGGAAGCCTCAACGGCGCCGGTCTCGGCAGCACCTATTCCTGGACCCTGTCCGGAAAGACCATCGCGGTGAACGTCGACATCGACACGCAGGAGGCAGCCTCCCGCGGCGGGTTCCAGGTCGGATATTTCGAGCTTCCGGTCGAGAAGGTCAATGCCTTCATCGGGGCCGATGTCCGGGACCTGGACGAGAGCAGCTTCACCTGCTACAACCCCGACGGCTCGCAGGTGGACATGACCTCCTACAAACCCGGCATGTGGGCGGACGATGCCTCAAAGGCCTGCTCCTGGAGCAGCGGAACCGCCTTCTGGCAGTGGTACGTCTGGGGCGGCAAGAAGGACAAGAGCGGCAGCAAGATCACCTATGACGCCGATCCCAACGGAACGGGCGAGAACCAGGGCCGCTTCCTGGTGGGCATGCATCCTGACCGCATCGCCGCCGCCAAGGGCAAGACCATCGTCTTCCGCAACAAGATCGCCGTCGGAGACGAAACCTACGAAATGACGATTACGTACAACTATCTGTAGGGTTCCTCCGCATCATCAAAGGGGATGGCTGACAAGTTCGGAACTTGGAGGCCGTCCCTTTTTTTTGAAAAATCTTGATAATCATTATCTTTGTAGACAGGACGTGCTGAACCCACTATCAAACCGTAAAGCCATGAAACACTCTGTTTTATTACGAATAGCATTATTATCCACATTGCTCACACCGTCTTGTAATAAGAATTCCCCTCAGGACAATCTCCCGGAACACTATCTTCTCGCCTCGGAAATGCATGCCATTTCCGTACTTGTGCTTAATCCACATTACCGCATACCGACATACGTGATAAATTTCGAACTCTCTTCCGAAGCAGCCGACAGGATCGAGGCACAGCATTTGTATTCTTTACCCGAAAGACCTGAAATAACAATCATTGGCGACTCGGACAACGTTGTTATTCCGATGATATACCCGATAGAAAGTCTCTATTTCTTCCCATACAGTTTCATGCCTTTAGGGAGACCACAAGACGATAGTCCCTATCAGGTCCAAATCATGTGCGATGCCGATGCTCTCGCTCCCTTGTTAGAAATCCTCAATATGGATGAAGAATCTTTCCGAAATCTCCCGGTTAAAGATCCAGGTTCCCCCTTCTTCATATAACCCTGTTTTTCTATCTCCTGCCGCCTGAGCCGGTCCACCGCTAAAAACGGCCACAGTCGCAAAAAAGTACAAACCGATGGCAAAATCATCCAAAATAAAGCCACCGGACAACTTTTCGTTAAAAGATGGGCGAAACCGCTTCCGATTCTCAAGGAAAATCGCTACATTTGGAGATAGAAAATAATTAAACGTTTTTATTAATAACCAAATCATGAACAACTCCATCATCAATTTCCCGGTACCGGCCAATGAACCGGTCAAAGCGTATCTCGAAGGCTCTCCGGAGCGCATCGCCCTGGATGCCGAACTGGACCGTCAGTGGAACACCGTCCTTGACATCCCGATCATCATCGGTGGCAAGGAAATCCGTACCGGCAATACCGGCAAGGTGGTTTGCCCGCATGACCACAAGCACGTGCTCGCCACCTACCACAAAGTAGGAGAGAAGGAAGTCCAGATGGCGATCGACGCCGCCATGGAGGCCCACAAGGTCTGGTCCGAAACCCCTTGGACCACCCGTGCCGCCATCGTCCTGAAGATGGCCGAACTCCTCGCCACCAAGTACCGCCCGATCATGA